>JAGRAE010000300.1 GCA_020435005.1 Bdellovibrionales bacterium
AATATCTCTCCATTCAATAATTCATCTCTTAATTTTCCATTAAATGATTCTATATATCCATTTTCCCACGGGCTGCCTGGTTCTATGTAAGCTGTTTTTACTCCTATTCTTTGTAACCATTTTCTTAGTACTATTGTTGTAAATTCACTCCCATTATCTGATCTTATATAATCTGGTATTCCATGTGAAATAAACAATTCTGATAATTTATAAAGAACTTCAGAGGATTTGATTTGACGTTCAACATGTATTGCTAAACATTCTCTTGTATATTCATCAATTATGTTCAGCATCCTAATTGCTTTTCCATCACTTGTTCTGTCAAATACAAAATCATAACTCCATACATGATTTTTATATTCTGGTTTCAATCTTATACATGATCCATCATTTAACCATAATCTCTTTCTTTTGGGCTGTTTTTGTGGAACTTTCAGTCCTTCTGTTCTCCATATCCTTTCAACTCTTTTATGATTTACTTTCCATCCTTTATTTTTTAGTAATGCTGTTATTCGTCTGTAACCATATCTTCCATAGTCTTTTGCAAGTTTTATTATTTCATTTGTTAATGCTTCCTCATCTGATCTCTTATTCTTTTTTATTCTTTAGGTTGAACGTGGCTGACTCAATACACG
>JAGRAE010000301.1 GCA_020435005.1 Bdellovibrionales bacterium
CCACCTGCCACAATTTCGATATGTGCATCTATCCCGTAATCATCTGTTTGCTGCTCCCTAAATACATATCCAAGTCTTATAAACTGCTCTCCAACGGCGTGAACCCCAATTCGCCCTATTTGAGAGTTGTGATGCATTTTCATTATGGCACTCTAATTTTTTAGCATTTAACAGGCTATTGTATAGTTTTTAAGATATTTAATTTTTCTATTACACCTATACTAGACAAAATGTGGCGAAACGTCCCGAGTTTTCCAGGGTATCCCGCGCAAGTCCTTGACGCGCGGGCGTTCCGAAAAGTGTAACAATAGACAGTATGATGCACGAACGCAACTATCTAGTGACAGCGGAGGTGGAGCGGTTGCTGGCGGCGACGAAAGAGAGCCGGAACGCGGCCCGTGACCGCTGCTTGCTGTTGTTGATGTTTCGCCATGGCTTGCGGGTGTCGGAGGCGTGCGGCTTGCAGTTGTCCCAGGTGGACGTGGACAACCGGGTGGTGCATGTCCAGCGGTTGAAGCAGGGTTTGTCCACCACCCAGCCGTTGCGCCCGGAGGAAATCCGCGCGATCAAGGCGTGGCTGAAGGCGCGGACGGCGATGCGGCCGGCGACGGCTGCTTTTTTCGTCAGCGA
>JAGRAE010000302.1 GCA_020435005.1 Bdellovibrionales bacterium
CGANAACAACAGCCGCATGAACATCAGTTCCTTTACCTCCAAAGTTCCCTTTTTCAACGTATTTCTTGGCGTTATCCCATGCACCGCCGGCATTTGCCATCGTTAATGCTAACAGAACACAACTCACCAATGCACCACCAAGCATTCCACCCAGTGCTGCGGCTCCAAGCACAAATCCTACAACAACAGGTGCTAATACTGCTAACAAACCCGGAGCCATCATTCTTCTTAATGCCGCTTTTGTGGCAATATCCACGCAAGTTTTGTTATCAGGCTGTGCAGTTCCTTCCATCAAACCGGGAATTTCTTTAAATTGACGACGAATTTCTTTAATCAAATCAAACGCTGCATCGCCAACCGCACGCATTGTAATCGCACTGACAATAAACGGGAATATACCACCAATAAACATACCCATCAGTACTTTTGGATTTCCGATATCGAGTGAGAAACCGGAAACTTTTGCCGAAATCGTTTCAATAAATGCTGCAATGATTGCCAAAGCCGCCAGACCGGCTGCACCGATTGCAAAACCTTTACCTATTGCAGCAGTTGTATTACCAACTTCATCCAGACCATCAGTGATTTTACGAGTTTCTTCACCCAAACCTGCCATTTCTGCAATACCA
>JAGRAE010000303.1 GCA_020435005.1 Bdellovibrionales bacterium
TGCCTTGTAAAGGGCATCACAATCTTGAGGAGGAATGACGCCGCCGGCGACGATCATGATATCTCCGCGTCCTTGCCGGGCTAACTCATCTCGCAGTTGTGGGACCAAAGTCAAGTGTCCGGCTGCCAATGAACTGACGCCGACGATATGGACATCGTTTTCGACTGCGTGGCGAGCCGTTTCCTCTGGCGTTCGGAATAGCGGTCCAATATCAACATCGAATCCGAGGTCGGCAAAGGCCGAAGCGATTACTTTTTGGCCGCGGTCGTGACCATCTTGCCCCATTTTCGCCACGAGGATTCGCGGCCGTCGACCTTCCACCTCGGCGAATCTAGAAACGAGTTGCTGGACACGCTCAGCATCTCTTTGTTTTCCAAGCTCCATCGCGTATACACCTCGCACGGCGCTGACGGGCGCTTCGTAGCGTCCAAAAACTTTTTCTAGGGCCTCGCTGATTTCTCCCACCGTGGCTTTTTCTCTGGCCGCGGAAACGGCCAGAGCGAGCAAGTTGCCTTGCCCCGAACGGGCACACTCGGTCAACGCCTTTAAGGCAATGTCGACCTGATTCTGGTCTCGTTCCGCCTTGAGCCGCTGGAGGCTTGCAATCTGGGATTCTCGCACGGCAGTG
>JAGRAE010000304.1 GCA_020435005.1 Bdellovibrionales bacterium
GGGCACTTAAAGCTCACAGCATGATTAAAAACATTAGCTATTCTGCACCTGTCATTAAACTTCCTGATGCCGAGCAAGAATTCGTAGGACAAAGCAATGAGATGAAGAAAATTTTTCAAGTCATTGATAAACTCGCTCTCGTTGATACTGCTGTTCTTATTCGTGGAGAAAGTGGAACCGGAAAAGAACTCGTTGCAAAAGCACTTCATTTTAACGGCCCCAGAAAAGATCACCCTTTCGTCACCGTCAACTGCTCAGCGATTCCTGAAACTCTGATTGAAAGTGAATTCTTTGGTCACGAAAAAGGAGCCTTCACTGGAGCCTTTGAAAGAAAAATTGGAAAATTTCAATACGCCAACAAAGGAACTATTTTTTTAGATGAAATTGGTGAGTTGAAACCTGAAATGCAGGTGAAGTTACTACGAGTCCTGCAAGATCAAAAATTTATGCCTGTCGGTAGCAACAGGGAGGTCAAAACAAATGCCCGTATCATTGCGGCCACGAACCGCAACCTCGAAAAAATGATCGAAGAATCGGAGTTTCGTGAAGACCTATTTTACAGGCTCAATGTCATGCCCATCTATATGCCTCCTTTAAGAGAACGGATTGAAGACCTGGAGAGCC
>JAGRAE010000305.1 GCA_020435005.1 Bdellovibrionales bacterium
GATTACACCCTCAACAGTTATTTATGCTCCAGGGTCTCTCAAATTTGGACGGCGTATTTACCATGATCATCTCAGAAGAGGGCATGGTCATATCACTGTATATGATGCTATTGAACGTTCTAGTAATATCTTTTTTTATAAAATGGGAATCGCTTTAGGAATAGATAAAATACATAGCTATGCCTCTCTATTTGGCCTAGGACAACTCACTCACATTAAGTTATCCAATGAAGTCCCAGGCCTCATGCCCTCCCGAGCTTGGAAGCTAAAAGCTTTTGGAGAAGAGTGGCAACCAGGAGAAAATCTAAGTAATGCCATCGGACAAGGTTTTGTCTTAACAACAGCCTTGCAGATGGCCATTGCTTACAATGCCATAGGGTTAGAAGGAAAAGTTGTGAAACCATTTTTGGTTAAAAAGATTATTAATTATAGTGGTCAAGTTCTCCAAGAGTTCTCACCTCATATAGTTAGAGATATCAGTCAAACACCAGAAAATCCTGAAGATACATTTATAGAAAAAAAATATTTTAAAGTTGTCAAAGAAGCTATGAGACGAGTGGCCAACGGAGAACATGGAACAGCTCGATGGTGGAAAATCCCTGGTGGCCATATTCAAATTGCTG
>JAGRAE010000306.1 GCA_020435005.1 Bdellovibrionales bacterium
TGATACAATAAGTCTTACAGCTGGTGATATCACCGTGAATGATGGCGGTGGAGGGGGCTGTGATACTCCTGTGGTGACTGATGGGATGACGACGACTCCCACAGTGACTTTAAGTAATTGTGTGGGAAATGGTACATTGGGCATCACTATCAATGCCAATGTTTCTCAAGATCTCGTCAGCAATCAAAACTCTGCGTCGAGTGCTTCTGCTACGGTGACGGTATCGAATTCGATATCTTGCCCCACAGGGTATATTCCTGTTACAGGTAATGCTTTTTATGGCACCAGTGATTTTTGTGTGATGAAATATGAAGCCAAGCTCTTATATGACACTAATGGTGATGGTGATTTTAGTGATGCCAGCATCGTGGCCGATGGAAACTCTTCTAATACCTATAACTTCGATACCGATTATGAAACGCCTACAGAGTTAATTAAATATAAAGCCGTGAGTGAAATAAGTGGACGCCCATGGGTGCGCATGAAACGCGGTGAAAATGGTGCAGCCACAGGCCAGGGAGCCTTAGAGGCCTGTCAAAGGCTTAATACGCAAGAGGGCGTAAGCAACAAGTATGACATTATTTCTAATGATGAGTGGCAAACTATTGCCCGAGACATAGC
>JAGRAE010000307.1 GCA_020435005.1 Bdellovibrionales bacterium
AAGGTTGTAAACACCAACAAGGGCCTGAGAATATGTTCATCGGGGAACTAAATCGGATGGCAAAAAGTTCATCATTCCGCAGGCATAATGGTGTCCAACGCAATCGGTCCAGTCGTATTCAACAACGGTTTCCGCTGGCAGGCTGTTTAGGTCGTTTGGCACTTCGTAGCAAAGATCTGTCCTGCATGGTTGGGTTGTTTTCAAGAACTGTGGTGCGCGGGGTAGAGGTGGTCTTTATCGCTTTATGGCGTAAGGCTAACAAGTTGCTAAACATCGTTCGCTATCGCTCACTCGGACGCTTCGCAGCTGTGCTGCTCCGCGCCGGTTAGCAAAACGTTAGCCGTGTAAAGGAATAAACATGCCAATCGAAAATTGGTTCGCATTCGTTGTTGCATCGACGTTTCTTCTTATGATTCCAGGGCCAACGATTCTCACGGTTATCAGCTATTCAATGGCTCATGGAAAAGGAGCAAACATAGCTCTAATCGTTGCAGTTGTGCTGGGAGATACAACTGCATTGTTTTTCTCTCTTATAGGGTTGGGCTCAATTCTTTCTGCATCGGCTTTTTGGTTTACAGTGGTGAAAGTACTAGGCGGCATCTATCTACTGTATCTCGGTTT
>JAGRAE010000308.1 GCA_020435005.1 Bdellovibrionales bacterium
TGTAAAAAAACCGAGCGGTACCATTGTGGAAAATACAGATTTTTGGTCGGGAAGCAATTTAGAAAGTCCTGTAAATGAATTTGCCGATGGGATGAGTGCAGCTGGATTAACCGTATTTACAGGTTCTGGCGGCTTTGGAAATTATAGTTTTGATAGTTGTAGTGATTGGTCAAGTACTGGATCTGCAGGTTCTTATGGAAGTACAGATGCTGTTAATTTTGATTGGATAGATTTAGGATTTGCAACATGTAATACAACCCGCCACTGGTACTGCATCGGCCCCGGCAACTAAAAAAATTCCCAAAAGGTTCCAGCATCTTTTTTTGCGAACTGGTGCGTAAATTTGTGAATAAATTATAGGAGCTCTTTTTCTAAGGGGTTGTCAGCGCGATTCACCTTTGGAAGTTTAAAAACTTTTCTTCTCAATCCTTTACGTATGTATTCACAATAATCTTGGTTGGCGCTACGATTTAGCCAAATTAGTGCTGTTTCGGTATTTTCAATTGTATCATAGTCATGGGCTTCTATCGTTAACCTTGACAATCCAAGTAAGCCATTAATTGTACTGTATTCATATTCCTCAACGAAATTGCAAATTCCTGCTTCAACAGGATTTC
>JAGRAE010000309.1 GCA_020435005.1 Bdellovibrionales bacterium
CGTTGGAGCCGTTATAATTGCAATTTTTTGGGGAAATTTAGGCAATGGTCTTTTTTTATCAAGATCAAACAAACCTTCATTCTGTAATTTTGCTTTAAGTTGTTCATAGGCAATTTGTAAGGCTCCAGCTCCAAGAGGCTCCATAAACTCACAGAAAACTTGGTAACTTCCTCTAGGTTCATAAACAGTGACCTTACCTCTGACTAAAACTTCCATGCCATCAGTAGGTGAAAACTTTAACAATCTATTAAAGCCCTTAAACATGACTGCACTAATCTGAGAGTTTTTATCTTTTAAACTAAAATAAAAATGTCCAGATGTGTGGGCTTTAAAATTTGAAATTTCACCTTGTAACCACACCAAACCATATTGTTCTTCAATAGCAGATTTTAATGAACCATTAAGCTCTGATACAGAAAACACATGAGGTTCAGAATTTAACCCTTCAGTATCTGCGATTACTCCAGAAGATTTAGTTTTTAAATTTAAAGATAACTGCTTCATAAGTGAAGCAAACCCTAATTCAATGAGTTTCGAACTGTCAATGTACAAAATAAATGCTGAGATGTCTTAATTTTTAAAGAAACTAAAACCCATTTAAATCAATAGGTTG
>JAGRAE010000030.1 GCA_020435005.1 Bdellovibrionales bacterium
CTGGCCCATCTGGATACGACCCACAAACCTGTTTTTTAACCACAGGCTTGCAAACGGTTTCCACTATATTTTTTATATCACCTTTGCCATATTTCTCTTTGAATTCCTTGAGGTATCCTTTGAGACCGCTAGATTTATATTGCCAAGAATCAGAAGAAAATTTTTGCTCAACCAGCCAGCCCACACAAACATTTCTTTGAGCATCATTTAGATCAGCTTGCTCATGCATGGATAATTCTTTCTTAATTGGCTTTGGATCTTCTTTTTTGAATGAACCGCTATTCTTACGAAACCAGTTTGTTAACTCTGTATTGATTGCAAAAAGTAGAATAGGCCGCCAATGATCTGCGGGTGTATTGAATAAACAGTCCTTCAAAGAGTCTCTTCCTAATCCATTGGTGCAGGATGCCTTCAGCTTTTGAATCTTCTCGAACCCTCCTTTGGAGCAGTCTACGTCTGCGATCATCAAAAGAGTCCCAAATTCATTTTTTGAAAGGTCATATTTTATTAAGGCACATCCTGACGTCTCATTGATTGTGCCTTCATCCTTAGTCATGTTGCCCAAACAGGTGACTTTGTTATATCCACCTTGGAGGTTGAAAACGTGCTCACTTGTTGGGTTTGTTGGGACTTGAATTGAAGCCAATCCGCAGAATTTCTTGCTTTTCAAGAAATTAGCCATTTTTTTTAGCCGCCTATTCTGCTCGGGCAATAAATCCTTCTCCTGTTCAAAAACAAAATCTGAAGAGAATGCGTTGATTGAAAAAATCAATCCTATGGCCAAAAGTATGGACTTCATTCTTCATCTCCTGCAGGTGGACCTGACTGCATAATCCGAATTGCGTTCTTATAGGATTCCGTAAATTTGTTGTGCCTAGTTATTAGGCTCTCTAAGCCAACTCCTTTTAGGGAGTTATCAACGCAGTCAGAAAAACTTGGTTTTTCAGGATCATAATCAGTCAGTTCTAAACATTTCTTCACAACAGGCTTTATGGTGCCTGTGCAATCCGACCAAAACTCAGATGCATGTTTTTCTAAAGCTTTAGCAAACTCCAAACCATTTTTCTTATTTTCTATTATTCGTCTTTCTGGATCCGCAATCTTTTCAATTTCAACTGATCTAGCAAATGATTTTTCAAAAGCGACATTGGCTTCCTTGTTAAAAACCCACTTGTCTTTAACAGCTTGGTAAGCTTGAGAATTTATTTTCTTAAGAGTGTCTGCCTTTCCCTTCCGATCCCCCATCATGTTATTGGCCATTCCAAGGCAGCCGCCATATACTCGATCCAACAGAATTGATTCATCTTGCTTGCTGGTACAGCCTGCAGTAACTAGAAGCGTGATTGCCCATACGTACCATTTCATTTAAGCCCCCTCTTTTTCTCCTTCACCTTTTTGATAGTGATTTCGTATAGGCCTGTGTGAATTTCAGTTTTGTCAAGAATTGCGCCTATCATTTCCCGCGGATCGGGTTCACCAAAAAGGAGCTCGTGGATCGAGACCTCAAAAACGTCAGCAATGTCTTTTAGGATGTCTGGCGAATTGGGAAATCGTCCTTCTTTTCCGCACCACTCTTGGCAAGTTTTAGGACTTACCCCTATCCTTTTTGCGAACTGTCGAATTGACCAGCCCTTCTCCTTAATTAGCTTTTCTAAATTGATCCCGAACATTATTCTTTCCATGCTAATATTGTTTATTACACTTCTTCTGTAGTTGACTGAAATCTGAATCATCATCCATCAAACTGATTTATCATCCAAAGTGCGCAACTGTTCGCCCGTCGAATCTGTTTTGATCTGACAGATTCGAAATGGGTTGAATGAATACGGTTAAAAAAGTTAGAGATTTCTATCCTGGAGTGGTAGGTACTATCGATCGTTACGTTGCTTCAAAAAGCATCAATTATAAAATAGTCACTGAAGATGCTGACCATGATTCCTTAGGATGGGGAATTCAAGATGAGAGTGGCCTTACTCAGTACATCTGTCTCTATAGACATAAAAATGAAGGCTTCATTAAGGTGAGTACCGATCTTTGTTCTTTTAGTGGGCAGGAGTTAGATCAGATTATATGGGAAAATCTTAAGTTAGCCCTTCCTTTTAGGTCATCTATTGATGAGCAAAAGCAAATCGTGACTTTGTACTGGACAAAAATTGATGAAATTAGTCCTGAATACCTTTCTTGGGTTCTCGAAAAACACCTTACTTATTGCAGTCAACTTAAACAGTACATTGAAAGACGTTATGGTCACAACATCCAGTCAATTGAATCCGATATCGATGGCAGCTTTGTTAGTAAGGTCAAGGTAAGATTTCCTGAGATTTATAAAGCTATGGAACGTTTTGCAATTTTAAGTCGTAACAGCTAT
This sequence comes from Bdellovibrionales bacterium, assembly GCA_020435005.1. Classification (GTDB taxonomy): domain Bacteria; phylum Bdellovibrionota; class Bdellovibrionia; order Bdellovibrionales; family UBA1609; genus JACKAN01. The sequence goes on from JAGRAE010000030.1 coordinate 2,369, forward strand.
GAGGTAAGGACTCACGAAGATGAGCAAATACGTATTTTTGGTTGGGGTCTATTTAACCAAGACATTACTTTCTTATTTTGGTTTTACGAAGATGAGGATGGTGAGATTTTTATTCACCTTAGGTCAGAAATTTGCAGCTATTCAGAAGCGTCTATAAAGATGGTTTTGCGGGAAAATCTGATCTCCGATCTTCCATTCAGGCTTGCTATAACCGATGAGAAAGTGATCGCATCAACATTTAGTGCCAATGTGCAAAGGTTAAGCCCAGAATTTCTTATGTGGCTTCTTGAATCACAGATTACCTACACGAAGGAGAAGCAGCAAATCATCAAAAAGAATAGTATATAAAAATCAAAAAGAGGTACCGGTACATTCGCACATATATAGGGTTTGTCTCAGAGCTTATCAGGTGCCGGTCCTGAACTTGAAAAAGTAAGGTTCAAGGGACCCTAGGATAGCGGGCCCTATTTTCGCTCGTTTCTGTCAGGCGTAGCAGTGTCTTGAGATAACAGACTCGTCTCCTAGTTAGGAGGTGAACAATGTTCAAGAAAAACGAAAGCAAAAAAGAAGAAGCGACTGAAAAAGTCGCACAATCACAAATGTCTGCTGGGCAACAAAAGGAGCCCGCTCAACTGCCGAAGCAAATAGCTAAAGAACAGAAAAAGATTGATGGCCCTAAACAGCTCAGTCAAAAAGAATCTGTTTACCTAGCTGTCTGCAAGATCGTAGATCAAGATAAACTCAAGCTAGATGAGAAGCCCATGATAAAAAATATCCTTACCAAGGAGCAACTAGAGAGAGTCCATGATCTAGTCTGTGACGATCTCTCTAGCAAGCGGTGTCGATTAAAGGACACTGAAGGTAACCAGCGGAAACTTGCTGACCCCGCAAAGCTTAGAAAGTACGTCAGGGGTATGGTTCAGAACTGGTTTAGACGTGATGATCGCTTAAACGGTGATAAGAGTTTTAAATGAGGGGCGTTTCAGGGGCGGAAGCACAGAAATTCTGTCTTCCGCCTCTCTTTCTCAGAGAAGGCGCCAATAGCAATGGTTTTGCACAGCCTTTACACCTCAAACTCAATGTATTGAACCTAGAGACAATCTACTCAGTAAGACCGATCTATTTGTAGGTATGTATCAAGTGAGTGATGGGTGCTGCCGGAGATGGTCTTAGGTGAAGACCAGGTATGTCTTAGGTGAACAGAAACGAATGCGAAGTATGAAAAGGAGAGTCAGATGTCGGCACTGCAAATGCGATCCACAAAAAAATATTTATGTCTCCTATCAACGAACAGACGCAGAATTACTCGTCCAACCGATCTGGGAAACTCAGAGATTAAGTTGTATGGAATTGCAACTGGCAATGGGCTAGCGAAGGTGGGCACAATGCTATCGAGTTTTGAATGCGAATATAGAAACAGAGCCTGGTACATAGCGAATGAACCAGTCTTTTATGTGTTTTTCATAGATCAGGGCGAAATCAGGATTTTAGAGAAGTGAAAGGAGTGATGAAAGTGAATGATGATTGTTCATCCTTTTTAAAGAAATTCTTAGCAGCACATGGCTATAGTTATGACTATAAATCCGACTCCCTAATAGGAGATAGTGGTCCTGTGGAGTTCAGCCATGTGATCTCTCAGCTCAGAGTCTATGCACTCAATAATGGTGGGCTTCAATACAAAAGTTACTTTAGAGACCTCTTGGCTTGTTGGAAAAAAGATGAAGCTAAAAAGGTTTTAAATACATTTAGGGAAAGAACTCGATACTGCGAGTCTAAATCTGATCTTGTAAATACTTTTACGGAAGCAGTGTCAGACAACAGGACTGAACTTGATTCCATCGTTTTGCGCCACTGGATATGGCAAGTTAAGCGTAAGCTTTTTGGATTGGGAGTAGATCACCATATCATGCCCGTTTTATTTGGTAAAAGTGGTGCTGGAAAGTCAGTGGCTATTCGGTCTCTCCTTCAACCACTATATGACCTCACTCTTTCCGTTGATATGAGCATCCTTTCCGATCAGTTTTCAAAAAAGCAATTCACAAGAAACTTCGTGGTATTTTTTGATGAATTAGATGGAGCAGAATCCACAGATATCAACCGTATCAAGCAGATTATAACGGCTGAGACTATGGAGTATCGAGTAATGAGAACAGAAGGATATTTTTATGGTCGGCAAAATGCTTCGTTTATTGGTTGCAGCAACTCCCATGTAAGAGATCGTATCAGCGATCCAACTTCAGCGAGAAGATTTTGGCAAATCACCACAAAAGATAAAATTGACTGGAATACAATCAACACCCTCGATTATCTGAGACTTTGGCAATCAGTAGATGAAAATGCGCAAGCTCCTACTATTCCTTATTTAGAAAAAGTGACTGCGATCCAAGAGGAAGAGATTAGGACAACGACTGTAATAGAGGAATGGTTGCGAATGGCCTACATTTTAGATGAGACTTCAAGCTCTAATCTCCGCACCTCAGATTTATTTGAACAGTTCAAGCAATGGAGAGAATGGCAGTCGATTACATATCCCATCTCGTTTCAGAAATTCGCGCGAGAACTAAAACATGAGACCAAGAAACTCTATGGGAAAGACATTGTTCCGTCTCATAGCTGGAATGGTACATTGTGGCCATTAAAGTCAATCGAAGAAAATAGAAAGGCGGGATAAATGAAGCCATTAAGTAAAATAAATAAGCTTACAACTATAAGTCAGGAGGAAACATATAAATCTCTAATGGAGAATTTCTTTGCAGGAAAAAGTCCAAATACCATTCAAGCATACCGTGATGATCTTGAGCTGTTCCGTGAGTTTTTAAAATTGGATCATATAGAGGATATTCCGTGCGCCATGTTCACGCTGGACGGAGGTAGTGCCAATTTATTGGTTTTATCATTCAAAAATCATTTGGATGCACTAGGCAGGAAACCATCAACAATAAGTCGGAAGATTGCAGCTATTCGATCCCTTGTTAAACTTGCTCGCCTTTTTGGTTTGATTACTTGGTCTATAGAGATTCAGAACGATAAGGTCAAGCCATATAAGGATACAAAGGGCCCTGGCAAATCCAACTTTGAAAAGATGCTCAACGTTGTTTCGGGAGATGATTCTAAATCTGTACGAGACTATGCAATGCTTAGACTCCTTTATGATCTTGGCTTGAGGGTCAGCGAGGTCGTTAACCTGGATATAGGGGACTATTCTCGTTCAGAGAAAACTCTCAAAGTCTTAGGAAAAGGAAAGAAAGATAAGGTCACTTTACATCTGCCCGAAGCGACGTGTTCTGCAATCGACAACTGGCTACGCTTACAAAGCAGTGTCACTGAGGCATTGTTCCATTCACTAACAAATTCTTGTGAACCAAAACGAATAACAAGAACTGGAATATATAGGATAGTCAGATCAATAGGAGAGAAGGTCGGGATTATCACTCGTCCTCATGGAATCAGACACTTAAGTATCACCGAAGCCTGTAAGTTGGCTCAGGCAGTAGGTTTACCACTGGAAGAAGTCTTAGACCACTCAAGGCATGCAAATGTATCCACCCTAATGATCTATAGGGACAGGAACGAGGACAAACAGGAATTCATTGCAGAGTTGCTTTCCAAGTCCTGTAAAAAAGGGGGTTAACTTGGCTCACAAGTGCAAGGCTGCTGAGATTAAAGACATAGTGCAAATCGGAGACCCTTGGTTCATATCTCTGGTTCTGTACGAATCTAATTATAGGATGGCTTATAGAATTGCCATTGAATATCCTGAAACATTGAAATGCCCAGACTCCAAGCCAAATATTCTGCCAGTATATTTCGAAGATATTGAAGTAGCTCAATCCGTAATAAGGTTTCTAATCGCTCACATCATCAGGTTGCGCGAAAGCGACCGTCGCTGAAGTTATCAAAATAATCATTATGATGACTTCAGCATTATCTACTTTCTCAATTTGAGACACTGCTTCGCTTCAAATAGCACCTATACGACCTCATCAACTTCAACCTGACTTCAACCAATTCGAGTAAAGGGTGATTTTTTAATCCCAAAAAAATCACACCAACGAGGGAGGTGTCTTAATTCTCTCAAAAAAAAAAGGAGTCTATATGAAGCAACCAAAAATCGAGTCTCTAGATGAGTTCTTTGCTCGTGGAGGCAAACTAACAAAGTGCCCTGTTCGAAAATGTAGTGGCTGGCGCCTCAACAATCATTCAAATCGAAAACTTGATAAACGGAAAGGAGGTAAATAATGAGCAATCTTAAAACAGTTTCGACTCAACTGCCATTCCCTGGATTAAGAGTTTCACTTTATGAAACCAAACCCTCGGAAAACCACATTTCATCATATGAGGTATCGATCGAATTAATTTCGGACGATCCCACAGATATAGTTGAGCTAGATTTCAACTTAAGCAAAAGGATGTTTTTTACAGATTATTTTGAAGCAAAAACTCACTATGAATATTTGTTAAAAAAATATCAGAAAATATCTGTAGCAATACTCAATCAAATTAAAGAAATAAAAATTTAACCCATTTACCCCAGTTAACCCACTCCATCTTGCATTCTCATCAAACTACGACTCCACCTCCAACTAGTTGATCAAAAGTGGGTTAACTGGGTTTCTTAACCAAGGAGAAAAGTTATGTATAAAGTAAGTATATGTAATTCAAATGTAAATTGCCAAACAAAGGATGTTACATTTAGTGATCTTCAAAAACTTATTACAACTAGTGACTGGTCACCAATTGTATTTAAAGACAATTACAGAAAGGGTGAGAATTTTTTATCCACTGATCTTATCGTTTTAGATGTAGATGACGGAGTTTCATTGAAGCAAGCAGCAGTAAGGCTTATAAATCACAGCTTTATAATTGCTCCTACTAGAAGTCATCAACAGGATAAAAATGGGAAATGTTGTGATCGCTTTAGAGTCATTCTGTTTCTAGAAAAAACGATCACTGACCCAGAAGAATATAAAGCCACCTGGAAAAAGGTTAGTGAATTATTTCCCGAGTGCGATCAATCCTGCAAAGACACAGCGAGATTCTATTATAGTTCTATTTTTGTGTCTCACTCCAGAGACAACGGTCAACTGGTTAAAGTTTCGCAACCGGCACACAAGTCACCCAACAACACGGTGGCACAAAAGGCAAATATGCAAACAAATGAATCTGGCCTTAGCAAATCAACGCTGATCTTAATGGCCATGGGAGCACCAAAAGGCAAGAGGAATGATGCGCTCTTCAAAGCAGCAAAAGATGCACAGGCTCACGGATTTGATGAGTCGTGGTGCTTAGAAAAGCTGGCGTCAAAAATAATCTCCACTGATTTCCCCATACAGGAAGCAGAGCAAACAATAAAGAGCGCCTTTAAAAACCTCCCTGTTTCTCGACCCGGAAATCAGTACTTGAACCGTCTCCGTGATCAAATTATAGCGGGGACAATTATTAGGAATATAGAAGATCAGAGAGAAACCTTTCTCATCAATGATAACTCTAACACCCGGTTATCAATCAATATGGGTACCGTCTTCGATACAATTTCAAAAGAAGATATGGAATATATGAGGCGCTCAGGAAAGTATGTGAACGCAATGATTACTTACAACCCGGAAGAAGCGAAGTCCATTTATGTAGATGAAAATGGTACTCCGTGCTTTAACAAATATCAGCCACCCACTTGGTACAAAGATATATATTGGGGTAATGCTGACAGAGACAAAAGCATCCAACTCCCTCAGATATACATAGACTTCTTCAATCACCTCACCAACGGAGACCAAAGCTCTTTTGATTTTTTAGTAGATTGGTTAGCCAAAATGGTTACAGGTCGGAATCTCACTATTCTAACGACAATTGGAGAGCAAGGGATCGGCAAAGGAATATTGGGTGAAATTATGCAAGCATTGGTTGGGGATACCAACTACATTAAATGCCGAGACACTGTTCTTAAAACAAAATTTAATGGACATATTGAAGGTAAGCGGCTGGTTTATATTGATGAACTTGATATCAAACATAACAAAGCTGCCCACGATCGAATCAAAGATCTTGTTAATCCTCAAATTGAGCTTGAGCAGAAAGGCAAAGACCCCCGATTCATCAAAAACTATGCTAGTATCTATTTAAGTTCAAATAGTTGGGACGCTGTTAGAATAGAAGCTGGTAATCGAAGATACTCAGTGATTGAACTGACTAATGTCAAAATTACGAATACTCCTCTTGAGCCTAGAATCGATACCGAAATTCTTAACCCTCAAAATATTTCCTTACTTGGTCAATATCTATTAAATCACGAAATAAAGTTTGACCTAAAAACGCCATTCCATAATTCAGAGCGATACAACGAGGTAATGATGGAAAGCATTTTCGAGTGGGAAGATTACATCCTCAATGAATGGGCACCAGACCATCAAGGACGAACTTACTCTATCAATGAAATAAAAAATGCTATTAAAAGGCACTTTAAAGGTAACTTCAGAGCACCAGGAAGAAGAAAAATTGAAGATCTGGCAAAGAAATTCCCAGAAATTCTAAAATTTCGGCAGGATGGAAGCAATCGGTCTATCTATGTTCAGTTCCCCAAGAATCCCGAAGAAATGCGAAAGGAAGCTGAGCAATTAATGAAGACTGAAGCTTGGAATAGGCAATATGGTCATATCGATGGAATGAAGGAAGAATAAATATCAGCTTTCCCCTAGGTCTCATCTAGCGAGGTGCTCTTAGCTTTGGCCTTAAGAGCACCTCGCTTTAAAACCACTACCAGAAAGGTGTGAAGGCCGACACTCCAGAAATATGAGAGTTTTATTTTAGGAAGAGATTTTAAGTAGTTAACTGATCTCCAACCTCAACTGACTGACGGTTAGTCCGAATTACTCAAAAGACATGGAGGAAAACATTGTATTGCTGGGACTGGTGTCATTATCAATATTTTCGCAGTAAATAACTCTCCAAAGCTTTGATGAGTAGTCGTAAATCGTATATGATGAGCCAATTTTTTTGAGGGGGATTTCATTGATACGGATAACTTTTTACCCTTTAGGCAATGCCGATACAACACTCATCGAATTGGAAAATGGCAAAAGAGTACTTGTCGATTATGCTCACAGTAAAAATGGGGAAAATGATGATGACAAAAAAATTGATCTAGCGTCTGAGCTTAGGTCTCAATTGGATTCAAAAAATCTCCAATTCGATATAGTGGCTTTCACGCATGCTGATGAGGATCATACAAGAGGTGCAGCAGATTTTTTTGAATTTGATTTTGCTGAAAAGTACCAGGGAGATGGCCGTGTTAAGATAAATGAGCTTTGGGTTCCTGCTGCGATGATTTTAGAGCCTGGTTTAAAGGGCGACGATCAAGTAATTCGACAAGAAGCAAGGTATCGTCTAAAAAATGGATCTGGGGTTCGAGTTTTCTCCAGTCCACACCTTCTCGACGGATGGTTCACCGACAATGGATTGAGTCCTGATTCGAGAAAACATCTAATTACAGACGCTGGAAATGTTGCGCCTGGAATGTCGCTTGATGTGGATGGAGTAGAATTTTTTGTCCACTCTCCTTTTGCCCATAGAGATGGAGATACACTTCAAAGCAGGAATGACGGTTCACTATTTCTTCAGGCTGTATTTTCGGTTGAGGGCGAATTAACCAAAGCAATTTTAGGTGCAGATACTACCCATGAAGTTCTGCAAGAAATCATTCAAATTACAAAGTATCACGGTCGAGATGAGCGCCTGGAATGGGATATTTTTAAACTATCACACCACTGCTCTTATTTATCTCTTTCTTCGGAGAAAGGGACTGATATCACTGAGCCGTCCGAGGAAATAGATTGGCTTTTTAGTAATACGAATAATGGTTGTTATTTTGTATCACCAAGTAAGCCAATTCCAGATGATGATGAGTGCGATCAACCACCCCATCGCCAAGCTGCAAATTACTACAAGAAAAAGGCATCTGAGAAAAATGGGTCCTTTAAAGTAACTATGGAACATCCAAATGGTCTCCACCCAGAGCCAATGATTTTTGAAATTGGGAAATATGGGCCGACTTTAAAGAAAAAGATCACTGGTGGCACTGCAGTGGTAATTAGCCAATCATCGCCGAAAGTGGGATGAATGAGTGAAACTGAATTTTGCGAATTGCCCGGATCAACCTTAGACTCTAAAAGCTTGACGATAACTAAGGCTAAAGCCCTTTTCAGTTATATTTTAAAGAATAATACTTATTTATCTTTGGTCGCGACTACCTCAGGAAATACTGACGGTCTTAAATTTGAGGCTATAACATTTGATATTGGAGTCGAAGTCCCTCAAAGAAAGCAGAATGATGTTAGAGAAATTGAACGAATCTCTGCAATGTTTTATGAGGTTGACTCATGGTACCCGGAGATACTTGCTTTGCGGAAAGATTTTCCGAAGGTCCCTCATACAAATTTGCGAACTGAAGAAACACCAAAGAGTATTTGTCTATATGCCGAAGAATGGGACGAGGTAAATTTAACTTGGACGCCCGCAAGTTTTATAGACCGTCTCCAGTATTGGCTAAACAAAACGTCAACCAATGAACTACATGCTCCAGATCAACCACTGGAGCCCTTTTTGCCAACAACTGCTGCTCGCATAGTAGTAAATAAAGCAATTATTGAGTCTCAATCTGAGGATCTTCCTCCTCTACATATCGGTGGAGTTCATTTTGAAAACAAGTTTACATTTAAAGCAGTTAAAGATCAAAAAATTCTGGAATGGTTTGATTACAAACACTTTCCGGGTTTTGCTGCCTGTTTAAATTTGCCTCCAGTTACTCATGGAATACTTCATAGAAAACCGGCAAATTTGGCAGAGTTAAATTCCTTGTTAGAAATTTCTGGAGTGTCTGCTTTAGAATTTGTTCGAAGTCAGCTAAAAAAATGGCAAAGCTCTGGAATTCTAAGCAGTGACAAAAACTCTAGGTTAGTTATTTTCGTAACTATTCCATTGCGAAGAACGGACCAAGGCGAAGTTGAGGCAATTTACCGATGGGCCTTTCTCCTTGGTGGGTCTCTGGTTGAATTGGGAGAGAAAACTGGCGTTTGGCAAGTTCAAAATAATAACATCGGTGTATTGCTTAACATAGATCAATCCAAGGTAGGACAGGACATTCCTATCGAGCTTCTAAATATTTCCTATGAATTCGACCCCATTGAAGCTGCTCGATGTAACGGGAAGCTCAATAAAAATGAAGATCGAATATTTATAATTGGTCTTGGAGCAATGGGATCAAAAGTGTTCGATGACTTAGTCCGAATGGGTTACGAAAGTTTTGGTCTTATCGATTCAGATATGCTTCTTCCTCATAATCTTGCCCGTCATACTCTGATGGGTGCTGCCGTTGGATTTGGTAAGACAACAGCTTTAGCCAGTTCAGCTCAAAATATTCATTCAGACAATTTAAATATTCGTTCTTACTACGATAGTGTATTGAATCCCGTTCGAAGTAAAACTGAAATTGAAAGTGAACTTTCAAAGGCCCACACAATATTAGACTTATCGGCCTCTGAATCAGTTCCAAGATTTTTAGCAAATCGAAAAGATACTTCTCCAATTATTTCTTCATTTTTATCTCCCTCTGGCACTGATCTCGTTTTGTTAAAAGAGGACCGAGAAAAGAAATGCAAGGTCGATTGCTTAGAAATAGCTTTTTACTATAATTTACTTCACAATCAGGAGTTAGATGGCCTACTAAGTGCGAATAACCTACCTATCCGCTATGCAGGCACATGTAGAGATGTAACGACAAAGTTAAAGACAAGCAATATTTCAACATTAGCTGGTATTGCATCCTCTCAGATTGATAGAGTAATCGATTTGAACAAAGCAATGATTTCAGTCTGGAGACTATCTGAACAGGACGAAATAAAGAGAGTTGACCTCAGCCTAATCGAGTTTGACGAAAGACAGCTGGGACCATGGACCATCAAAATTAGTGCGAGAGTGTTGGATCAGATTAGAGAGGAGAGGAGAATAAAACTCCCTTCGGAAACAGGTGGTCTCTTAGTTGGTGCCTTCGATACCAAAAATATGCAGATTTATATTTGCGATATCCTTTCTTCTCCAGTTGACAGCATAGAATCTCCCGCGTCTTTCATTAGAGGAAAAGAGGGTGTCAGTGAAGCATTCGAGGAAATAGAAACAAAAACTATGGGGCGACTTAGATATGTAGGCGAATGGCACTCTCATCCACAAGGCTCAACGGCACGGACGAGTTCAACTGATATTGTCGCAATTTCCAAACTGGCAGCAGTCATGCAAAGAGATGGGCTGCCATCAATTATGCTCATTATGGCAGAATCTGAATATACGATTAATATAGGGAGTGGTGTTGATCAATAAATCCGACCTTAAGATTGGCTTAGCTTTGTCAGGTGGTGGATCGCGAGCAATGGCTTATCACTTGGGATGCTTGAGGGCGCTCCATAAACTAGATCTTTTAGATAAAGTTGAATTAATATCAACTGTGTCCGGGGGATCAGTTCTTGGTGCAATGTACGCCTACGGCGAAGGTAGCTTTGAGCAATTCGAGGAAGATGTTCGTAATGAGCTTAAGAAAGGGTTTGCAAAGCGTGCATTCTTTGACTGGGTCTTTAAAGGAAAAATTTTTTTGAACATAATCAACTTCCTTGTCGTCCTATGTTCATGGGTTCTTTACTCAATAATGTCTATCATTGGCCTTGGATCAAAAACTCAAAGACTATTAATGGCACCCAGACCCTTTAATCGAACAAACTCGATGGAATCCGTTTTCAACAAAGTTCTTTTTAAAGGAAAAAAGCTCAACTCAAAAACCCGTGGTGGAACAAGCATTGTGATTAACTCATGTGAACTGGGGACAAAAACCGCTTTTCGTTTTGGAAACAATATGGTGAGCAACTGGATTTTTGGAACAGTTGACCCTTCTCAAATTTCTATTGGCACCGCTGTGGCAGCATCCGCGGCTTACCCATTGTTATTACCAGCGATTAACAGACAGTTTGATTTTCAGAAGAATGGGAAGAAAAATGTGAAACGAGTAACATTAACCGATGGCGGAATATATGAAAATCTAGGAATAACACCCTTGTTTCCTGATCGCTCTCCAGAGTTTGGATACGCAGGACCTAAAGTTAATCTAATTGTTGCTTGCGATGCAGACCATGGCCCAACATTCCATAGTGCAAATTTTCAATTGATGTATACCAGAATTAGTGGATGTTTCGAGTCGCTAATGAAGAGAATACAAGCTTCGAACTTTAAAATTCTTCATAAATTCAAAGATAGTGGTGAAATACAAGGATTTGTTCTTTCCTATCTTGGTCAAGTTGATGAACGTCTGCCAACCATTCCAAAAGATTTGATACGACGAGAAGATATAATTGGATATCCAACAAATTTCTTTGCAATGGACGACAAAAATATTGAGAAACTATCAATGCGTGGAGAGCAGCTAACTACTTTACTTGCAGGTCACTATTTAAGTTAATTAATTTGAACAGTTCGCCCTCGCACCCATTCGGAGGCGACGATTGTTAATCTTCACCTCACTGATAGACTCATAGACATCCTGAAATTAATCGCTTCCTGTTTTTTTAAGCTTAACGACTTTCTTTTCATCAATTGGTAACAATACTTTATTTTTATCTCGGTAAGTAATCCAAGTGCGATCAATGGACTGGTGACCAAGATATGAAGATACAGCCTCAAGAGGAACTCCTCTATCAAGCATCAGGTTTGTAAAACCTTTTCGACCTCCATAGCAGGTCGTATCTTCGTTAATATGTTTTTTGATTGTCTTTGAGAGGGGTCTCTTAAAATTTCCTTCCTGAATTAATTCAATGAGATTTTCCTGTTCAGGAAAAAGGCAAGGAACGTATTTCCACCTTTTATCTCGATCTAAATTTGAGAGTTTTGATTGGTAGATTTTAAGGACCATGTATCCTGACTCTTCTACAAGATCCCATAGTTTTCCCTGTGGTGATTTTAAATTGTCGATCTCAATTGGTCTAAGGCCGAACCAAATGGAGACCAATAGCCAATTGTAGTTTTCCTCCATGAATAAACTCTTGGCCTTTTCCAATTGATCGGGGGACAACGGGGCCGACTCTTTCTTAGTTTTCTCTGAGTCATAATACGCATCAGCGATTCTTTGACGATCTCTACCTCGTGGAGCAGGCATCGGAAGAAAGGCTTTGTTTTGTTTTTTGGAACAGTAGAATCCCCACCTATTCAAAAGCTTTAAGACTTTTTCTACATAAGAGATGGACCATTCGTGTTGTTGAAAGTAATCGTAAAAAGCCATGTACTCGTCTTCATAATTTGAAGGATCAAGTTGTACGGCTCGAATCACTCTCTTGGCCGCTCGCCAGTGACTCATTGTTTTAGATCGCTTGATTCTTTCAGGGTCTCCGTAGACTCCACGGAATAGAACTTTAGATTCAAACTCCTCAACCAGAATGGGAGGAAGGAAAGCACACTTAATGTCGTCCTCTTTCTCAAACCGTTTATCGATTTTGACTCGTGCTTCTTGTTCTCGTTTTAGTTTTGCTTGGGCGTTGAGTTGCTTTGCGCGTTCTTTGGCTTCTTCAAAAGTCATATCGATATTGAAACCATGTTCGTACCATTTACGTCTTTTGATATCAGTGTCTTTACGTTGTCCACCTACATAAGTTCGATACTGAATCTTGTAGTTGGGTTCTGATTTTTTGTTTGGCAACGCCTTAATTCTATAGCCCATAGTTATCTCCTTTATCGGCTGGGTTGCCCCTGAGCCTAAGAGAAACATGGGTCCAGGGGGGTCATTTTAGACCCCGTCCAGTTCCCTAAACCTATGATTTTATTGAATTAACGCGATGCAATGGTGGAGGCGGCGGGAATCGAACCCGCGTCCGCAAGCTATCCACATTAAGGCGCTTCATGCTTAGTTTGTGTTTTGAGTAAGTTGTAAAGCGTCCACAAACAAACTTTTTACAACCCTCCCCTCAGTTTTATTTAAGTCAGTGCCCTGAAGAGATCAACACTCACCGAGATGACTAAAGTGACACCTTCCTTACCCCGCCATCATTGATAAGGTCGGCGAGCTACACTAATTAGGCAGCTAGAGCGTAATCGTTGCCAATTACAAATTACACGTTTTTAACGAGGACCTCGTGCGCCCCGGCATGCTCCTTAAGCTTCACAACCCACGTCGAAGCCATGTCGCCCCCAAATTTTCAAAGAACAAAAATCTCACAATATTAACTTGATAACTTTATCACAACTGTCAAGAACTTGGAATTAATTAACTTTATCCAGACTCTGCAAATCAATGGCACTTAGAAAAATACCGACCCCACCAGCGTCCAATCACCTTGATAATCTAAATAAAAATTCACGTTGAAGGGATCACCGTGACCCAAACCCAAACCCAACCACACATCGTCATCTACATTTGTGCCTTCGGGTTCGTTTATGTAATTGTCCAAATTTACAGAAAGATGAATAAAGTCGACTGTCATCTTTAACCCAGGAGTCACTTTTATAATATCAGAACTCGGCGTGTCCTGCTCGAACTCCCTTTTAGAAGCATCCACAGTAAAAGCCCAATTGTTTCCGTAATAAGAAAACCCCGCTCCATAAGTTATCACATTGTTATCATCACCATCAAAATTAAAATAAGAAGCGACTACCCCAAAACGAAACTTGCCCTTGGGATTTAAAATAATTCCGGCGTTGTACAGTTCTTCTTCACCAGAAACGCCAAAGCCTAAAAAATCACCCAATAAAATTCCAAAGCCACCATAAATTTGCTCTTCACAAGCATCACAGTCGTTCACTTGGTAGTAACCCAGAGCCATCCCCATATCGCCATTACCGATACCAACTTCAGCACCCATACTGTCTGAAGTGACGCCATTACTATCCGTCGAATCAAACTCCCCAGTTATGCGAACACCATTTTGATAAGCCATGCCCGTAGGATTTTCCGCTGTAAAACCATTAGAAATTATCAAACTATTCGAAATAGTTGGACTGGCAATCCCCTGACCCGTGGCAATTAGATTTCTTTGAGCCGACCAACTGAAAAAAGAAAAAAAACTAATAACTAATACGCTTAAAAACTTCATTGCAAATTCCCCTCTTACAATTAGTCTATCCCAATTAGACTTAGGGTCAATGATCCAATTTTGAAGGCAACGGTGCAACTGGCTCTTCAGGCAAAAAGCCACCGGCTTGCATTTTCCACAGCATCGAATAATGTCCTTCTGTTTTTAACAACTCTTCATGTGAGCCTTGCTCAACAATTTCTCCCTTATCAAACACCACAATGCGATCCATATGACTAATTGTTGATAAACGATGGGCAATCACCACCACCGTTTTCCCCTTCATTAAATTGTCCAAACCAGCTTGAATTAATTTTTCTGTTTTTGAATCTAAACTCGAAGTCGCTTCATCTAAAATTAAAATAGGAGAATCTTTTAATATTGCACGAGCAATGGCAATTCTCTGCCTTTGACCACCAGAAAGTTTGACCCCTCTTTCTCCCACTAAAGACTGATAACCATCGGGCAACTCCCTTATAAATTCATCAGCGTGAGCCAGCTTCGCCGCCTCAAAAACCTCTTCATCTTTTGCGTCTAATTTTCCATAGCGAATATTTTCTAAAAGTGTGCGGTGAAACAACATGGGATCTTGTGGAATCATAGAAATCTGCCCGCGCAAAGAATCTTGAGTCACCTTGGCAATATCCTGACTATCAATAAAAATATAGCCCGCTTGAATATCGTACAATCGAGTTAACAAATTCACAAATGTGGTTTTCCCTGAACCCGAAAACCCCACCAAACCCACCTTTTCTTTACTGGCAATTTTTAAATTTAAATCTTTGAATACTTCTTTACCATCTGTGTAATTAAATCCCACATGGCTAAATTCAATTTCTGCTTTTCTAACTTGTAGAGGGCCAGCTTCAACAGCATCTAAAATTTCATGCTCCCCCAACATGATTCCTACACCATCAGAAATGTTACCTATATATTCAAAAAACTCTAAAAAGCGGCGACTCAAACCCCGCGCATCGTTAATAATTAAAAGAGACAAACTTGTTACCATTGTAAATTCACCAATAGTAATTGCACCGGCCAGCCAATGATTGACAGCCATATACATAATACCCACTTGTAAAATCAGAGCTGAAACAAATTGAAACCAGCGCATCTTTTCCATAAACCACAAAGTTTCTCGACCCTTTTTTACTTCTAAATCTAAATATTCTTTCAAATACTGACGTTCAAATTCTTTTCGCGAAAACATTTTTGTATTTAAAATATTAGTTACCGAATCAACCACCTTACCACTCACTTTACTGCGAGCCGCGGCAAAAGACTTTGCGTATTTGCGAGCACGAGACGCTAAAACAAAAGAAACAGTGACATATAAAAAGACCCATCCACCTAAGTAAAAGGCCAATTGTAAATTTGTTTTTGCTACCAACACTAAAGAAACCGAAAAAGTAATCATCACCGGCCAAAAATCAAACATAGCGGTCCATAAGGAGTGATTCACTCCCACAGAAACTTCATTAATACGATTAGATAATGAGCCTGAAAAATTTGTCGTAAAAAAACGATGGGAGTGATACTGCAAATAACTGTATAAATTAAATCGACTTAATCGCCTTAAAGCGGGTCCAACATAAATTAACAAAGCTCCACTGGCGCGACTGAAAATCAACACCCCCAAGCTCAGTCCTACAAAAATCCACAAGGGTCCTTCTAAGCTTGAAAATACAAGATCCTTCGTCGTTTGAGCAGGTAACTTTGTTACGACATCAATAATTTCCTTAATAGCATATGGCAGTAAAATCTGACTCCCCGCTTGACCCGCTTCGAACAGTAACATAGCTAATAAAGGCCATTTAAAAAATTTAATAAAATATAGGGCAAATTTAAACGGAGATCTTGGCAATTTAGGTGGCATGAATATTAGCCTACATTAATTGACCCTCTGGTGACAATTTTGAGCTATAAGATTCTTTACAAATTTCTTAACTCAAATCTAACAAGCTTTGAGAACATTAATTAAATGGTCTAAGAATTGCTCAATAGTTTCACGTGGTACGTTGGCAGAAGCAGTACGTTACAGGTGCGCTACAGGAGATTTTAGTGATGGGCACTTTCTCCCCTCCCCCCCTCGAAGAAAGATGTAGGAGCCAGCCAGTTCCTTCTCACTCATCATTAAGGCCTCGCGCGCCACATTTTCTTCAAATCTATCAATTTCAATTTAATTTTTATAAAAGTCTTAAAATACGGTTTTTTAATGACCTTTATTCAATGACTTTTCAGATACAGGAAAGAGTTGAAAATTTAATTGATAAACTCTCTCCCCTTTGGACTGCTCACGTTTCACCGAAAACTCCGTATACAAACGTTTACGCAGTTGGCGTACTTCAAATTTGACTTGTTCAAATTCTTCTTTGGTCAAAGCCATTGTAAACGCCCCAAATTCTCTTTCTGTGGGTTCATCTTGAAACAATGATTCCATACCTAAATAAATTAATTCTGCTTGTAGCTTTCTAACTAAAGCAGGAGGAATATCCGAAGAGCCTTCCATTAACTTGCGGCCTTTTTCAATTTGTCCACTTTCAGTAAGTTTAAGCTCACCCTTATCAATAAGAGCATCTAAAGCTTTCTGAATTTCATCTTGAGTAACTCTTCCTCGTAAAATTTGTCGCAAACTATTTAAGTTGAAATCTACACCTTCTTGATCGGCAAGAGAATACAATACCCATGTCACCCAACTAGGTACACGGTTCATTATCTCTTCTTTAATTTGCCCCTTTTTCATTTGATGTTTTACACGTATGTCAGCCAATACTTTTAAACAACGATTTCTTTCCAAGGGGTCTTTTGCCTGACCATAGTGGACTAAAGCTGCAAATTCTTCGATTTCTGTTTTAGATAAATTTAGAGCTTTAGCGAATTTTTTAATCATGCCATCAGACAAATTTCTCTGTCCATCAATTATAAGTTTTAAATAATTAGGGGATTTAATATCAGCAGCAGCACTAAAGGTTGCATAAGAATATGAGCGAATGGGTGTACTCGCCGTTTGCTTTTTGAAATTATAAAAGTCTTTTAAATACTGTCTATAATCTGTGTAAGAAGCTAATAATGGCTGTTCTGTTTGCATACTTTCACTACCTGTTGCAGTTAGTTTCACATTCCCCTCCAATGACTCACTATTCTTCCAAGGAGATTTTATAAAGTTAAGTTAATTCATAGAGTTGTGCGCCGCATAGGCTCCAGAAAGTTAAAATTATTGTTTCAGTTAGGACTTTGTTAACTTTTTATGAGAGTAAGCTTTTGACGACATTAATAACGCAGGTAAAAAAGTTAAGTCTATCAGTAAAGCAAAAGTTAATATTATTGAAACAAAAATTCCAAAGTTCTTATTGGGCACAAATGAAGCCAAGGCAAAAGTTCCAAAAGCAGCTACAATTACCACCGTCGTCGTAATTAATGCTGGAGCCGTAGTGCTATAAACTTTTGCCACAGAATCAATAGGACTATTTCCATCATGAATGTATTTTTTGAAATTAGCTAGAAAGTGAATGGTATCATCAACAGCAATACCCAAACATATGCTGCCAACAATGACTGTTCCAATATCTAAGGGTTGATTAAAAATATGTACAAATCCTGCGCCAACAATCAACGGTAAAGTATTGGGTAACATTGATAAAAGACCAAGGCGGATAGAACCTAAACCAAATATCAATAAAATTGCCACCAAAATTATTGCCAATGAAATTGAAACTTTAAATGAACTCACTACTTTTTCATTGTTACTCTGGTACAAAGGCATTTTCCCCGTAACATGAGCATCTAACCCCATTTCCTTAGCTTTTCTTTCATACTCCTTAATTTGTGACAATGCTGTTTCAGAATCGTGAATGGTCCACATTGCAGTTATGCGAAGAGCATCATTTTCTAAGGTGACACGGTCATTAATATCCATCCCTTGTGGCAAGTTCATTGTGTATAGAAAAAGTTGCTGAGCAATTAACTCCTGAGTATCGGGAAGTTTATAGAACTCTTCTTTGCCTTCATTGAGGGTTTTATTCATGTCTTTTAAGATATCAATAATAGAAACTGTCTTAGTAACTTTTGGTTGTTGACCCAACCAACTTTGATAAGCATCTACTTTTTTTAAAAATTCTGGATCTTTGATCCCTTCATTTTTACCAGACTCAATTACAATTTCGGTGCCCACAGCTCCACCCAAATGCTTTTCAATAAAGTCTGTAGCTATTGATAAAGGATATGTATCATCAAAATACTCAAAGGGATCTGAGTTTACCGGAATCTGTAGAGCTAAATAAATAGCAAACAAAGACACACCAATTGAGCTGCCCAATATAAACTTACGCCAACGATATATGAAGTTTGCAAAAGCTTTGGCTCGTGGTGTAGCAACAAGAACTTCGTCCTTACTTACATTTTTTAAGTTTTTTTGTTTTATCGGCAATAGCTGAATTATTGGCAGCATTACAGTATATGAGAACAGCCACGAAAACATCGTACCCATCCCTGCCATAATTCCCATATTAGCTATGGGCGGAATAGGTGAAGTACCAAAACTAAAAAAGCCCACCGTAGTACTAATTGCCGTTAACAAAGTTGGAATAAAATTTTTAATGCCCGAGGAACGCAAAGCCTCTGTTTTTGATAAACCTTTACTGTAAAAAATATTAAAATTTACCAACAAATGCACTGCCACGGCTATAGATATGGCAATCATAAACTGTGGAACAACGGATGTGATATTATTAAATTCAATGCCCGCCCAACCCGCAGAACCTATTGTGCAGATTACAGTAAATAAAACTATCATTAAAGAAAGCAACACGCCGTGCACAGTTTTAAGACTAAAAATTAAAAACATGATCGTAATAGCTAAGACAAATGGCACAAGTCTCTGCATGTCTGTTTCTGTACTTTCTTTAAATGCAAAGTTGAGCAAAGGAGTTCCCGATAATAAAATTTTATGGTCTGAATGATTTTCATATTTCTTAAGCTTTTCTCTTATACTTTGAACAATATCTTCATAAACAGGAGAGCCATCAAATGAGGGCTTTAATTTTACATAGATCATTGCCACATCCGCTTTATCATTTACCAAGTAACCTTTTATAGAAGGATGATCTAAGGCAATTTGTTTACGGTGCTCTAAATATTCAGTTGTTAGTTCTGCACTATCAGAAATTAGTGGCTCCACCAAAACATCATCATCTTCACCGTGGACCCAGTTAAAATTAGTTATGGAATCAACTCGAATAACCTCCGAAGTTTGCCACATGTCTTCAGTTAGACGAATAAGCAAGTCAACCGTGTCTTGATCAAATACCCCTGACGGACTATACACAGTAATCGCTGAGAGTTCATCACTACCAAAGCGTTTTTCAAAAGAGTCAAATTGTTTAAGCATGGCATTGTCATCTTCAAACCAGATGCGATAAGAATAATTTGAAACCAAGAATTTCGCACCGAAGCCCACTATTGATAACAATATGAGTGACAGCGATATGGAAAGCACAGCATGACTTAGAATCCATTCAACAAATTGGGTTTTAAAAGTTTTTCTCTTCATAAATTTCCTTAAAAATATCTCGTCAAATCAAAATAAAATTGATTGGCTCCATCAATTAACTCTAAGCCAACAGGTAGAGCCTTTTTTTGTTTAGCATCTATCATTCTATAGCCGGCCTTCAATTTCCATCGCGAGCTTAGTCTGCGTTGATAGTTGATATTCAAAAGCATTTCGGAGCTTCTTTCAATGTCATAAATTATTGAAGCAAATAGCTCTTGTCCCCTTACATCGTTAAAAGCATAGCGATAACCCAACAACAAATCTCTTTGAAAAATACTTATTTGTGCGCGTTCGTCCTCATCTGGGCCAAACAAACTTTGCCCCTCAAGCACCCATGTTGATTCCGACCCACTTTTGGTAGACCATCCATACTCTAAGCCAAAGGCAAACATAAGATGATTGGGAATTTCTAAAACTCCCAATGTTGGACTGGTGATTTTACTAAACATTCGCTGAGCAAGTTCAGATTTTATCAACCAAGAACCTGATACCATTTGCAAAGATCCACCAACCTGCTGAACTGGCAAATAGAGAGGCAATATTCCTGTCGGAGTTACTCCAACAAGTACTGGAATAGCTATGGGTGTTGTCCTGTCATAGTGATTGATATAGTGTAAAGAAATATCAGCATCGTCAAAACTATGTTCAAATCGAACACCAAATTGATTAGCATATTCGCCTTCTATCACTTTGCCGCTTTTGTCTATAAATTCAGGTTCTGCCATAGGCAGTCCCGCGGACAGATTCAAGCGATTTGTATATTGTGGTAAAATAGGTTTTGTTAACATAGGCATAAAAAAGACAGAGTACTTAGACTCTTCACCAATATATGTACCTAACAACATAGGCTCACCAATTTTTTCAGCATTCTCAAGGTTGCTATCAAAATTTCGACTGTTAATTACGTCGGCAGGATGAAATGCTTCTGTTGCTGACCAATTAAACATTTGTGAACCTGCAGAAAATTCAAAATTACCACTCGAATATTTTGTATAAGCCTCTTCAATTATAAATACAGAACGTGAGGGATCGTATTTGTCAGCTCTCGCAATAACTCTAATAGTTTCACCCCATTTTTTATGATGTTTGGTGCGAACTTTTAAACGAGTAAATAAACTGAGATTATTGTCTTTCGTCGTCCCCTTATTATCATCTTCAAAAGCACGAGTTTCTAG
>JAGRAE010000310.1 GCA_020435005.1 Bdellovibrionales bacterium
GATGACCTATTGATACCTGAGGAGAAGTCAGGACTTATCGCGGCTGCAGATCAACAAGTTTTAGAGATTCAACAGCAATACGACGAAGGTTTAATTACTGATGGTGAGCGATACAATAAGGTGATCGACATTTGGGCTCAAACTTCTGAAAAAATCGCAAGTGCGATGATGAAAAACCTTTCGAGTGAAACATTCCAAGCGCCTTCAGGTTGGGCTGGGCCAGAAAAAGAAGAAACGGGTCCTGCATTTAACTCTGTTTATATGATGGCCGATAGCGGAGCCCGAGGAAGTAATGCTCAGATTCGTCAGCTTGCTGGGATGAGAGGACTGATGGCAAAACCATCAGGTGAGATTATTGAAACTCCAATCGTTGCTAACTTCCGTGAAGGACTCTCTGTTCTTCAATACTTCGTTTCTACCCACGGAGCACGTAAAGGATTGGCGGATACCGCATTAAAAACTGCAAACTCTGGATATTTAACACGTCGATTGGTGGATGTGGCTCAAGATGTGATTATCTCTGATATTGATTGCGGAACTTTAGATGGAATTTACATGTCTGCCCTAATTGAAGGGGGAGAAATCATTGAATCCATGGGATCACGAATCTT
>JAGRAE010000311.1 GCA_020435005.1 Bdellovibrionales bacterium
TAAACCTATTTCATATGAAAATAAGAAAAACGGTTCGGTCGCAAAGTCACTGTCATTGTCACAGCAAGAGTCACAGTCGCAATCACAGTATCAATGTGATGGGCGGCAATATTGCAGTCAAATGAGTTCGTATGAAGAAGCAAAATACTTTAATGATCATTGTCCAGGAACGAAAATGGACGGAGACGCTGATGGTATCCCTTGTGAAAGACAGTTTGGTCGTTAGTGTGTGCGGAGCAAAGCCCTAACAATGTGCTCAACACCGTTCGCTACGCTCACTCGGGCGCTCCGCAGCTGCGCTGCTCAGCGCCGCTTATTGCGGCGTTATGTGCTGAAAGAGTTCCGCAGAGAGTGCTGAGGGTTGCGAATGAAACTATTCATATTGCGAGTGCGTTTTATGGTGTTCAGTTCAACACTCTTCATTAATGGCCTAGCGTTGGCAGAGACCGTCTTGGAAAAGATGCCGGAAAATCGGTCGCTGAAGACAGGCCAGGTCGTCTATGTCGAAAACGATGGGCGATGCGAAAAAGGAATGGTCTTGCGGGTAACTGGTGGCAGCAAGAGCAAAGGTATCAATAGGCGAGTGGAATGCGTACCCAAACCAGAGTGA
>JAGRAE010000312.1 GCA_020435005.1 Bdellovibrionales bacterium
TCGGGCAACACAGAAATGTCCAAAGATTTAATGCTGAAAAAACCAAAAATCATAAAAGCATTTTTGGATGAATATGTAATTGGGCAGGAATTCACTAAAAAAGTGATGTCCGTGGCTGTTTATAATCATTACAAACGATTGCTTCAACCAAAAAGTGATGACGATATTGAAATACAGAAAAGTAACATAATTATCGTTGGTCAAACTGGAACAGGAAAAACATTAATAGCAAAAACGATTGCAAGAATGTTAAACGTTCCTTTGGCAATTGTGGATGCTACGGTTTTAACAGAAGCTGGTTATGTTGGTGAAGATGTTGAAAGTATTTTAACGCGTTTGCTTCAAGCAGCAGACTATAATCTCGAAAAAGCCGAAAACGGAATCGTCTTCATTGATGAAATAGATAAGATTGCACGAAAAAGCGACAATCCCTCAATCACCCGCGATGTTAGTGGCGAAGGGGTTCAACAAGCTTTGTTGAAACTTTTGGAGGGAACAACAGTGAATGTTCCACCAAAAGGAGGAAGAAAACATCCCGATCAGAAATTTATTGAAGTGAATACCGAGAATATTCTTTTCATTGCTGGTGGTGCTTTTGATGGCATTGAG
>JAGRAE010000313.1 GCA_020435005.1 Bdellovibrionales bacterium
TGTTGGTTTCTTCAGTCAATGCACGAATCGTTGCGCCACCTTTACCAATCACTTCACGGATTTTATCCGGATGAACAGTCAACGTCAGAAGTTTTGGAGCATAATCAGACATTTCTTCACGACCGGCACCCAGAACTTTATTCATTTCGCCAAGGATATATTCGCGTCCGCCTTTCGCTTGTGATAAGGCTTTTTGCATGATTTCTTCAGTGATTCCTTCAATTTTGATGTCCATTTGCAGAGCTGTGATACCTTCGGAAGTTCCTGCTACTTTGAAGTCCATATCGCCAAGATGATCTTCATCACCTAAAATATCGGAAAGAACTGCAAATCCGTCACCTTCTTTAATCAAACCCATTGCAATTCCGGCAACCGGAGCTTTTAAAGGAACACCGGCATCCATCATCGATAGTGATGAACCACAAACAGAAGCCATTGAGCTTGAACCGTTCGATTCTGTGATTTCTGAAACCACACGAATCACATAAGGAAACTCTTCTTCATTCGGCATTACTGCCATCAAACCACGTTTTGCCAGTTTGCCATGACCGATTTCACGACGTTTCGGCCCACCTGCAAATCCGGTTTCTCCCACACAATACGGAGGG
>JAGRAE010000314.1 GCA_020435005.1 Bdellovibrionales bacterium
AGTCACTTGTCGAATGGTTGTTTTCAAAAGGAGCCGATCCCAATTTTCTCTACCGTAAGAAACCACCACTTATTTTGGCGGTCACACAAAGGGTTTCGGGAGAGGAGTTGGGTAAACTATTTGGGGTTATTCGCCTTATTGTTTCACACCCAAAAATTGACTTAAATTTGCCACTTCGTGGAAAACCTTTACTGACAGTAGCTATCGCTGAAGCTCGCAAACGAAACTACGGTCAGATTGAGGTTTTCCTTGAAAGTTTTGCCAACTAGATGGCTGTTGCCAAACAGCCATCTTTGAATCTAATTTTGTTCAGCTCTCACTCAACGTATTTAATATACGCCTCGTTCGATCTTCGCAAAATTATCTTCAAATCTGACTGTTTGGCGGCAGCCTCTTATTTTGTTTTTGCAAGTGGGCCATCAAAAAACAACCGCCTATCACGAAAAAGATAATGACAACAAATATTGAGTATCGCGGATTGCCCGTAGAGAGACTCACCCAGCCCATAAGGAAGGGGCCTAAGACAGCCGAAAACTTTCCTAGCATGTTAAAGAATCCAAAATATTCAGCTTCCTGATTCTTGGGAATAAGTTTGGCATAA
>JAGRAE010000315.1 GCA_020435005.1 Bdellovibrionales bacterium
CACAAGACCGGTCACAGCCAGTATCATGGTATGATAAAAAGATAAGCGGCGGTGGGTCACAGCTCCGGTTCCTTATGTTGCCTATGGGTGAAATGCGAGCATAACACAATGCCTTGCATCCAGCCAAAGATATAACCCGTCTTCGCTGCGCATATCAAATAATTTTATGATGCAATCGATAAAGACTTGTCATTTTCTCCGTGCTTATGTATGTTGCGCCCTCCTTCGGGACAGAGATGTTCCATGCGCACCCGTAGCTCAGCTGGATAGAGTACCTGACTACGAATCAGATGGTCGGAGGTTCGAATCCTTCCGGGTGCGCCATTTCTTTCAATGACTTAGCTCTTTATTCCCTTTCTGCTCAAAAACAAAAGTGACCAATAAGTGACCACTTTCTAATGTGTTTCCAACGT
The DNA here is from genome assembly GCA_020435005.1 of Bdellovibrionales bacterium. Taxonomy (GTDB): domain Bacteria; phylum Bdellovibrionota; class Bdellovibrionia; order Bdellovibrionales; family UBA1609; genus JACKAN01. The sequence continues at coordinate 414 of JAGRAE010000315.1, forward strand.
ACTTCTCTCGTCCTATTTCTTGTCGTTTTGCATGTAATGTGCTTACAGTGACTTGTAATAGCAATATAACGTATGAATACTATGCTCAAAACCATCCCAGCACATAAGCTCACTGAAGGCATGACATTAATCGCCGCAGTAGAGCAGTTTGGCAATCAAGAAGATTTATGTAAATACCACGAAGCGT
>JAGRAE010000316.1 GCA_020435005.1 Bdellovibrionales bacterium
TTGCAGTTATGACGGCAGGGCTCTTTCCGATTTTACACACGGGACGTCCTTGGTTGGCCTATTGGTTGTTGCCTTATCCGAACCAACGCGGCCCTCTTTGGGTAAACTTTCGCTCTCCTCTTGTCTGGGACGTTTTTGCAGTATCAACTTACGCAACGGTTTCAATTGTATTTTGGTATGTGGGGATGATTCCGGATTTAGCAACGATTCGCGATCGTGCCAAAAATAAGTGGCGTAAGAGAATATACGGCGCACTTTCACTAGGCTGGCGAGGAACCGGTCGTAACTGGAACCATTACGAAATGGTTTATATGTTGCTGGCCGGATTATCGACGCCTCTCGTTCTTTCTGTTCATTCGATCGTATCCTTTGACTTTGCGGTTTCGAATTTACCGGGGTGGCACACAACTATCTTTCCGCCTTACTTTGTGGCGGGAGCTATATTTAGTGGTTTTGGGATGGTTGTAACTTTGATGGTGATTATTCGCGAGTTGATCCCACAGTTTAAACACTATGTGACTGTTGATCACTTAGAAGCCATGAATAAAATTATTATGGCGACGGGACTAATGGTTGGATATGCCTACGGATCGGAATTT
>JAGRAE010000317.1 GCA_020435005.1 Bdellovibrionales bacterium
TTTCCTTTTCCTCTTTATAAAGACCATGTCCAACACAGTAAATACCAATTGAGTCTGGTTTTTGTGTAATGACTATCTGATTTTGAGCAATTAAATTTGAAGCTCCCAACAACAGTGTAATCACCAGCATGATTTTTAATTTCATTGTTTGCTATCTCAAATTTCTAATTGATTTATATTCACTTGGCTGTGCGCCGACACATCTACATCATGAACACCACCAAAACATCTAGACTAAATACCAATTTTACAGTAGACCCTTTGTGGCGAAACGTCCCGTATTTTCCAGGGTATCCCGCGCAAGTCCTTGATGCGCAGGCGTTCCTAAAAGTGTAACAATAGACATAAAGCCGGGCGAGTGCAAACGCCCTACCGTCTGCGAAGTTCCTACCCCCGAACTTGACTGTCGCCACCGCCCCGCACCTCAGGCCGCAAAGCGTGCAGGCTTGCACTGCGTCGATGCTCTTGCTAGTGTCAACAAGGCAACAAATGGATAACGCCACATGTTGCCTTGTCCACTTGTTGAGATATCCACTTGTTTACAATCGCCATGATCGACCAGAAGGGCGGCGGTGGGAAGACGACGACCGGCA
>JAGRAE010000318.1 GCA_020435005.1 Bdellovibrionales bacterium
AGCTTCAGCATTGGGATTGGCTTCTAACCATTAGAGTCCTTCCTTAGAAGCATCTTCAATAGTTTTCTTATCTTCTTCAGTGAATTTGCTCTTCAAGTTCTCATCATTCAAAGTATTCTTCATTTAGAAGCAGTAGTTTTCAAATCCATTCTTGGCTTCGACTCTCTTCTTAATCTTCTCATCCTCTCCCTTGAATTTCTCAGCATCATTGACCATCTTTTCAATTTCGTCCTTTGATAATCTTCCCTTTTCATTGGTGATTGTGATTTTGTTGGTCTTAGATGTTCCTTTATCAGTAGCAGATACATTCAAGATACCATTGGCATCAATATCAAAGGTAACTTCAATTTGAGGTACTCCTCTTGGAGCAGGGGGGATTCCTTCAAGATTGAACTTTCCAAGTAAATGGTTATCCTTGGTCATGCTTCTTTCTCCTTCATAAACTTGGATCAAGACTCCTGGTTGATTATCAGCATAAGTGGTAAAGATTTAACTCTTCTTGGTGGGGATAGTAGTGTTTCTTGGAATAAGAACGGTCATAACTCCACCTGCAGTTTCAATACCTTGAGAGAGTGGGGACACATCGAGT
>JAGRAE010000319.1 GCA_020435005.1 Bdellovibrionales bacterium
GATGAGATCAAGAATGAGCTGGGTGCTGATGCGTTGTTTTACCAGGATTTGGATGACCTCAAAAAAGCGGTGAAGGCCGGTAATCCTAGTATTAAACGACATTGTATGGCCTGCTTAGATGGTGATTACCCTACGGGTGACATCACTGAAGAAACGATATTGGACTGGGAACAACAGCGCGAAAAGAGTAAGGAACAGCTTGAGAAAATTAAGCACGACGAGGTAGTATCCGATCCGTTGTGTTGTTGAGGAAGGTTTTAGGTTTTAGGTTTTAGGTTTTAGGCTGTAATTTGTATGGTGTTGCTCTATGGGGTATCCCTACCACCTACAACCTACCACCTACTCCCTATCATGATTATTGCTCTTTCTGCCTTTCTGATAACACTTACGCTGGTGACGATCTGCACCTGGCTGTTTCCTCTGGTCGGATGGATGGATGATCCCCATAAGTATGGTTATAAGCGTCAGCCAGTTCCTTATGGAGTTGGGGTGGTCTTTTATCTCAGCTTCACGATCGTGAGTAGTTATTTTTTGGAATCCAGTCCTCAGCTCATGGCTGTATTTCTTGCGGGAGGAATCCTCTC
>JAGRAE010000031.1:0-7611 GCA_020435005.1 Bdellovibrionales bacterium
GGTCAAGGTATGACTTTTTCTGAGTTCCGGGAATATGTTCCTGGTGACGATATCCGTGCCATTTCTTGGCCATTAACTGCGCGAACGGGAAAAACCTTTATAAAAAAATATGATGAAGAAAGAGAGATGACTTTAATTCTCGCAGTGGATGTGAGTGGTTCCGAAGATTTTGGCAGTCAGAATTATTTTAAAGGAGAAGTGATTGCCCACCTCGCAGCACTATTGGGTTTTAGTGCAAGTAAAAACAATGATCCTGTTGGTTTGCTATTGTTTTCCGATCAAGTTGAGCACTATGTGCCGCCTAAAAAAGGTCATGGTCAAATTCACAGGATTTTGCGCGACTTATATTATTTTCGCCCAAAATCACGAAAGACAAATATTTCTGTTGCTTTAGAATTTCTTCAGGGCGTTTTAAAAAAGCGATCTAATGTATTTATTTTTAGCGATTTTTTTGATGAAGGTTATGACAAGCCTTTACGGATGATGGGGCAAAAACACGACACCGTTTCTGTTATAGTTAACGACCCACTGGAACTTGAGCTTCCAGATTTAGGCCTTGTGGATTTACAGGATGCTGAAACTGGAGAAATTGTAACCATAGATACATCTTCTAAACTTTTTAGGCAATACTACCGAGAAACCCTTTTAAAATCTCAAGAAGAACGAGACAGAAACTTAAAAAGAACACAAATTGATAAAATTGAAGTAAATACTGATAATGATTTTACGGCTCCACTCATTGCTTTCTTCAAGAAAAGGAATCGATCTCGATGAGTGAAGATAAAGTGCAAAAGCCAACAGAGTTAGATGTCCCAATTGCTGGGGAGGAAAATAATAAAAGAGAACTTAAATCCCAAGTGACTTGGAGTTGTGAACTCAAACCTCGTGATCAAAAAGTAACTGTGGGTACTCTGATGGACCTTCATTGTGCAGGAGAGAGCGCTACAGTTTTAAATAAAGAAAAAATTGAGATTAAATTTGAAGATAAAAATTTTGATTATGCATTGAAAGTATTAGGTAAACAAAATATTGAAGCTGATTATATAGATCTTGTTGTTACATCTTATAAAGCAGGAAATTTTGAAAACCCTATTTTTGTAATTACTGATGGTGATAATGGTATCAAAATTGAAAATTTAAGCTGGCAAGTGAATAGCGTTTTAAAGAGTCAACAAGAAAAGCCTGAGCCATCAAAAGGGCCATTTCAACTCAATATGCCGTGGTGGTATTGGTCCAGTATTTTTGGAGTAATATTTGTAGTTCTCTTACTTGTTTTTATTAAACTTAAAAAAATATGGGATCGAAAAAAACTTATTGAGGAACTATCTACTCACGCCACAGCTTTAACACCCTTTAATCAATTTAATAAAGATTTGCGTAGTGAAATTAAAAATTGGCAACAATTAGAACTCACAGTAGTTCCCAAAAAAGAGGAAGAGTGGCGACGACATCTGCTTGTATCCGTTGAAAAATACTTCAGACAGTATTTAATGCGTGAACTGTTAATACCAACTTTAGATTGGACGGATGCACAAATCATAAAAGAAATTAAAAAACGCCACTCTAAAATTTATTCTGAAGCAATAATAGATATCAAAAAAATCCTACGTGAAATAAGACAGGCCCAAAAGGCTACAAGCAAAATAGCTTATGTAGATTGTGAGCAAATTCTAAACATGACAAGAGTGGTAACTGAAAAAATTTATGAAGTAAAGCAGGGGCAGAAAAAATGATCTGGAATAGTTACCATGCCTTTTTGTTGTTAATACCTCTAATTATAATTTTGATCTGGAATTTCATTAATAAAAATAAAAAAACACCATCATTACAATTCAGTTATTTATCCAAAATCAAAACTGTTGGAAAAACATGGCGATCTAGGTTTTCATTTTTACCACTACTTCTTAAAACAATAGCCATTGTATTTGCTATTGTGGCCTTAGCTAGACCACAAAAGATGAGCACAAAAATTAAGAAAAATGTAGAGGGTATTGATATTGTCATTGCCCTTGATGTGTCTGACAGTATGTTAATTGAAGATATGAAGCCTGAAAATAGGCTGGAAGCTTCAAAGAAAACAATCAAAGAATTCGTTGAAAGGAGACTTTCTGATCGTGTGGGGTTAGTGGTTTTTTCTGGAGAATCGTATACACGTGTCCCTTTGACTTTAGATTATCCTTTGTTCCAAAAAAGTTTGAGAGAAGTGCAAACTACTAGAAATATTAAAATGGGTACTGCAATTGGTGTAGCACTAGCCAATGCTGTAGGAAGATTAAAGGATTCAACGGCAAAAAGCCGAGTTGTTATTTTTCTGACAGATGGTGAAAATAACAGTGGGACTATAGACCCTGAAACAGCTTTAGAAATTGCCAAAGGTTATGGCGTTAAAGTTTATTCCATTGGCATGGGTAAGGATGGTCAGGCACAATTACCCATTTATGTCGAAGGCCCCGGGGGCAAGAAAATTAAACGTTATCGCCCAATGCATTCAAAAGTAAATGAAGAGCTATTAAGTAGGATGGCGAATCAAACAGGAGGAAAATATTATCGAGCGACAACGAGTAATGCTTTGGACGCTGTGTTTGAGGATATAAATGATTTAGAAAAAACAAAAATAGAAGTTAATAAATATACGAGATATGATGAAATGTTTATGCGCTTTTTACAGATAGCTCTGATCCTTTACATTTTTTCTAGTCTACTAGGACGATCTATTTTGAGGAGAAGTCCATGAGTCATTTTCGATTTGAAAATCCAGCTGCATTTTACTGGTTATGGATTGTGCCTATATTAATTACCCTCAGTTATATTTTTATAAAAGCACATAAAAAAAAGTTAAATCAATTCTTTTCTCAAAAAATTTATGCATTTTTAAGTGATTCAGTATCAAATCAAAAACGAAACATTAAGTTGATTCTTGAAATTATTGTTGTAATTTTTTTTGTTATATCAATGGCGAGGCCACAATCTGGAAAAAGTGAAGAAAAAGTAAAAAGTGAAGGAATAGAGCTAATGGTTCTATTTGATGTCTCGCGCTCAATGCTCGCAGAAGATATAAAACCATCTCGACTCGAATTTGCTAAAAAAGAAATTATTCGGTTGATTGCTTCTGGTGATGATAAGGTAGGAATAGTTGCTTTTGCAGGTAATGGAATTTTACTTTCTCCCTTAACAACAGATAAAAATGCATTAAATATGTATATTGAATCACTATCAACAGAAACTGTAAGCTCTCAGGGAACAGATTTTAAAAGAGCCTTTGTTGAAGCTAAAGAAGCTTTCCGTCGAGGGGGAGTTGAAGTTGATGAAAAAACAGTGGTCACTAGGGCGGTTATTGTTGTTTCTGATGGTGAAGATAATGAAGAAGGTGCCATTAAAGCTTTAAATCAATTGAAAGAAGATGGAATAAAAATTTTCTCACTAGCGGTGGGTACTGAAAAGGGTGCTCCTATTCCATTCAAAGACCGTTCTGGAAATATGAGAGGCTATAGAAAAGATAAAGACGGCAAAGTTATTTTGAGTCAAACAAAGGGCGAAACTCTAAAGAAATTTGCACAAGAAGGTGAAGGTAGTTTTTATCATTTAAGTTACAGCCAAGACGTGATAACACAGTTGAGAGATGACTTAAAAAAACTAGAGTCTGCGGAATTTGATAGTGCGATGGTTGTAGATTATGATGAAAAGTATCAACATTGGCTATTGTTAGCAATTCTTATTGCTCTTATAGAAATTTTATTGGGTGAACGCAAGCCACAGGGGCGAGTTTGGAAGGGGCGCTTTGAGGTGGTTGAGCAATGAAGTTTTGTTTTGTTTTATTTATTTTTCTGAATTGTCAAGAAATCTGGGCTTTGCAAACAGATGCAGTTGAACAAAATAACATGGGTGTAGAACAGTTAGAGGCAGAAGATCCTTTTACCGCCTATAAACATTTTTTAGAAGCATTAAGTAAAGAACCTTTTCATCCGGCGATTCGCTTAAACTTAGGTTTATCTTTTCAACAAAGCGAAGAATTTACCAAAGCATATAAAGAGAGTATGACAGCTTATAGATATACTCAGGATCCCGAACTAAAATATATTTCCTTATTCAATGCGGGAAATGCAGCTGCTAGTGCTAAAGAAATTGATAAAGCTCTATCTGCATATCAATTGGCTTTAGATTTAAAGCCAGACTCAGAAGAGGTAAAAAAGAATATTGAACTTTTGTGGCAAAGTGGAGGTGGCCAGGGAGAGGGTGGACAAAACCAAAAGGGGCCACAAGATCAACAACAAGATCAAAATCAAGGTCAAGGTGAACCACAAAAGCAAAAACCTCAACCAAAAAAATTTGATAGTAAACAGCTCACAAAGAATGATGTTAGGAAGATTTTAGAAGAATTAAAAGATCAAGAACAAAAAATTCGTGCTAAAGAATATGAAAAAGGTGCAAAAGAAGCACCCAAAGAGAAGGACTGGTAAATATGTTTAAATTATTTAGTCTCCTTTTTTTAATAATTTTGACTTTAAATAGTTATGCGGATGTAGAAGTTTCTTCAGTTGTAGATAGAAATATTATGGGACGTGGTGATAGTTTTACACTTTCCATTAGGATTTCCTCAGATAACAGTGTTGCTGTTGAAGAGCCACAACTACCAGTTCTTGATAACTTCGACATTATAAACACATGGTCTGGTACTGAAAGTCGTTCCACTTTTGTCAATGGTCAGTTTGAAGTACAAAGGACAAAGACTTTCAATTATATGATGGCTCCACAAAAGGAGGGGAAATTCAAAATTGACTCAGCAAAAGTTACTGTAAATGGAAAGGACTATATAACTAAGCCTATAGATATTACTGTTGTGGCCGGCAATGTTGCACCACCACCGAGTAATAAGCCCAAAAGTCCATTTGATAATTTTAATGAAGAGGATGATATTTTTTCACAATTTTTACGTCGAAGACCACGCCCAGGATATCGATCTCAGCCCGTGGATCCTCAAGACGCTTTTTTTATACAAGTTGAAGTGGATAAAACAGAAGTTTATGCCGGTGAACAAGTTTCTGCTTCTTTTTATTTGTATACGAGAGCTAACATTACTGACATTGATACTTTAAAGTATCCTAGTTTAAATGGCTTTTGGAAAGAAGATATAGAAGTTGCAACTCGTTTAGGTTTTCAAGATGAAATAATAAATGGTCTTGTTTATAGAAAAGCTTTATTAGCTTCTTATGCTTTGTTTCCAATCAAACCTGGAACAGTAAAAGTAGATCCCTATAAAGCGAGATGTACAGTCGTATCTTCAGGAGCATTTGGCTTTGGTCCTCCTGTTAAACTCACAAAAGAAAGTAAAGAAGTTACTGTAAATGTTAAACCCTTGCCAACATCTACAGATCCAAATCCATTTGTTGGGGGAGTGGGTGATTTTCAAGTAACTTCAGAGATAGATAGTCAGTCTCTACCTGTTAACCAACCACTTACGTGGAAAATACGATTTAGTGGTAAGGGTAATGCGAAATTAATTGATTTGCCAACGTTGGAGTTGGCCGACGGTCTAGAGGTTTATGATACAAAATCAGAAACCAAATTTCATAAAAATGGAACTAGTTATAAAGAATTTGAAATTCTCGTAATTCCTCGAAAAGCGGGCACATATAATTTGCCTGCAATGACAATGAGATTATTTAATCCAGATACTTCGACTTATTATAATTTGACAACAACAAATCAAAGTTTTGAAGTACAAGCTGCAGAAAATGAACAGGTCATTCCACCCAGCCGATTAGCAGAAACAGAAGTCGAATTGCCAAAAGGACCTGAAATACCTCAAATACTCATTGAGTGGCAACCTACGGCATTTGCACTCTCTCAAAATCAAATGTTTTCAGTCTGGGGTAGTTTATATTTGCTCGCATTTATCTTTTTAGGTTGGAGGAGCTACTTAACTTTTGGAAATCAACAACATAAGAAAGATATTGAAACATTATTAAAAAGTAAGTTTAAAAAAATCCACGACCTTCAATCTAAACAAGATTGGAGGTCTGTTGGTGTGGAAGTTATGAATACGTTTTATTTTTTGATTGGTGAGATATCTGGCCAAGGGGGAGCTAACCAAGAAATTGAAAAGCTTATTCTTAAAGTTCCTCCAAGTGTTAGAAGGGAAGTTGGTGAAGAATTACTTAAGACATTAAAGATTTTTGAAGTATTAAGTTTTGCACCTGAGGCGGCAGTAGGTAAATTGAAAGAAAAAACAGAATTAAAAAAACATGTTTCTCAAATGGAAAAAGTATTGCTAAAAGCTGTTGGTTTGGGCTTAGGAAGAAAAGTGGATGAATAAATATTTTATTTTTTTTGTGTTTGTTATTAGCTTTACTACTGAAGCAAAAATTCGAAATTTAGAGCTTGGTATAGAAGATTTTTTACCTTCACCACGATGGGAATTTGGTGATGCACAAATCTACGGTTTAAAAGGACAGGCAAAACTTTTAGCAGAAATAAAAAAAGACTACTTAGATAAAAAATTTAACTCATGCCTAATAAAAATCAATAAGGCCAGTAAAGTCATGGTGAGCTTACGTCCGTGGTTATCCTATACAGCCTTAAATTGTGTCATTGGAAGTGTGCAAAAAAACAATACAGGTCATGAAAAGCTTATGCACTGGCTTAAAACTGCAGAGGAAAATAAAGATTGGTGGTTAATCGGCGGGCAAAAAAAATTACTTAAATCATCTTATATAAAAGGCCAGTTGGAAATCTTTAAATATCAAAAGAAAAATAAAAGGTCTCTTGCCTGGGAGGCTTTTGATAAAGTTATGCAATACAAGGAAGTGCTATCAAACGAAGAAATGGCCAATATTCTAAGAGAAGCTGGCGAATTAGCTTTTTTGCAACAAAAGTTAGTTACAGCATATGATTTATTAACAAGAAGTCTGCATTTAAAAAGAAATTCTGAGGTAGACACTCGCTTGAAAGGAATACGCGATCTTCTTGTAGAAAAAAAATTACTTACACCTAAGACTTTGAATGAGAATAAAATTGTAAATATTGAGCTTGAGGCCTCTGCCAGAGAGAACGAAATTTTCGAGCAAATGAAAGTCGCACTTGCCGCTGGGGATTTAGTTCCCGCAATTGAAGATGGAGTGCGATTGCTTAGTGAGTACCCCTCAGGGGTCAGGGCTGAAGATGCAGAAAAAAAACTATTACAAATTTACATAAATGTTTCTCAAAAAAATGTGGAAAAATATAAATCTCTAAAAACACGAATATTTAAACAAATGCAAAAGGTTAATGGACAACATCTTTATCGTTGGGGAAAATATTTATTTCGTAAAAGTTTACACGATGAAGCTCAACAATTTTTCCAAGTTGCAATTTCAAAATTAGATGCAAGTACAATTTTGTCTGAAGCCTATTGTCTTTTTGGACAATCCTTGTTGTTTACCGGAGAATTCAAGAAAGCTACGGAAGCTTTTCATAAATCTACATTATTTGGAGCTGGTACAGACTCTTCAGAGAGAGCTATGTTTTATTTAGGTCTCGCCTATTTTCAAATGGCAAAGCTATCAGAAGCAGCAGCTCAATTTGAGAGACTCATTGCCACTAGGTCAAATTCTGATTTTCAAGTCAGTGCTTATT
>JAGRAE010000031.1:7640-22758 GCA_020435005.1 Bdellovibrionales bacterium
CAGAAAAGATCTGTTGAGATAGGTAAAACATTGTATACTAATTATCCGCTCACTTATTATGGCTTACGTGCTAGATATGAATTGGATGGCTCAAGCATTGATTGGTTGCAAAATCAAAATGATGATAATCAAAATTTGAGTATTCAATTAACTGATGCAGAGTTTTTAGCTTGGGAAAAAGCAAGATTATTGTTGGAAGCAGGGTGGTTTGAAGAAGCTCAACAAGAGTTGGTATCTTTTCCACCTGTTTATTTAAGCTCTTCTAAATTAGTGATGGCTAGAATATGGAGCTTAGCTTTTAACCATTTTAAATCTATAGAGTTATTAAATGAAGTATGGGAGCTAGAACCAAGTTTATTAAATCTATCTACCCTTAAGCTTGCTTTTCCCAATGAATTCCGTGTCTATGTAGAAAAATATGGTGCCAAAAATAATTTGGAAAAAGAAGTTATTTGGTCACTTATTCGTCAAGAAAGTTCGTTTCGAACCAAAGCCGAAAGTCCATCTGGTGCACTGGGTTTGATGCAATTGATGCCAGCAACAGCTCATGAGGTAAGTAATAGAATAAAAATAGCACCTCTTGAAATGCCTGAAGAGGTTTTTGATGCTGAAAAAAACATTAGAATGGGCAGCTCATATCTGTCACAAATGTTAAGAGCCTTTGATGGCCACTTACCACTGGCTTTAGCTGCATATAATGTTGGTATCGGAAATATGCGAAAGTGGACTCGTTTAAGGCCAGAGCTTGAAAAGCAGTCATTAGCTCATACCTCAAACTTTCGTAATGAAATATGGATTGATGAATTGCCTTGGGATGAAACAAGTTTTTATGTAAAAGCTGTATTGAGAAATCTAATAATCTATAGAATGTTGTCGCAACAAAGGTTAAATCTAAAAGAACCCATTTGGTAATTTTAATATATCCAGAAATCTCCACCAAAATTGGATAAAGCCATATTAAAAATCATCTATAGTTTATGAAACATTACTTATTAAAATGGGGGAAATATGTTAATGGAAATAGATAGAAGTCAATATATTAAACGGGAAAAGGTTCTAATTGTAGATGACAACTTATCATGTTCAAGTATAGCTGCAAGTGCATTAATCGCTGAAGGGTGTTTTGTTGATGTAGTAGATAATAGTCGTGATGCTATTGATTGCCTCCATAAAAAAACATATGATTTACTAGTTTTAGACTGGAACATGCCAGGTTACAATGGTGGGCAAGTTTTAAAAATTCTAGAAAGTGCAAAATTAAACAATCCATTTATTTTACCTTTTGTGCTTTATACTGGAGTTGACCCACAAAAGATAGATTTGCCTTATACATTAAATTTCAAGATGATTGATTTCTGGTGTAAAAATGAAAAGAATAAGTGGATTAAAAGGGTTAATGGGGTAATAAATATAGTAAGGAAAAGTGCCTAATGGGTTTAATAGATGATGAAGCTATTGAAAATTTAAAAAGTTTAGAAGAAGCTACGGGCAAAGATTTGATAAGTGCTCTTTCAAAGTTGTACATTGAAACAACTCCACAAATTATTGCAAAAATAAATGAACATATAAATAGCGAAGAATATAAAGAAGCTTCTATGGAAGCACATAGTTTAAAATCAAGTAGTGCAAATTTAGGGGTTAATAGTGTTAGAGAACTGTGTCAAACTCTAGAGTATGGATTGAATGAAAACCGACTAACTATTCAAGAAATAAAAATTTTATTAAATAAGCTAGAATCAAATTTTATAGAAGTAAGTAAAGAGCTTAGTAATTATTGTAAAGTTTAAGCTGCTTTTGCTTTAGTTATTAAAAATCTGTATCCAGACCCTCTAACAGCATCAATTGTTGTATTAGTGCCAGATAATTTTTTCCTTAAATTGCTAACATGAGAGTCGACAGTACGCTCTGAAACATTTAAGTTATCTGGCCAAACATAATTTAGAATTTGTTCACGTGACAAGACATGATCGATTCTTTGGCTAAAATATAAAAGTAACTTATACTCAATAGTGGTTAAGTCAATGCGTTCATTCTTAGCCTTAGAAAAAACATATTGTTTACTATTATCTATTTCTAAATCTGAAATTTTAATTAAATTATTGGATAATTTGTCAGCTTTTATTTTGCTTTTAATTCTCGCTAATAACTCTCTATGGTCAAAAGGTTTTGTGATATAGTCATCAGCTCCAAAATCAAAACCTTTTAGTTTATCCTCTATAGAATCTTTTGAGGTTAGAAGAATAACTGGAGTGTTATTTAAATTTTTTTGGCTTTTTATAAAATTACAAATTTGTAGCCCATTCATATCAGGAAGAACTATGTCAACAAGTACTAAATCAAAAGGTTGGCTATTCAAAAGTTTTATGGCCTCATTTCCAGTTACAACTAGCTCTATAGAATAGAATTCAGTTAAACAGGCTTTTAACATTAATTGATAGTCGAGGGAATCCTCTATGACTAAAATACTAGTTCTCATAACTATAAATTATCGGTAATTCAAGTTTAACACTTAAATGTGTAACTCTTATGTGTTTCACTTTGAGATAGTTTTATCAAGAAAACTTAACCTGTGCTTTGAAGTATCTTTATAATTTGCTTTTAAAATTAAATGAAAGGAGGCAGATGTATGAAAAAAGCCTTAGTAATAGAAGATAATATTAGCGACCAAATAATGACACAATATATGTTAGAAAGTCTTGGTTTTAACTGTGTTATATGTTCAGAAGTTGATGAGGCACTTAGTTTTATTTTGAAACAAAAATTTGACATTATATTTCTCGATTTAAACTTACCAAAAGTAACCGGCTTTCAGTTTCTATTGGGTTTTAGATACGCTCCTCTAAACTATCAAGTGCCTGTTGTTATAGTATCTTCAAAAAATGATAGTGAATCTTTATCTGTTTCAAAAAGTATTGGTGCCTGCAATTACATTACTAAACCTATAAATAAGAATCATTTAGAAACAGTTGTTCAAAGTTGTTTAATAAATGATAGGGGGATTTATAATGAATAAGTATGTACTTATAGTAGATGATAATCCTAGTGATTTGATGATTTCATCAGCACAAATGGAAAAAAATGGTTTTGTTGCTTTGACTGCACAAAATGGCTACCAAGCTTTGGATGTAATTGAGAACAATAATTTTTGCTTATTTGTGATAGACCTACAGATGCCTAAAATGGGAGGAATTGAACTAATCAAGAGACTAAAAAGAATCGATAACTTTAAAAATATTCCCGTTTTAGTCACCAGTGCAAGAAAGGAATCAACAGATGTGATCCTTGCCATACAAGCCGGAGCAAAAGATTATTTAGTTAAACCAATAGATTCAATGATTTTTGAAGAGAAATTGCAAAAGTTAATAGGCGATAGATATGAGTGGAAAGAATATCCTATACCCATAGAGGAAAACGCTCGACTGTGCTATATCAAAACGCCCAGTACAATTGTTTCTATTAGTGAAGTGAGTATGACTATACTGCATAACCAACAGCTTAATGTAGATGCTCATTTCGAATTTGAAATTAAACTTTTTGATAACAACATAAGTATCTCCACAAAGGTGGATAAATGTATAAAAAATAAAGATGGCTATTTAGTTAAATTATCACTTGTTGGTTTAACTGAAGAGATCAGAAAAAAAATTAGATTATATTGCCGACAGATTTGGACAAAAGAACAAGTGCTTTGATTAAATGGAGGAACGTATGAAGAAAGTGCTTATAGTTGATGATNGTAGATTATTCAGAGGATATTTAAGGCAAATTCTTGAAAGTAACTATCTTATTGTAGGAGAAGCTGATGATGGTAATAGTGGCTTTGAATTATATAAATCAACTAATCCAGATATGGTTTTATTAGATGTCACTATGCCAAACTGTAGCGGGATAGAATGTTTAGAAAAAATATTAAATTTTAACGACTCAGCAAATGTTATAATGGTTTCGAGTGTTAGTGATATAAGTTTAGTTGAAGAATGTATCAAGATAGGTGCTAAGGGCTATATAAATAAAAATAATATTAGAGCCTTTAATTCGCAGCAAAATAAAAATGTATTAGAACAATTAGAAAAAATATCTGGAGTATAAGATGAAGTTATCCTCTAAAAAATTGAATTCAAGTATTGAAGAGTTGTGTTTTGATTTCGGTTCTAAAATAGTTGAAAATTTGAAGGTATTTTTTCAATTAGAGTCAAAATTAGAAAAGAGGTATGACAAAGAGTTATTTGTTTCTAATCAAAATAATTTACATGTATCCATTTTGTTTAGTGGGAGTGTCTACGGTGAGTTCATATTGACACTAGATAAGAATACAGCCTGTGAAATATTCGAAGTAACACTAAGTAACTATGAGATTAAGAAAACAGAAATTTTTGAATCTTTAAAAGAAATTGTTAACATATCCGTGGGTAACACTATGGACTTGCTAAGTAAAAACTTTTCTTATGTTAGTATTACAAGTCCTAAAGTTAGTGTAGGTGAGATCTATTTACCTATGTTGCCAATCGAAACGAAATCTGTCTTTACAAAATTTGGGTATTTATACTGTTCAATATATATAGATCAGATGGGTCTAAGTATAGCTAGAGAGTTTTCTAATAGCAGCGAAAAGTTAAAAGATGTTGAAAAAGAAAAAGAACATCTCAAACAATTAAGTAGTACAAAATCTGAATTTTTAGCAAATATGAGCCATGAATTAAGAACACCTTTGAATGGCATCATTGGATATTTAGATTTGTTAAAGCAAACAGAACTTTCGAATACACAGAGACATCAGGTTGATACTATTGCCCAATCAGGAGAATTTTTATTAGGAATTATTGATGACATCTTAGAATTTACAAAAATTGAGTCTGGTCGTTTGCAAATTGAAAATAGAAAATTTAATTTAGTCGAGAGCGTCGAAAAATTTATAGATATTATATCAAAACAAGTTTACGATAAAGGATTAGATTTTGTGGTAAATATTGATCCCGCTTTGCCAGCTATAATTGAATCAGATGAAACGCGAATAAGACAGGTGTTGATGAATTTGGTTGGTAATTCCATCAAGTTTACTCCTAGGGGCTCTATAAATATAGATATAAAGCTAGCAGATAATAAGATCTTGTTTAGCGTGAAAGATACAGGCATAGGTATTCCGAAAAATAAGTTATTAACAATTTTTGATTCTTTTACACAAGCAGATCTGTCTGATAATAGAAAATATGGTGGTTCTGGATTAGGACTAAGTATTTCTAAGTCAATTTTAGAAGCTATGGGTGGATATATACAGGTTGAAAGTGTTGAGGCAATGTATACAAACTTTTTGTTTTCTATTCCTTATGATAATCAGAACTTTGAAAGTGTTAAAGACAGATATGTTATAAAAACTAATGATATGAATATAAAGTACTTTGTAAAAAATGAAACTTTAATTAGTAGCCTTGATGTTTTTATGAATAAATGGTTAAACTCCAATAAAATTGTCTCGAAACTAACAGGCGAAGGAAATTTAGAATTTTCAAATTTAGATGTATTGTTTGTCGAAGGGGCTTTGTGGAAAACTCTTCCAACTACTAAAGTTCAAGATATTATTAAAAATTGTATTGAAAATAAAGTAAAATTGATATTAACAATTTTGCCTTCAGATATAGTTGATTTTGAGTCTAAAGCAAACATGTTTAATGCGGTTAAGGGTACTTTCTTAACAAAACCAATAACTCCTATTAAATTATTACAAGCTTTAAATAAAGAAGATTATTTATTTACTAAGCAACAATTGCCAAAAAGAAAAATAGAAAAGAGCGGTAAGGGACGCGTGCTGGTTGCAGAAGACAATCTTATAAATCAACAAGTAGCTAAAGCCATGTTAGAAGTACTGGGTTTGGATGTTGAAATAGCATCTAATGGTGTTGAAGCTTTAGATCTTAGTCTTGTAAAAAAATTTGATATTATATTTATGGATTGTCAGATGCCAGTTATGGATGGGTACTCCGTTACAGAGTCAATACGATCGGATAAAAGTAATTGCAACGTGCAAACGCCCATAATAGCACTAACTGCAAATGCCTTTCGCGAGATTAAGGAGCGTTGTTATGAGTGTGGCATGGATGATTTTACAACAAAACCTATAAAACAGATTGACTTAGCAAAAATTGTGCAAAAATATTTTGCTTCTTAATCCAGGTCAGTAATTGGTCTAGAAAATGACATTGATAGTCCAATTTTAGTAGTGATTATCAATTGAAGCTTAGAGTCAATTGCTTCATCAATTATAATAATATAAGTTAAACAGATATATTCAACCGGGAGAGGTCGCTTTGAATAATATGTGGTTGATCACTATTTCTTTATTAACGCTCATCGCTTGTGGACCCCTAAACAGAAGCACAGATACTAATTCAGAAACTCAAGTTCATTCAGAAATTCGCAATGAAGATATCCAAGTGCAAATGGCAGAAATTCAAAGTGAATATGGCCATGTAGATGTCGTGACTAATGGTCATGTACAAAAGTGGATGAAGTATTATCAAGGTCGAGGTCGAAAACACATGACTCGATATCTAGAGAGGTCTACTCGTTATTTAAGTTTAATGCGAGAAGTTTTAAGAGAAGAGGGTTTACCTGAAGATTTAGTTTATTTACCTATAGTTGAATCTGGTTTTAGTGCATCTGCACACAGTTTTGCTTCTGCTGTTGGTTATTGGCAATTTATTCGTTCAACAGGTAAAAGATATGGTTTACGAATAGACGGCTATATTGACGAAAGAAGAGATCCTGTGGAATCAACAAAAGCTGCCGCAAGATATTTAAAGGCCCTCTATAATTTGTTTGGTGATTGGTATTTAGCCTTAGCTTCTTATAATACAGGTGAAAATCGAGTAAAAAGATTAGTTATGAAATATGAAACGCGTGATTACTGGCAGCTGGCGAAACGCCGTCGCTTACCACGGGAAACTCGCGATTATGTTCCTAAGTATTTAGCAGCATTAATTATTGCAAAAAACCCAATAAAATATGGTTTTCAAAATGTTGATTATATGGAAGCCTTTAGTTTTGATAGCATACCTGTATTTAAATCCATAAGTTTAGAAAAGCTCGCTCAACACATTGGTTTTGATTACAAAGAGATAATGAGATTAAATCCCATGTTTAGAAGTGACTACGTACCTGTTCCATTAGGGCAGTCTATATATATTCGCGTGCCAAAGGGTTATGCCCAAACAGCCGTGGCCGCTCTTGAACAAAGTGTTTCTGATGCTCCAAAGTATGTACCCAATGATATTTTTTATTATCGTGTAAGAAGGGGAGATACTCTATCTGGGATTGCGCTTAGACATCGAACAAGTGTTTCAACTTTAAAACGCATGAATAATTTGGGGAGAAGATCTTTTATTCGTGTGGGGCAAAGACTGAAGGTTCCCGATAGAGGAAACTATGCTCTTAGAAAGCATCAAAGACGTGTGGCTTTTCAACAGGCACAAAATGACAATGGTAGTAGTGATTATAGTTACCATGTAGTTCGTCAAGGGGAGAACTTATCTTTAATAGCCAAAAAATATGGAGTTTCTGTATCTAAGCTTAAGAGGCTTAATAATCTTGGTCGTCGCTCGCTTTTGAGAATTGGTCAAAAAATAAAAATTAAAGAAGAAGAGAAAAAGAAGGAAGTCAGTGAAGAAAGCTCGGCTCAACTTCACAGAGTAAATAATGGAGAAAATCTTTCTTTGATTGCAAATAAATATGGAGTTTCATTGAGTGATTTGATGAAGTGGAACCAACTTAACAGAAGGTCTATTTTAAGAGTGGGGCAGAAATTAAGAGTATTATCTTCGAATAAACCCCTTGTGCATGTTGTAGGAAGAGGAGAAAATTTATCCTTGATTGCTCAAAAGTATCAAGTATCAATTTCTGAGATTGCTCAGGAGAATTCTTTAAAAAATAAATCTCACATTGCAGTTGGTAGGCGATTAGTTATTCCTAAATAAAAAACCCGCTTGTATTACCAAGCGGGCCAGTAGGGATATGAGTTCCTCGATATTTCCTTCCACGGCTCATCGCCCATCGGCCCTTTTGCGTTCCTTTGGCAACTGGCTGGCAAGACTTTCGTCGTAGCCCCTGTAGTTTTGCGTCACTCAGTTTCCCGAGTTTTGCCGCGAGCAAAGGAAGGATACACATCGAAATGTGTCTTTTCTCTAAACAACCTCCTTGGTTCAGAAATTTGACTTTTTATGGAATTAAAAACTTCCTGATTTCTATCCACACCCACTTACTTTGGTCGTGGGTCTAATCGCCATTCCTTTGGTGAGTTCAACACTGTCGCCCCCTTTCAGTTTAAGTCTTACTATCCGTGTATAATACAATCATAATGCAAAGCGTCTAACGGTGCAAAACTTTTTAACATTTTGAATCAAATTGAATGTTTCAAAATGAATTGGTGTAAATCTAGTTAGTGAATATAATAACTTAAAGGAATTCTAGAAAAACTAGAGAGGGAACTATGAAGAAAAATATAGGAAATGTAGAGCGTATTATTAGAGTCATTGTTGGTCTCGCCTTGTGTGCAATGGCATTTGTGGGTCCACAAAATATGTGGTTTTTAATTGGTATAGTTCCCTTACTAACTGGTTTACTTGGCTGGTGTCCCCCTTATCAATTACTAGGAATATCCACTTGTAAGATGAAAGATTCTTAAACGGATTCTCAAAAATTAAATTATTTAGTCTATAACAATCACTTATGTTTTGGTGTGCATAAAGTATAAAAACAAACTTCTCACTTTATATAAAGTTCCTTTGTGATAATGTCTTTGGCTTATGGTTAAGGGGATTATTGTCTTTTTTATATTGTATTTTCAACTGATACTCAGTCAATTTTGTTATGCTCGGGAATTTAATTTACCTGACCATTTAACCGAGAGTGATTTAGATCAAAGTATTTCAATTGATCAATTGCCTTTTCCTGAACTAGTTCAAAGCATAAAAGACCTTCAAGAAGTTGGTGAATTAGAAAGCACCGCAGATCTCATGCGCTATTTAAAAATTTTGCGTCCAGAACATCCTATTTTTCAAAACCCTTTGTATGTCACACGATCAGGGGGTTATCGTGGAGATGTTACTAAAGATGGTTTAATTGATAAAAGTTTAAAAAAAGCTTTGGGGTTGAGTAGTGATTTATATTTCACGGACCCAGCCTCACTAATTGAACCACGAATAATTAGTTTTGATGCGAGAGATGTCAATGACGGCAATCAACCTTCAATTTCAATAGGTTTACCAAAAGATCAAAACTTCTTTGAAATGCATTATTTTGATCCTGAAACAGATCGGAGAGATTTTTACTTTGGCTATATAGCTAATAATGAAACTAAATTTGTTAAGAATCCAACTGTTTGCTTTACATGCCACGATAAAGGTAAGCCTATTTGGGGTGGTAGAATGTGGAGTATTCATGGTTTGTATGCTTGGAATGCAGCTAGAGATGGCTTAACAAATGGGCTAGAGCACCATTATCAGTCGGATGAATTTAATAGGGCTTATGGCGAATTTTTAGCTCATTCCAGTCAAAGAGGAATTTGGGAGCCATTTAAAAAATATAAATACCCAGATTCTTATGCCTCATTAGCTGTGCGCTTACACTTACTGTACGGACTTCAAGAAAATCATGTACGTTTAAAAAGATTAATAGACTTACCGGTAGCTCTTAATCCACGCTTTCAAGCGTCCTTGTTAATGGCAATGTTAAATCTTTCTTCAAAAATGGGTGAAGAGCACCCAAGTGCACAAATTCTAAGCCCTCGTGTGTTGCGTAAAATATTACCTGTTCATCAATGGGGCCACAGTGTTGAAACTATGAAGCAAAGACAGGGTGAAATTAAGAAAAACATTGAAGAAGCAGTTAAAGGAAATAATTTAACTTTGGCTAATTTCCAAGATAAGGATTATAAAGTTTTTCAAATTACAGAAGGCAGTGTAGATGTTAATGCTTCAGACCATGTGGCATGGGTTCAGTATGTACTTGAAGCTTGGGGTTATGAGAAGTTAATGGATCACTGGGCCACAACTCGTAGAAACAGTTATGCTTTTACGGCTCAGTATGATGACAGCAATGTCAATGTGAGTGAACTTTATACTCTTGGTATACTTTATTTAGAGTGGATAGCAAAGGTCACAGATGATTCTGTTCTTATGGATTTACTGAATAGTAGTTTGTATCGAAACGATTTAGTTATGGGTACGACTATGGAAGTTAATTATTATCAGCAAGATCTTCATATTAATCCAGAAAAATTAGTGACTATTATAAATTACATACTTAACAAAGCAAAATGGAGTTATCAGGGAATCACTCACTGTGAAGAAGTTTTAGTATCTAGTTTTGGCACTCTGTTATGGCGTGAATCTTTTGTGAATGAAAATGACTTATAAACCTAGTGATACTAGAAAAGCTTGCTCTTTTTGGCGAGCTTGAAAGCTTGATTTGGAGTCTATACCCAACCACTTTTCATTTACAATAATCTGTCCAATGGAACCACCAAGGGTGTTTCCTGGACCTAGCAATATCACATTGTCTGGTGCAAACTCTTTTAAACCCACAGAAATAGCTTGAGTAAAGTTGTAAGGAGCAAAGACCTGATGTGCGAGGGTGTAGTTGTGAAGATCATGGGTACTTGTGGAATAGGGTTGCCAAATTTTCCCACGTCCATCAATTAACGGATACTGGGGAGTCTGAAACAAATCTGGTTTTAACAACTGAAAAGCTCGTGCAGAAACTTCTTCCATTAGTGGCGTATGAAAAGCCGCATGATTAATTAATTGAAAAGGAAAGTGTTCCTTTTGTGGTAGGGTCTTCATTAACCAACTTAATCCTTTTTGATCCCCACCAATAACCAAATAGCCACCTAAATATATAGAGGGGAAGGCCAAACCATGTTCTTCCTCACGACATTTAATAATAAGGTTTAGAATTTTTTCTTGTTCGTGAAAGTCATAAGTCCAATCATCATGAGTAAAGGGGTAAATAATTTGTCCACCAATCACTTCCTTTTTCATCATAGAACCCATGGTGTTAATCAGAGTATATCCATTTTGCAAATTCATGGCACCAGCTAAAATAAGTGCGGAGTACCAGCCCATAGAGTTGCCAGTGACAGCTACAATTTCATATTCATTGGGATCTAAATTTAAAAAGTCAGCATAAGAGCAAGCAAATATTAGTACAGATGCATTTTCTCCTTTAGTGTGAACTTGATTTTTAAATGTAGAGGTTTGATCTAACTCTGTAATAGTTAATTCACCTGATTGCTTTTTCCACTCATCTAGTTGTTTTACAAATTGTGTGGTTTGCGTAGGAAACTTAGATAGATAATTTAATGTGTCTTTTGTATATGTTCCTCTTCCTGGAGCGACTACGAGAACTCTTTTTTTCATAACTTATCACCTAAAAGTTGTTTGGCAGCTTGGATAATTTTTTTTTCGTTGGGTAATCCGGCAGCTGCAGCGACCCCCAAGGGAATAAAACAATCATCGGCGGCCAAAATTTTTATTTTGGGTGGTTGTTCATTATTTTCAATTATAGATGTGCAAAGTTGCTCACTAAAAGAGCCGGTTTTGCGGCATTCATCAACAATTAAAACTTTTTTGAATAGTTTTACGACCTCATTAAATCTTTCTTCATTAAGAGGAGCGATCCACCTCAAATCAATAAGGGTGGATTTCACTTTGTATTCTTCTTCTAAAGTTTTAGCGGCTTTTCGTGAGTAATAATAACCATTGCCATAGGAGATAATAAGTAAGTCATTGCCGTCTCCGTATGTGCCAAACTCACCAAGCTCAATACGGGAAGAAGATTCTGGATAGATTCCTGTCCATTCTTTGTCTCCTTCTTGGTGGAGGTCTTTTGTCATGTATAGTGCAATGGGTTCTATAAATACAATGACACGTCCCTTTTCATAAGCTTCTTTGACACAAGTTCGCATCATTTGAACGGCATCAACTCCATTAGACGGAACTGCAATTATCACTCCGGGCAAATCTCTAAATACAGCGAGGGAATTGTCATTGTGAAAATGTCCACCAAACCCTTTTTGATAGGCTAATCCGGCGATTCGTAAAACAAGAGGGTTTGTATATTGTCCTTGTGAAAAAAAGGCTAAAGTTGATGCTTCTCCGCGAAGTTGATCTTCAGCATTGTGGACATAGGCTAAAAATTGAATTTCAGGTATGGGTAATAGACCATTGTGAGCCATTCCCAGGGCAGCACCAATAATGGAAGTTTCATCTAAAGGAGAATTAAAAACTCTTTTAGGACTAAACTTTTTCATTAAGCCATCAGTAACATTGTACACGCCACCCTTGGTAGCAACATCTTCACCAAAGATGAGTGTATTGGGGTACTGTAATAAAATATCCGTTAATCCCCAATTTATAAGTTTGGCCATATGTTGAGGTTGGTCTAAATTTTTATAGTCTCGACCAAAGATATTTTTTCTTTTTTCCTCATCAGACATTGGAGGCGAGGGTTTGCAATCTTGGCAAGCTGTGATAGTTGTTTTTACAACTTCTGGATCGTCAAGTTTAGGTCTATCTGAAGCAACGTTGGCGACATATTCCACCCGTTGTCGGACATTTTCATAAATATTAACTACATCTTCAGAACTAAGAATTTTATTTTCTATAAGAATTCTGGCTGAGTGTAAGAGAGGATCGTCAAATTCATCAGCTTCAATTTTATGAATTGGATGGTAAGTGGATTCCACATCTGAACCTGCGTGGCCAAGTAAGCGAACCGTTTCCATGTGTAAGAATACAGGTTTTTTACGACGGCGAGCATAGATTTCTGCTTCTTTTGCTTTTTTATAAGTATCTAACAAACTTAAGCCATCGCATTTTATATATTGCATTTCAGGACGATGAGAAAAGGAACGTTCTATCCATTTTTCTGCTGTGGGAACAGAGATCCCGATGCGATTGTCCTCACAAATAAAAACAATTGGCATATTAATATTCTGATAAGCGGCCCACGACGCCGTATTAAATGCACACTGTGCCGTGGCGTGATTGGCTGAAGCATCTCCGAAATTACAAATGACTAAACTGTCTGGTGGTACTACTGAGGGGACACCAATGTCACGACAACGACCAATAGACAGAGCCATACCAACAGCTTTTGGTAAATGCGAAGCAATGGTGCTGGTCTGTGGCGGAACATAGAGTTCTTTACTACCTAAAACTTTATGTCGACCACCAGCTACAGGATCTTCGATGGAAGCAGTGAACGAAAGCATCATATCGTAGATGGGTGTTGTTCCGGGAAGTTGTTTACTTCTTTGTATCATCAGTGCGCCACTGCGATAGTGCAAAAAAGCCATATCCGTATAACGAAAAACCTTACCAAACACAGCATTGCCTTCATGGCCAGAGCTACCAATAGTGTAAAAACATTTATTTTCCTGTTTTAATAATCGCGCTTTTAAATCTAAATGGCGACTAATGGCCTGAGACTCAAACAAATCAATAAGTTCTTGATGGTTCAAGTCAATATCACTAGCTCTTAAATGAGTTCGTGGCGGGGGAAGGTGACCTTCCCGTACATGGCGTAAAAAATTTTTATCTACGACTTCGGCTCGGTTATACATAAATTAAATATAGTCTGCTAAGATTTTCTAATGTACAATTTCCTGAGAATTATAACTCGCGTTATACGCAAATTGAATAGGTGGCATTATGGCAGCTTACGAATCACTCAATTACATGAATATAGATAAGCTTTTTACCGAAGAAGAATTAATGGTAAGGGATACGGTTAGAGAATTTGTAACAGAAGAAGTTATTCCTACTTTGCAGCAAGCGAATCGCGATGAAAAATTTCCTTCACAATTAATTCCAAGATTTGGTGAGCTAGGTTTGTTGGGGTGCAATATTCAAGGTTATGATTGTCCAGGATTAGGTGAAGTCGCTTATGGTTTAGTGATGCAAGAACTTGAGCGAGGTGATTCAGGAATTCGTTCTTTTTGTTCCGTGCAAGGGGCCTTGGTTATGTACCCCATTTGGAAATATGGTTCTGAAGAGCAAAGACAAAAGTATTTACCCAAATTGGCAAAAGCTGAACTCATTGGTTGTTTTGGCTTAACCGAACCTGATGCCGGCTCTAATCCAGGAGCCATGTTAACTACAGCTAAAAAAGTAGATGGTGGTTACAAACTCAATGGCAATAAAATGTGGATCACTAATGGTTGTGTGGCCGATATTGCTATTGTCTGGGCTAAGCTTGATGGAGTGGTAAGAGGCTTTATAGTGGAAAAAGGGACGCCTGGATTTTCTACGTCAACAATGAAGGGTAAGTTTTCGCTTCGAGTGAGTGTAACTTCTGAACTGCACTTTGAAGACTGTGTAGTTCCTGAAGATGCAATTTTGCCAAATACAGAAGGTTTAAAGGGGCCCTTAGGTTGTTTAACTCAGGCTCGTTACGGTATTGCATGGGGAGTGATGGGGGCGGCTAACACTTGTTATCATGAGGCCCTTCACTATGCTAAAGAGAGAACGCTTTTTGACGGCAAACCCCTGGCGGCTTATCAATTGGCCCAAGCTAAATTAGTAAAAATGGTTCAAGAAATTACAAAGGGTCAGTTATTAGTATTGCAATTGGGACGACTCAAAGAAGCCGGTGAAATGCAACACTGGCAAGTTTCACTAGCTAAAATGAACAATTGTCGTGCCGCCTTAGATATTGCTAGAGATGCTCGAGATATGTTGGGTGGTAATGGTATAATCGATGAGTACCCTGTGATTCGCCATATGATAAACTTGGAAACTGTAAACACCTATGAAGGCACTGAAGATATTCATCGACTAGTGGTGGGTTTACAAGTTACAGGTGAGTCAGCGATTAGGTAGTGATTAAACCTCAAAAAAATCAATCACATTACAATACATGACTTCTTCGGGAGAGGGCTCTATAAGTTTTAGATTATTTTGTATGAGTTCAAGAAATCTTTCTTTTAAAACCAGAGAATCTTTTTTTGCGAGTGTGTAAGTCACTGCATAGTGAAGATTTTTTTTATTCTGTAAGCTATCTAAGCTTTGTAGAGCTCTTAAGCGCCAATTGGTATGATGCTTATATATATTATTTGATTCATTAC
>JAGRAE010000320.1 GCA_020435005.1 Bdellovibrionales bacterium
TTAATCGCAGAATACAAAAGACGAAAAGGAAAAGAGGACTGGAAGACTGCTCTTGAAGTTTTAAAAAAGCTGGATTTTCACATACCATTTTTCCATCAAGAAGAAAGAAAGGCTTTTCTCGAAAAAGAAATGAAACTGATTCTGGGAAAAATTTAGTTTTCACATTTCAAATTTCCTCAGTTACTAATACGGCAACACTTTTAAGTAAAAACGAGAAGCACGCCGTATTAGTTTTCTTTGTACTTAAAATGTAAAAATTACTTACATCGAAAATCTAATTGTCATCGTCATCGTCATCGTCATCGTCATCGTCATCGTCATCGTCACCACTGCTGTCATTGTTAACTGTAGGATCACCAGTTCCATTGATAAGTTCTATAAGCTTTGCAGATTTTTCAGAAAAGTAATCCTCTTTCTTTAGCAGCTTTTGTAACTTTTTTTTAGCTTTATTTAGCTTCCCTCCCAACATCAATGCTTTTGCTCTGTTAAAACGTGCTTTTCGCTTGAGAAAGTGACCTTTTACAGAAAAATCTTTATTTTTTGTCTTTAGATCTGTTGCAAAATCAAGATAAAAACTTTCTGAG
>JAGRAE010000321.1 GCA_020435005.1 Bdellovibrionales bacterium
AAAGCCATCATATTGGATAATAGATCAAGAAAAAAAAGATGGTCCATTTTGTCAAAAGTGCTATGACGCAAACCAATTGTTAATACGACTTCAGGGAGAAAACAACGATATTTGGCATTGCCATGAGTGTAAGTCAATTTATTATGGTCCAGGCCATACACCACATCAGCGTCGCGTAAGAACGACTAATTGGCGTAATTCATAGTGAAATCAGCTAACAATGCAATCAAGTCGTTCGCTATCGCTCACTCGGACGCTACGCAGCTGCGCTGCTTCGCGCCGCTTATTGCGGCGTTAGATTTCATCGGTCCATGAATTATGAATGAAGAACACCTTAATCAGCGACTACAGAAGCTCGAATCTGATATCAAAGAGCTAAAAGCAAAAAAGAAAGATGGGTGGGATAAGCTTCAGATCTTATTAACAGTATTGATACCCGCTGCGATTACTCTTGTAGGTATACTAATTTCAGATTCAGTCAAAGATTCAGAGCTTGAAGTAGCGAAAATAAAGGCAAAAGTAAGCCAAGCAGGAGTCATACATGACTTCTTAGATCCCTTGACAGACAAAAAGAACGAAGAA
>JAGRAE010000322.1 GCA_020435005.1 Bdellovibrionales bacterium
GACTTTGGCTTTGTGCGACAGGTGCTGATCGGCGACTTTGTCTGGTTCGACACCAACGAGGACGGCGTGCAAGACGGCGGCGAGCCGGGCTTGGAGGGCGTCGTGGTGCGACTGGTCGGCGCGTCGCCGACGGTGACCACGGCCACCGACGCGACCGGCTACTACGAGTTTGAGTCGAAGCACGACGGCCTGCTGCCGTCGCAGAGCTACTCGGTGCAGATCGACGCGCTGCAGCCGGCGCTGCTCTACAATCGATTTGGTGTTGACAAGGTGAGTGAGTGAGTGAGTGAGTGAGTGAGTGAGTGAGTGAGTGAGTGAGTGAGTGAGTGTCGCTTGGAAAGCGAAGCCGACGAGAGCTGATGTGTCGTGCTGATTTTTTTTGTGGTCTCAACAACCAATGACCCCCCGACGGTTTGCGTCCATCACGCAGCCGCTGCAACCGTCGCCGACCGGCGCCGGCACTAGCGCGACCGACTCGAACGGCGTGGCGCAGCCGACGGTGCCGGCCAGCGAATCGCAGGACTCGCGCGCCACAGTGACGACGCCGGCGTACGGCGTCGAGGACAAGAGCATCG
>JAGRAE010000323.1 GCA_020435005.1 Bdellovibrionales bacterium
CAATCAAGGGTTTACGCAATGGACGTACCGCTTGACGACGCAACAAATGAAAAATTTGTGCAGGTGTTGTGGGCGTACAAACTTGCATATTATTTTCGGCACATAATTGCAAGAATCGCTCTAAACGTGCAGAAGAATGCTCAGGCCCTTGCCCTTCAAAACCATGTGGTAATAACATGGTTAAGCCGCAAATACGCTCCCATTTTGTTTCGCCACTGCTAATAAATTGGTCTATCACCACTTGTGCGCCATTGGCAAAGTCACCAAATTGCGCTTCCCAAATAATTAACGATTTTGGATAAGTTGTCGCATAACCATATTCAAAGGCTAACACCGCTTCTTCTGACAACAAGGAGTCGTACAAGGCAAAACGATGTTGCTCTGGGCGAATTGTTAAGAGCGGCACATAGGCTGTTGCATCTTTTTGATTATGCAACACGGCATGACGATGAGAGAACGTGCCACGTCCTACATCTTGTCCTGTTAGGCGTACTAAATAGTCTTCATCAAGTAATGTGGCGTAAGCGATGACTTCAGCCGCACCCCAATTTAACTCCATATTACCCGACCACAT
>JAGRAE010000324.1 GCA_020435005.1 Bdellovibrionales bacterium
CTATCTCAGCAACATTTAATGGTACATATTGTTTTTGCTTCATCATCTCAGTTACTCTTCGTCCCTTTTCTAATTGTTTTCTGGTAATTTCATCTAAATCAGATGCAAATTGAGCAAATGCTGCTAATTCTCTATATTGAGCTAATGATAAACGTATACCACCGCCTAGTTTTTTTATAATCTTTGTTTGAGCTGCACCACCTACTCGAGATACAGATAACCCTGCGTTAATGGCTGGCCTTATACCTGAATTAAACAAATCTGTTTCTAGAAATATTTGACCATCAGTAATAGATATTACATTGGTTGGAACAAAGGCTGAAACGTCTCCGGCTTGTGTTTCAATAATAGGTATAGCTGTCAATGATCCAGTTTTATTTTTAACTTTTCCATTTGTATATTTTTCAACATAAGCTATATTAACTCTAGAAGCTCTTTCAAGTAATCTTGAATGTAAATAAAATACATCTCCTGGATAAGCTTCTCTGCCAGGTGGTCGGCGTAATAATAAAGATACTTGTCTGTACGCCCATGCCTGCTTGGTTAAATCATCAAAAATGATCAACGCATCTT
>JAGRAE010000325.1 GCA_020435005.1 Bdellovibrionales bacterium
CGAATCGGTGGGCGGCCAGGAACGGTGGCAAGCAGCCGCGCGATGGGAGCGCCTTCGCACAGCGTTGCTCCATGCTGCCAATCGTACTGCCCTACGCCATGACGATGTGGAGGACCGGGTGCACGATGCAGTCGTCGCCCTGTTGGAGCGCGCGGCAGAGGGGAAGGTCATCCGCGACGATTGTGCGCTCGGCTTGCGCATGCTCAGAGATGGAATCGTTGACGTTCGGCGCAGAGAGTTGCGGCGCGGAGTTTGCTCACTCACTCACTCACTCACTCACTCACTCACGCACTCACTTCTGCAGGTCGTGGGCCAGACCTCCTGACAGCCGAGCAGCGGGCGGCCGGCCACGCGGCACTCAAGGCGCTTCTCCCATCGTTTCCTTGGCGTCAGAGACAAGTTGCTGCGGCCATACTCGACGGACATCCGTCCTTTGCCGAGATTGCCGCCGCTACGGGTTTGTCCGCATGTCGGATTCGCCAGGCCCACCGTGGTTTGATGGTTCGATTGCAGAAAGTCCATGGGATCCTCGAGGAACGTACCCCCCCGGGCGGCTCTGGAGTTGGCGCC
>JAGRAE010000326.1 GCA_020435005.1 Bdellovibrionales bacterium
CTTTTCAAATTACATTCAGAATATAAACCGGGCGGGGACCAACCAAAGGCAATAAAGGAGCTGCTTGCAGGTCTTGAAGCGGGAGAGAAATCACAAATGCTTCTTGGTATTACCGGTTCTGGTAAAACTTTTACCATGGCAAATGTAATTGCTGCGTCAAATAGACCGTCGTTGATTATGGCACATAACAAAACGTTGGCGGCTCAGATTTATTCAGAGCTTAAAAGTATGTTTCCAGAAAATGCCGTTGAATATTTTGTTTCATATTATGATTATTATCAACCGGAAGCCTATATTCCTAGAACCGATACCTATATTGAGAAGGATTCATCAATTAACGAGCAGATCGATCTGCTCCGGCATTCTGCAACTAGGTCCTTGCTTGAACGCAGGGATGTAATAGTTGTTTCTTCTGTTTCATGTATTTATGGTCTTGGCTCACCGGAACTTTATTCTCAGATGACGCAGGAGCTGGAAGCCGGTAAAAAATATAAACGTAATGAGCTGCTGCTAAAACTTGTGGATCTTCAATATGAAAGAAATGATATTGCTTTTGAGAGAGGCACAT
>JAGRAE010000327.1 GCA_020435005.1 Bdellovibrionales bacterium
GGACGCAAAAACAAATACATACTCATCGCAGATTGAAAGGCAGTCGGATGTATATGTATTTTGCGTTCTGGCACATAAAGACCAAGAAACAATTGATCCATTGAATCTAAATCAATGGGTATTTTATGTAATCGCAACATCGCTCTTAAACAGAGCAGCAGGTAATCAGAAAACCATTTCTCTATCGAGCTTGTTGAAACTAAAGCCACGAGAGGTAACGTACGGAGAAATAAATCATGCAATCAGGCGTGTTGTATCTAGCAGCAGCTAACAATGCAATCAAGTCGTTCGCTACGCTCACTCGGACGCTCCGCAGCTGTGCTGCTCCGCGCCGCTTATTGCGGCGTTATGCTCAATAAAAAATGATCAAGAGCGCAGCCATTTTCATGTTGTTAATGCTTTGTGCAATAGATGGATACACAGAAATATACAAATGGATAGGTGAGAAAGGGAAGGTACATTTTTCTGATAAGAAGCCTAGAGATCTGGAATCTGAAGAGATTAAGTTAAGAATAAATACCTATGAAAGTGTTAGCTATGATACATCGATATTTAACACGGGTAAG
>JAGRAE010000328.1 GCA_020435005.1 Bdellovibrionales bacterium
GCTGTTTCTGTACTATCAAGACATTGATTAAAAGCTTGCATATCCAGTCCAAAATCCTTTACGTAGTCTTTGACACGACCCAAAGTTAAACCACGATTGTTTTCAAATATCTTATCGTGCAACTGCCAAAAATATCCCTCACCTTGCGCCTGTGCGCAAACGCCAGCCAGCGCTAAATTCTGTGCATTTGCATGTAATGAAACTAACGGAAGATGCTTATATACCAGCTTGATATTGTCGCCATACTGTTTTTCCAGTGCGCGTAATGTGGTACTGGCGCGGGTGCAGTAAGGACATTCAAAATCAGAGTACTCAACAATGGTTACAGCCGCATTTTTGCCACCACGTGCCGGTGATTCATCAATATAAGCACTAAATCTGGGCTCTTCGGGTTCTGCCAGCAGAATCGAAATCTTGTATTTTTTTGATTCCAGTTCAAGCCAGTTATCGATTTGTGCTGCTATGTATTGGCCAGTCAGAAAACGTCTAACCTGGTCCTTTAACG
Source organism: Bdellovibrionales bacterium (assembly GCA_020435005.1). Lineage (GTDB taxonomy): Bacteria > Bdellovibrionota > Bdellovibrionia > Bdellovibrionales > UBA1609 > JACKAN01. Next base: position 506 of record JAGRAE010000328.1, read on the forward strand.
TGGCATTAATTTTATCAGCAGGGATTCTTCTGTTTGCGATAAAAGCATCAATATCCTGG
>JAGRAE010000329.1 GCA_020435005.1 Bdellovibrionales bacterium
ACTCTAAAAACCTCATTGCCGCCGTTGAAACGGCAAAAAAGCTTGGCGTCAAATCCGCAGCATTGTTGGGCCGCGATGGAGGAGAGCTGCAAAAGCTCGTTGACCTAGCCGTTGTCGTACCAGCGGAGACCTCAGACCGCATTCAAGAGATGCATATTAAAATTATTCATACCTTGATTGAATCCGTGGAACGGCGATTTTTCCCAGAAAACTATTCCTAGTGCCCCAAGATTGACTTGATTATCGATGGATGGCATTTTTGCTTCTCAGCCTTGAATTGACGATTCAGCCTGCGGAGAGATGGGTGAGTGGCTGAAACCAGCGGTTTGCTAAACCGCCGTAGGGTTTATGACCCTACCGAGGGTTCGAATCCCTCTCTCTCCGCCAAATTGAAAAACCAACCCGAAGCGGTTGGTTTTTTAATTTGTGGGCTGGGGATGTGAACAAATCTTGGGTTCGACAAATTTAGCAGGATGCTAAATTTGAGACGAGCGCGAAGTGCGAGCAGGAGGGCAGGAGCCCGACGTCAATCCCTCTCTCTCTGCCACTATCAAATCGATTTGA
>JAGRAE010000032.1 GCA_020435005.1 Bdellovibrionales bacterium
CAAAGATTTGGCTACCATTTAAGAGCTATAATTATAAACCGCTGCCCCCCAGATTGGGGTTTAGTGGAAACTAAGCTTAAAGGGTTATGTGATGATTTTGAAGGTTATTATTCTTCTGTCAAAGCAGAAATAGAAGACTTCAAAAAAATTTTGAAAAAGAGAGTCAAAATATTAAAGATTTATGAATTAGATAGTGATTTATCAGGAGTTAGTGAGTTATCTGTTATGGCTGATAAAGTTGAAAAAGCATTAAAGGAGGGAGCCGGTGCGTAAAAATATTTTTATATTATTTTTGGTTTTGTTATCAACGGGCTGTTCTATTTTTTCGACTAAAAATGATGAAGCAGGAGAAGACTTACTTACTATTGAACAGCAGGAAAAAGAAAAAGCTAGCTTAAAAATGTTCAATAAAGCCACAGAATATTTAGATAAAAAGCAGTTTAAGGAAGCCATAAAAGAATACAGTAAACTGCTAACAAACTCTCCTGCGACCAACCTTGAAATTTTAACCCTTTATAATTTAGGAGTTGCATTTGAAGGAATCGGTGACTGCAAGGGAGCAGGTAGAAACTTTAGAAAAGTTATAAAAATAAGTTCGACCACACAAGAGCGCTTGAGAGCAGAATCACTTTATAAATTATCCAAAGCCTATGAATGCATTGGTAGAGACGATAAAGTAATAAGTACATTAAAAGATTTGGATAGTAGAAAAAAGTGGTTAGATTTAGAAGTTGCATATGCTGAAGTACCGGCAAAATTAGCGGCTGCCTATGCTAGGCTGGGGCATATTGGTGAAGCTGAAAAATATTTTAAACAAGCAGAGAAAGGATTTTCTAAGGTAAGTTCTATGCGAATGGATACGTATAAAAAACAAGAACTTATGGCTAGAACTTTATATATGATGGGGCAAGTTGATGCTAAGCATTTTTTGAGTAGAAACCAAGAAAAATACGTAAAGAATTTAGAGTACGTACAAGGATATTTATTGAGGGCTGTAGAGCTAGATCATAAACAATGGTCACCCAGGTCGGCTGAATCATTGTTAAAAGCTTACAATGACGTATGGACAGTCCTCAAAGCAATGGATGTTGACAATAGCTCAAATGATATAAATTTACAGAGTAAAAAAGTTGATTTTATTCAAGATGCTTTGACAAATATAGAACTTTTAAAAAAGGTAAGATTCCCAGGTGCGATGGATGTAAAAACTGTTCAGGTTTTATTTGAACAGTTGCACAAACAAGAAATAGAATTCCAAAATTACTTAGCTATGAATTCAAATACCACCAAAAGAACCAAAGAAAATATTGAAAAATTTGGCATAAAGCGAAAAGCAAAAGTTAAAGAAGTCAACGAACCTTAAGGTGTAAGATCAATACTTGAGCTAATCGTTTTTCCGTATGTTTCCGAAATGGAAATGGCTTGAATTGAATAGTTGTTGCCAGGCTTCAATTTTGTTAAAAATATTGAGTGTTCAGTTCGAAGAATATTATCACTATCTGTAATAGATTCTTCGCCATTATCTTTATTTATTATTCTCAACTGGGAAGTGGTGGGAATATCAGTTGACCAACGTATATAAAATCCACCATCAAGATTTGAATCTGCACGTAGATCCTTTATAGTTGCCGTCTCACCTTCATGACATGGGTTAATTTCTTCATCACTAGGTAAATGAAAATTCTCTAGGTCCCAAACCTTCCACTCTCGATTTATTAGATCTAGATAGGCTTGTTGAGGTTCAGAGTTATTATTGTAATCAAAATACAAAGAATTTCCATATTTTCCGCAAAGATTTTCCTTTTCTCTATTTCCCTCAATATGTCGCCATAGAGGTACAAGTGAAATGTGGTAACGAGGCCCTTGATAATATTCCACTTCTACGTATAGTTCTGTTTGTCTGGTCATTTCAATTGTTGTAGTGGAGCAACCTAATTTTGTAGGGTGATCGCCATCGTTGTTAACCAAAATTTTCATATTGCCGGTCTCATCTTTGTATTTAATAAGTGTACCGTCGTCTGAAAGGACAGCAAATTCATAAAGTCCTTCTTTGTCATCTTCTTTGAGCTTTAAAACGGTATTAAATTTTAGTGCAAAGTATTCATTTAATTCATTTCCATCATCATCTTTAACTAACTCTCCCGTTTGCGTAGGAAAACCTTTTTGAAAAAGTCGTGTTGGAACATTTAATTGAGAATAAAATAATTCAAATTGAGCTTTAATACCTTTATCAAAATAATCTTGTACTCTGTCGTAGTTCTTACCATTAGTATAATAGAGTTCAGCTTTTAAACCTTTCATAAGTTGTGTTTCGCCACTTCCCATGGGATCACAAACAAGTTTATTTAATTTATGTTTGTTTACATCAAAGAGGGAATATGCCAGATCACCTTCATCTTGATTTAAAGCATTTACTTCATCAACATTCGCACTTTTGAATGTTTCTGAGCAGGCAGATAATAAAATGTTACTTGCTAAAAAAGCGAAAATCATTATTAAACGATTCATACATTTTCCTTATATGGCTTGTAATGGAAGATTAAATTTAGATGTCGTGACTAATTACAGCCTATTTAGTTGGCTTAAAAAACTCAAGTTTTTTCAATAAGTTGAGTCGATATGAATCGCAAAAAGTTAGACAATTTATTTAAAATATAATATTCTCGAATTTTAAGTAAAACATTTTGACAGAATTCCCGTGAATGAATACCACTAATGATTATGAATAAAGAAAATGTACACAAATTAACAAATGGATTAAAATTTTTATTTAGAGGCTTCTCTGCAATTAGTTCTGATAAGTCTCTATGGAAATGGGCATTGATACCAGTTCTGATTGATTTAGCGCTGTTAATTTTTGTTTTCTTTTCTTCATTAGATTTGGTTGGGTCGATTGTGACTACAGGGTTGAGTTTTATATTTTCAAGCACTTCTGGACTGCTCTACTCACTTCTTTATTATCCGCTTTACTTAATCCTTTATGTAGCTTTTGTAGTGATGGCAATTTATCTAGTATATATTATTGGCTCTGTTATTGCCTCACCATTTAATTCTTTTATAGCTGAAAAGATTTTAATGAACAGAGGTCTTATTAAAGAGCAGCCATTTGAGTTAGGCCGATGGCTAAAGTTAAGTTTAAGAATGTTGGGCATTTCACTAGTAAGGGCATTAATCTTCATATTTTTTGGATTGTTTTTATTTATTTTTTCCTTCCTGCCAGGCGTGAATATTGTTACATCTTTTTTAGCCTTTATTATTATAGCTTTTGACAATATGGATTATAGCTATGAAGCAGCGGGCTTAGGATTGTCGGATAGGTTTAATCATTTAAAAAATAATACTTTTTTGTTTAGTGGCATGGGTGTTGTCATTGGTGCTACTCTTTTAATTCCAGGTTTAACTTTGCTCGTAATGCCGCTAATGGTGGCAGGCTGTGCAGATAGTTATAATTCAACAAAGTGAGATATTTTGAGACAAAAATTACTACATAACAAAATTTGTGAAAACTTTAAATCTCTAAGTGAATGGTATCAGAAAAAGGGGGATGACCTCGCTTTTCCAATTTATTCAAGTTTTGACATTAGGGACTCAGGTGAAAAAATTGCTCCTGTTGATGCCAATATATTCCCAGCAGGATTTAACAATATCTGTGATGTAGATAAAGAAAACACAATTGAATTATTATCAGCCTATTTAAAAAAACATTACCCACAAGTAAGTAATAATATTGTGCTTTTAACTGAGGAACATACTCAAAACGCTTACTACTGGGAAAATGTTTATACAATCAAATCTTTAATTGAAAAGACTGGATACAAATGTCAGGTGGCAATTCCTAGAGAATTATCTGAACCTTTAAAGGTAAAATCTGTAAATGGCCATGAGTTGACAGTCTATTCTGCCGAAAAAATTTCAGGTAAAATTATAGTTAATGGAACAGAACCTGAGTTAATAATCAATAACAACGATTTTTCTAGTGATTATTCTTCATGGATCGAAGGTTTAGAAGCATCAATAAATCCTCCCTTTAGATTAGGTTGGTTTTGGCGCAGAAAAGAATCTTTTTTCATGCAATACAACTCAGTGGTTGAGCAGTTTTGTGAAATCATAGACTTACCTTCAAGTTACTTACAGGTAAAAACGGAACCTTTTAAAGGTTTTGATATTAATAACGAAGATTCACGAGAAGAACTGGCAAAAAAAGTAGATCTGTTTTTAGATGAAATAAAAAATGATTATGAAAAATTTAATATTTCTAGTAAGCCATATGCTTTTATAAAAAATAGTTCTGGTACCTATGGTCTCGGCGTAACCAAAGTTGACTCAGGAAATGATATAAGAGAGTGGAGTTACAAGTCCCGAAAAAAGATGAAGGCAGCCAAAGGCGGTGGGGGCTTTAATGAAGTTATTATTCAAGAAGGAATTCCGACGAAGTATAAAACTGATAATGAGACAGCAGAGCCGGCCATTTATTTAATAAGTCGTCGCTTAGCGGGAGGCTTCTTAAGAACACATAATAAAAAAGGTGCAGATGACAATTTAAATTCACCCGGCGCTGTTTATAAAAGGTTATGTGTTTCAGACTTAAAAATTGATATTGCCAAATGTCCATTAGAAAATGTTTATGGATGGGTTGCAAAACTTGGAGTATTGGCCATTGCTATTGAGGCACAAGAAGCGAGTATTCCCTTTATTGGATATAAACAGTAAGTGACTTAGACTTATAAATCATTATCCCAAACAAGTGTTAGGGGCTTTTTCATGATGTCCTGCATTTGCTGTCGATCAATCTGTAACAGTTTACCAAAGTTTTCTTCGTTATACATTTTTACGTTAGACAACATCCATGCACGGGGCCAGCGGTCACCAATATTTTTAAAGTTGATATAAATTAAACCGCGTTCGCGAAACTGCAGTTCAATATCACCTTCTTTTTCTTTAAGGATTTTATTCATGGGGATCCAAACTGTATTAATGCGATTGATATCTTCGTTAGCTGTACAGTTGGCTTCAACTTTCATAATAGAAGGTTCTCCACTGACAGACATATCCGCAGATTCGAAAGTTAATTCAATACGATTATAAATATCACATGCAAATTGACGATGATTTTTGTCATCCTTAACCACAAAGTGACCTAATTCTATGCCTATATTTTCTTTATCTTCAGTCAAGACAGCATCAGCCACAAGTCGCTTATAAGAAGCCATTTCTAGAGCACGTCCTTCTAAATGTGAAAAGTCAAAAACCTTTTTTATGGCGGCAGGATCACGACCTTTCTCAGTGAACCAAAAAATCATACCCTTCCATGAGCGCACAGCTATGGATGCACCAATAACTATTGAAAGTGTAAAAAGAATTGTTGCGCTATATGTTTTTGACGGCAATTAAAAGCTCCTCTCTATATTATGTTATTCGGAATAAGATAAAGAGGAGTTTAATAAACTATTTAAAAGTTTTAGCAATCTCGACAAAAGTACGAATCATAACTCCAGAAGCGCCTTTACTTGGGCAGTAATTATAACGATCGCCAAGATCCCATGCTGTACCAGCTATATCAAAATGAGCCCAGGGGATATCATTTTTTATAAATTGTTCCAAAAACGCAGCGGCTGTAGAGCTACCTGCCCCTCGGTGATTGGAAATGTTTTGTAAGTCTGCATGCCGGCCTTTCATATCTCGAGCATGTTCGTCGTGAATAGGCATATGCCAAACTCTTTCACCAGCAACAAGAGCCGCCTTTTCTATTTTGTCTTTTAAGCCTTTATCTTTGGTAAAAAACCCTGTGTACACATTGTGAAGAGCAACAACTATAGCTCCTGTTAATGTGGCAGCATCAATGATAGCTGCAGGTTTTTGTTCGCATGCATAGTCAAGCGCATCCATAAGTATTAATCTGCCTTCAGCATCTGTATTGAGCACTTCAACTGTTTTTCCGCTTCTTGCTGTAAGAATGTCGCCAGGCTTGTTAGCTGAGGGACCTAACATATTTTCTGAAGCAGGCACATAGGCAATAGCATTTATTTTTAAACCCAGCTTGGCAATGGCTAGCATTGTGGCAATAACATTGGCTCCTCCACACATGTCGTATTTCATTTCATCCATTGCCATTGCTGGTTTTAAACTAATTCCACCAGCGTCAAAGGTAAGTCCCTTACCAACAAAACAAATTGGTTTTTTAGAAGCAGCAGCACCCTTATACTCCATCGTAATAAAACGTGGACCTTGATCACTTCCCTTACCAACTCCATATAATCCGCCCATTTTTTCTTTTTTGATTTTGGCAACATCCCACACGCTGACTTTTAACTTTGTTCCTTTTGCCGCTTTAATAGTCTCATTGCCTAACTCTTCAGGTGGCAATAAGTTTCCAGGGGTGTCACCGAGTGCGCGGGCAAAATTGATACATTCACTGATGATTTTTCCAGACTCTAAACCTTTTTGGACGAGTGCAGTTTTTGTTTTTGCGCTACACACTAAGTTAATTAATTTAATAGGGTGCTTTTTTTGGCGAGTTTCTACATTTATAAATTTATCAAACTCATAATCGGCTAAATAAAACCCCTCAACCGCGGCGGAGGTAGCTTCTATAACTTTCTTTGGGAATTTCGACAGCAAACTATCACAATTTAAATCGACTTCTTTGATTTTATTTTTTACTAGAACTTTTTCTAAGGCGGCACAGGCTCGTCTTAAGGACTCTTCACCAATTTTATTACCATCTCCTAAACTTACAATAATGAGATGTTTGTAGCCTTCAATATTGGCATTTCTAAATAACAGAGTCTCATTGGGGTCTGCGCAAAAATGCTCTTCCTTTAAAGCGCTATTAATAAGATTTGAAACTTCTTTAGCGACATGAGGTGTACTCACTTTAATGTTTTTAGGATCAGAACTTGTTCTAAAGCAAAACTCGATTAAAGTCTGTGCTTTTGATTTTGTTGGTATTTGAGTCACTTTTTTTACTTGAATATCCATTTCACACCTCTCCCCGCAAGTTAACGCAGCTTATAAATTGAAATAGGAAGTAATCTATCATCCTTTTATTACTTTTTCTACTCCTTAGCATTAAGTGCCAAGTAAAAAACCCCGATGAATAACTAGACATTGTTAAATAAGTGCCGATACTTATTAGGCAAAAGTTTCCTGGTAGACTGACCAGAAAAGTTGAAGGTAGTCGCTATTACAACTGAGAATGGCATAATGAATTTATGGAGTGAGAAATAATGAGTAGTAAATTTTCATCTTTGATTCCCGTAGTTATTGAGCAAACCCCAAAAGGCGAACGCAGTTATGATATTTATTCAAGACTCCTTAAGGATCGCTTAATAATTTTAGGTACCCCTGTTACAGATGATGTGGCTAATAGTATCATTGCACAGATGTTTTTTTTAGAGATGGATAACCCTGAAAAAGATATACACCTTTACATAAATTCACCAGGTGGAAGCGTTTCTGCAGGTTTGGCTATTTACGACATTATGCAGTTTGTTAAATGCGATGTAAGCACGTATTGTATGGGATTAGCAGCAAGTATGGGCTCATTGTTATTAACTGCTGGTAAAAAAGGTAAAAGATATGTTTTACCGAATTCTCGAATTATGATTCACCAGCCATTGATTGCTGGCGGAGGACTTTCTGGTCAAGCCAGTGACATAGAAATTCATGCGAAAGAAATGATTCGAACGAAAAATAAATTAACTGATATTTATGTAGAACACACAGGACGTGACTTTGAAGAGTTGACGAGAGCTATGGACCGTGACAATTTCATGAGCGCACAAGAGGCTAAAGACTTTGGACTTGTTGACCATGTTGTGGCAAGCCGAAAAAAGATAAAGGAAGAATAATCACATGGCAGATAAAGAAAATTCATATGGAACTTTATGTTGTAGCTTCTGTGGTAAGAGTCAAAAAGAAGTTAAAAAACTAATTGCGGGTCCTGGGGTATATATCTGTGATGAATGTATCGATTTATGTAATGATATAATTCAAGAAGAAAGAGAGAGAGAAGATACTCACAAGGGTTCGCTAAAAGTTCCAAAGCCAATTGATATCAAGTCTTTTCTTGATGATTATGTAATCGGTCAAGAAAGAGCCAAGAAAGCCCTTTCAGTTGCGGTTCATAATCACTACAAAAGAGTCAACTCTAGCCAAGGACGTAAATCTGATGTTGAGATAGCAAAGAGTAATATCTTACTTATTGGTCCTACAGGTTCAGGAAAAACTTTATTAGCGCAAACTATCGCAAAAATATTAAATGTTCCTTTTGCAATGGCAGATGCAACAGCTTTAACAGAAGCTGGTTATGTGGGTGAAGATGTTGAAAACGTGGTGCTAAATTTATTGCAAGCAGCTGATTACGATGTAGAAAAAGCTCAAAAGGGCGTTATTTACGTAGATGAAATTGATAAAATTACTCGTAAATCTGAGAACCCTTCAATCACTCGTGACGTCAGTGGAGAGGGAGTTCAGCAGGCACTTTTGAAAATATTAGAGGGAACAGTTGCCAATTTGCCTCCTAAAGGTGGTCGTAAACATCCACAACAAGAATTTATTCAAGTAGATACTTCCAATATTTTGTTTATTGTTGGAGGAGCTTTTGTTGGTTTGGATAAAATTGTCGAAGGTCGAGTCACCAATAAGGCTTTAGGTATAGCTGCAGATATTCAGACTAAAGACGAGAAAGTGGCTAAAGAAGAAAACACTTTAAAGAAATTAGAACCAGATGATCTTGCCAGATATGGTTTAATTCCAGAGTTTATTGGTCGTTTACCAGTCATTGCAGTGTTAGACCAACTGACTGAAGAAGCACTAATTGATATTCTAATTAAGCCTAAAAATGCATTAACTAAGCAATATCAAAAGCTTTTTGAATACGAAGGTGTAAAGTTGACATTTACAGATGAGGCTTTACGAGCTGTGGCAAAAGAAGCTATTCGCCGAAACACTGGGGCTAGAGGTTTGAGGGGAGTTTTAGAATCCTCAATGCTAGATATCATGTTTGAAATTCCTTCCAAGAGTAACGTAAAGGAATGTATAATTACAGATAAGGTGATCGAAGGTACCGATCAACCAGAAATAATTTACGGTGCAAAGAAGGATAAAGTAGACAAGAAAGATAGTGGCGAAGAAGCCAACACGAGTGAAATAGCTTAATTATTTTCTTTACACACTAAATTTAAATATAGCTAAAAAAAGGAACGTACTATGAGTCAAGCTGCCAATACCGAGAAGTATAACTTACCCATGTTGCCTTTGCGCGACCTCATCATTTTTCCACACATGATGATGCCTTTGTTTGTGGGTCGTGAAAAAAGTATTAATGCTCTAGAAGATGCTATGAGCAAACAAACAGATATTGTTTTAGCAGCACAGAAAGATGCAAAGACCAATAACCCACAACCTGATGAAATTAATACTGTAGGTACTGTAGGTACAATAATTCAGTTACTTAGATTGCCTGATGGAACGGTAAAAGTCCTTGTTGAAGGCAAAAGAAGAATTAAAATTAATAAGTATATTCAGACTGACGGTCATTTTGTTGTAGAAGTAGAAGATCTATTTGAAAGTGTATCTAAAATTAAAGAATCAAAAGCTTTAATGAGATCAGTAAAAACAACATTTGAAACTTATGTGAAATTGAATAAGAGAATTCCACCTGAAATCCTGATGAGAGTTTCTACTATTGAAGAGCCAGGAGAGTTAGCTGATATTATAGCAGCTCAATTAAATCTAAAAGTAGAAGATAAGCAAAGGTTATTAGAGATTTCTGACCCAGGAGAAAGGTTGGAAGAACTCTTAAACTTAATGACTGGTGAGATTGAAATTCTTGAAGTTGAAAAAAAGATTCGTGGACGAGTAAAAAAGCAAATGGAACGTTCACAAAAAGAATACTATCTCAACGAACAAATGCAGGCGATTCAAAAAGAGTTGGGTGAAAAGGACGATTACCAACAAGAAATAGAAGAGTTAGAGAGAAAGTTAGCAAAAAAGAAAATTTCCGAAGAGGGACGTAAAAAAGTAACAAAAGAAATCAAAAAATTAAAAATGATGTCGCCCATGAGCGCTGAAGCAGCTGTAGTTAGAAACTATATTGATTGGATGATTGATCTTCCTTGGTATAATTACACTGAAGAACATCACGATATTGAAGATGCAAAAGAAATTCTTGATGATGATCATTGGGGGTTGGAAAAAGTTAAAGAAAGAATTTTAGAACATTTAGCCGTTCAATCTCTAACTAGTGAACTAAGAGGACCGATATTGTGCTTAGTAGGACCTCCTGGAGTTGGTAAAACCTCACTAGCTAAATCCATTGCAAAATCCTTAAATAGGCCTTTTGCTCGCATTTCACTGGGTGGAGTTCGCGACGAGGCAGAAATTCGAGGACATAGAAAAACTTATGTAGGAGCTATGCCAGGTAAAATTATTCAAGCTATGCGTAAAAGCGAGTATGGTAATCCATTACTCCTACTCGATGAGATTGATAAGATGAGCAATGATTTCAGAGGGGATCCTTCATCAGCGCTATTAGAGGTTCTCGATCCAGAACAAAACAAAAACTTTAACGATCACTATCTTGAAGTCGATTATGATTTATCACAAACAATGTTTGTGGCGACGGCCAATTCACTCCATCCGATTCCTCGCCCTTTATTAGATCGTATGGAAGTCATTCAACTAGAAGGGTATATTGAACAAGAAAAACTAAATATAGCTAAAAAGTATTTAGTGCCTAAGCAAATTGAAATGCACGGTTTGGTTGATAAGAAAGTAACTTTCAACGATGCCGCTTTAACTGAATTGATAAAGTACTACACTAAAGAAGCTGGAGTTAGAAACCTTGAGCGACAAATTGCAAATTGTTGTCGAAAAGCCGCAAAGGAAATTGTAACAGAAGAACTAAAAAGAAAAATGAAAGGTGCACCGAAAAAGCCAACAGTGGTTAAAGCCTATGCAATTACACCGAAAAAGGTCAAAGACCTTTTGGGTCCACATAAATTTAAGCATGGGAAAATCGAAGGAACAGATGAAATTGGTTTAACAAACGGTATGGCATGGACCGAAGTAGGAGGCGATTTACTACCTGTTGAAGTCTCTGTAGTTCCCGGTAAAGGTAAATTTACGATTACAGGTCAATTAGGCGATGTGATGAAAGAATCCTGCGTGGCAGCTATGAGTTATGTCAGATCTAGAGGGCCATTATTTGGATTTGATAAAGATTATATTGCTAACCTGGATATTCATATACATGCCCCTGAGGGTGCGATTCCAAAAGATGGGCCATCTGCGGGTATAGCGATTACAACAAGTATTGTGTCTGCGCTTACAAAAATTCCAGTCAAAAAGGTTGTGGCAATGACAGGTGAAGTAACTCTACGCGGCCGTGTATTAGCCATTGGTGGACTAAAGGAAAAGACTTTGGCCGCTCACCGTGGTGGAATTAAAACTGTAATTATTCCCAAGGAAAACGAGAAAGACCTGAAAGATATACCTAAAGAGGTTCTTAAGGAGTTAAAGGTTATTCTCGTGGACCATGTAGACCAGGTTTTAGTAAATGCTCTTTCTATTAAGAATGCTAAGGAGCTATTTAAAGTGAGAGCTGACAGAGAAATAGGTTTGAGAGCCCAATATACTGGGCACTCAATGCAGTATCAGCCCCATTAATTGAGTTATTAAAGATATTATCTTTACACATCGGAAAAGTTTTCAACTAGTATAGACGCCTCATGTATTGAGGCGTATAGTGCCCGGTTAGCTATGAAACTGTGCAAATATTTAACTTTCTTAACATTTTTTGTATTTTGCTATTCTCATGCTGTAGAAGAGCATATTGATTCCAGTGATGTAGTAAATTTAGAGTGTTCAATTGCTATATCTGGTGACTCTCAAGATTTATTAGATGCTGGTTTTGCCGGTCCATTAGAAAAATATGGAAAAAGAGGCCTATTAGGTTTTCAACCTGAAGTGAATTCTGACACTTTGGATGTTGCTGGTAAATACGCCATCATTCGCGGAGAGGCTACAATCATTGAAGCCAAGGATTTGAACCAAGTTAACGAAAAAGGTCCGGCTAATGGGCTTTATTTCTTTAAAAATCAAGAAGAAGAAAAGAGTCTGCAAGATTACAGTTTAACGATAGTTAAAGATGGGAAAATTGTTAAAGAACTTAGTCGAGAACAAACTTGGCGAATTTTAGACATTACTCAAGTTACATTTCACGAAGCGGAAAAAAATGCTTTACCTTATTATAGTACTGAAGGGTGGATACAGCCTGAAGAAAGAACAATAATCAACAGAGAGATTTCTATCTCCCAGGGTGGTAGTACTTATGGGGATATTCGAAAGTTTACTAAAACTGCACTTAATTCGGGATATAAAATTGTATTTAATCAACAACCCAAAGTAGCAGTAAGCCTTTCGCGCAAACATACTGGTGCACTTATTCAAGAGTCTAATAAATCAATTGCAATTGGCACCTATGTTAAAGGTTTAGTTGGATTGATCAATCAAAATCACGCCTTCACCATTGAAGTATATGGACCTCATTCTGAAGCAAGTTCTCATGGTGAAGGAGGGTTAATAGCTGGAGTTATTGGTCATATTCAGGGCAAGCTTTATGTTATTGACACAGTTTTTTATCCACCTGTTGATGGTGGAGAAAAGTATGCAAAAAGCGCTATTTTTGCACTTCTAGATCGCTTGTTTTATCCCAAATCAGATAAAGGGGAACAATTGCCTTTGGAGGAAGCCATCGATTTTGTTGATACAACTAAGATATCAGGTTTTGCTAAAAAGCATCTTAGAGCTTTAACCATTACATCTGAGACAGAGATTGATTTAATCTCCAACTTACCTGATGCTTATTTCATAGACTTAAAACCATTTTCTTGCAGTAATAAATGTGATTAAGTCCTCAGATATATTACATTATTCTATTATTAAGTTTTCTTAACGGCAACCTGCTCCAAAAGTCTCAAAATATTCAGAAGAAAAAATTACTCTGTGTTTAAGCTACTTTCTATGTATTCGCTACTTACTTTTTCCGACTCATTGAGCCGCAAAACCTTTGTTCATGCAGTATTTTAAGAATTAGAATTGACCTCGCTGTAAGGATTTGTAAGAAAAATATATGGGAAGATTTTCACAAAAAAGTAGGAAAACATTTTGACCAAAAGGGATTCATTAAACACACAATCAGATGATATATTTGAGCTTGGTAAATTGTATTGTGATAGAAGTGATTTTAAAGTTGCAATACAAAAATTAAATCAAGCTTCTGAATTATATTATCAAGAAAGAAATTTTGACGGATATTTAAAGTGCTTAAATCTATTGCTGCGGATGTATGCAGAAATGGAAGACCACGAGAATATTTCACTAACAAAAGAAAAGTTGCAGAATTTAGTTGTTAAAGATCAAGTCGAATTAAACGCTAAAACCTTTTATTCTTTAGGCTTATGTGCAGCTTACAAAAAACAATTTAAGGTTGCATTAGAGTATTTAGAAAAATCACTCGCTGTAGCTTTGTCAAAAGATAACAAAGAAGATATTTGTTATGCTATTAACGGTCTGTGTATCGTTTATACCTTTCTTGGTCGTTTGGAAGATGCATTAAAAGAAATTTACAATTTACAAGTTTTTTTCCAAGTTATGCCTATGGAAGAACTCCAATTGTCTAGCCAATTAATGAATGGCCATATTTTGAGAAAAATGGGTAAATACGATGAAGCTTTAAATGTTTTTTGGCAGTGTTATGAAATTCTAAAAGTCCAAAAAAATATTTATATGTATATAAGCCTACTCTATGCCATGGGAGTGACTTATCAAGAGTCGGGCGATTATGATTTGGCTCGACTGTATTTAAATTTAGCAAAGAAATCTGTAGACTCAGAAAACTTAAAATATTTAAGTAAACTTATTGATAGTGCATTAAAAGAACTAGGTGAAAATGATGAATCAACATATGATCTCATTTTTAATGTTACAGGTTGCTCGGTAGTTGAAAAGAAAAAGGGAAAAATTGATTTCAAAAACCAATTTATACTTTTGGATTTATTGAAGCTTTTTGTGCAAAATCCTGGTCAGGTTTACTCTAAGGAAGCACTTGTGGAAAAAGTTTGGAAACAAAACTATGATCCAAGAGTTCATGATAATAAGATTTACGTAACGATTAAACGATTGAGAAAACTTATAGAACCAGAATATGACAAGCCAAAATATATCTTTCGTGCTAAAAATGGTTACTACTTAAATAAAAGTGCTAGAATATTGTTGGATCAATAATAATCTCTGGGGGAGTCAATGAAACATATACAACTTTTGCTGTTCACTATTGTGTTATGGTCACTGCCCGCAACAGCAGTTATAGATAACTGTAAAAAAGAATCAGCTACGACTCAGGGCAAAGATGAGGGGTTTCCCTGGCCTTGGTCATATCAATGTGAGTTTAACTGGCAAGATATAGTGGGTGAGTGGCAGTTGAATGATAATCAATTGTTTTCCGGTAAATACACCATGGAAGTGTATAAAATGAATCCCTCTAATGAGAGTTTTCTTTTAGTTGTACAATATGATGAAGAGGGCCGAGTCGTTTCTCGTGGTTTGGGCCTACCTTCTAATCACCAAAGAGGCCTAATGGTACCTATGCAGTGGGTCAAAGAGTCTGAGGGAATAAATGGTTATTGGTTGCATTTAAGTTATATTGTTGAGGGGGAGTCAGATGTTAAGCTTGCTGAAAATTTGTGTGTCACTGGCAAGGGGACTAAATTAGCCGTAAAAATGACTTCTTTTGGCAAAAACCAGGATGAGAGACCGCCAAAATATTTAGAAAAAATACCCAATATTAAGCCTTAGTTTTTATATAAACTGGACATTTGCTAGGCAATAGCATATATAAACAGCTCTTCTATTAAGAGCTGTTTATTTAATATAGGGAGTTAGCTCAGTTGGTAGAGCGCCACCCTTACAAGGTGGATGTCATCGGTTCGAACCCGGTACTCCCTACCATTTTAATGCAATGGTTCTTTAGTCTTTATATAAATATGACAACTGAATAAAGTCTTGTTAAGTTTGATGATCAAAAATAGAGGGGTTTACCAAATATGAACTATTTCTTATTAATGTTTATTTTCTTTTGTTCATTTCGAACACTTGCATCTGAGTTTAAGGTCTATGGGAAAATAGCAAAAGAACTTCAGTTTGCTAAACAAGAAGACAAGTTTAACTACAAATCTCATAGTGGTGTTATTGACTTGGAAAATCATGAAACAAGATTAGGTGCAAAAGGCTCACGTGAACTAGAATCATTTAATTTAAAATACAATCTTGAACTGGGAATAAATTCCTCTCGCCCAGATAGTGCTACAACTACTTACAAAGATACTTCGGGTAGAGTCCGCATTCGCCTTGCCTATATGAAATTTTTAACCCAATTTGGTAATTTTACTTTCGGTCAAGACTGGACGCCGACAGCATTGTTGCAAGTTAAAAAGTTCGATCCGCTAGCTAGTACAGGTGCTGGATTGCATTCTCTGGCCCATGATTATTACATTGAAACTCCTATTAACATTGGTCGTTTGGGATCTGAGTATAGAGGCAGAAAAGATGGATGGAGCTACGAAACTCCAACTTGGGCTGGTTTTAAATTTACAATTTGGAATGACCAGAACGATGACTCAGATCTAAATCCTGCAACAGCTGTTGGTACTGAATACTGGGAGTATCTGCTTTCATATGAGAAAAGGTGGAATGATTTAAATATGAACTTTTACCTTACTCACAGAGCTTGGGATATCGCAACTAAAGAAGATGAAAGGTACAATCTTTTTGGATGGAATTTTGAGATGAACCAATTTGGTTTTTCTGGTTCAGTTTCTCAATCCAAGGAAGTTACAAAGGCTACCAACAAAGAAAGCTCAAAAGATTATTTAGAGATAGGTATTTCGTATAAGCCTTTTGACAAAGGAACAATTGCTGTTACCTACGGGGCACGTGAAAATAATGATGGTGTAAATGCTAATGATTCCGATATTCATAACTTCTCTCAGGTAGCTCTAGGTTATATTCATCAATATAATGAATATTTGAGATTCCATGCCGTAGTTTTTCAATTCAAATATGAAGAAAAAGATGCAAGCCTTACTGCCAATGATAATACGGCATTGTTTACAAATTTAGGTGCTATGGTGATATTTTAAACATTAAGCAACTTTTTTAAATTCTTTTTTGTTATTTTTTGGTGTGAATAATTCGATAATTCCTCGAAAATATACATAAAATGGATTGTAACCTGGTGAACCACTTAGAGTACCTATTTTTAATTCATATTCAGGGTCGTATTTTTGATAGGTCCCAAATAATTTATCCCATATTATAAAAGTAGCACCAAAATTTTTATTTAAATATTTGCCATTATAAGCATGATGAACAATGTGATTTCTCGGTGTTTGTAAAATATGTTCAAAAGGTCCTAAATTAATTAAATAACTAAAATGGGGAATAAATTGATAGGTTTTATTTACTCTAGTGCAAACTTCAATAACTACAGGATGCATTCCAAAAAGTATAAATATAAGCTTGTAGGGTATATTATTTAACGGTTTTAAATTATTTCCTCGAATTCGTAATAATAAATGAAATCGCTCACTGCTGTGATGGCAGTCATGGAGTGACCACATATATTTATTGTGATGCTCCAATCTATGTACCCAATAGCTACAACAGTCTAAAACTATGAAACAAGCAACCCAATAAAAAATGCTATTGGAGTGAAAGGAGAAGAATTGAATATCTTTAAAAAATCTAACTAATGGTCCAAAAATAAACATAATGTATAAGTAATAAACTCCTCTACTAATAAGAGAAATTCCCGTATATAAAAAGGCTTCTTTTAATAAAGTTTTGAAGTTTATTTTTTTCAGATAAAAGTGTGATACTTCTTCTATTAAAACTAGGGCAACTTCTATTGGAACAATATAAGTAATAAAAATATGATGCCAATTCTCGACTATGAAATCTGGTCCAGGTAGTTCAAACAATATCATCTCTCCTAAGTCCATTTAGTAGATAGATAAAAACTTAAATAACTATCTTTTTATCGGAAAAAGTGACGACTATCTAAAGGTATAAAAGCAATAATTTATTGCATTTTGTTGAATATACTTTCTTTTTTATGGTTACCCGTAAATTTTGCTAGTATTATTAAATATCATTTAAGGAGTCTTCATTTTATGAGAAATTTATTGATACTTTCTTTCTTTGTTTTAGCAAATATTCAAGCCTTTGCAGAAAAAAATATAAAAATTAGAATTGGGGCTTCACCTGTATTGAGCACAGCAGGAATTTTTTTGGCACACGAAAATGGTCACTTTTTAAACGAAGGCCTGAATGTTGAGATCGTGCCTTTCCGTAGGTCCGGAGCACCTATGACATTACTACTCGCAAATGGAGAATTAGAAGTAGGTGGGGGTAATTTGAGTTCTGGGTTATGGAATGCGATTGCTCAGGGGCAAAAAATTAAGTTAGTGGCCGACAAAGGACATATATCAAAAGGTCATAGCTATATTTCTCTAATAGTTAGGAAGGACTTAATTGATTCAGGTAAATTCAAAACTTTAAAGGACTTAAAAGGCTTTCGTATGGGGCTAACAGCATTAAATGGTGTATCTCAGCAGATAGCCGCTGAAAGAGTTCTAAATAGTGCTGGACTTAAGTTGAGTGATGTTAGTTTTCAAAAAATGTCATATGGTGAAATGAATGTAGCTTTGGCTAAAAAATTAATCGATGCAACTATACAGTTAGAACCTTTCGTTGCTAAAGCAGAAGTGGATGGGATTGCTAAAGTAGTAGCAACACTTTATGACTATTATCCTGACCAGCAGAGCGCAGCAATATTTTTTGCGCCACACTTTACTAAAAACAATCAAGAGCTCGCAAAAAAATTCATAAAAGCCTATATTCTTGGTGTAAGAGATTATGAGAATGCGTTCATTTATAAAATTAAAAAAGACGAAACTATTAAAAAGTTAATGAAGCATATACAGATTGAAGATAAAAAAGTTTGGGAGAAAACAGTTCCAATAGGCTTAAACACGAATGGGTATATTAATTCAGACTCTTTATTAAATGACTTAAAATGGTATAAAAAACAAGGGTACATTGATTCTGTTCCAGACTTAAAAAATATTGTGGATGATTCATATGTTAAAGCTGCGATAAAAGAAATTGGAAACTTTAAAAAACCAAATGGAAAATAGTATTCTTAAAGTAAAAAATTTAAACTTGTCCTTTAATAAACTTGAAGTAATTAAAGATCTAAGTTTGGATATAGGAAAAGGTGAATTCGTTACCATCCTTGGTCCTTCGGGAGTTGGGAAAACTGTTTTGTTAAAATTGTTAACAAAAATTTTGTTACCTAATTCAGGTGAAATTACATTCACACCCCAAGAAAAAAATAATTTAAATGTAAGTATGGCTTTTCAAAAATCTAATTTATTTAACTGGTTGAGTGTATACGAAAACCTTAAAATTTCTATGAGCCATTCGAATATGAATGAGATAGAAAAAAGAAAAAAAATTGAATCGTTTTTAGAATTTTCCAGAATGATTAACTTCTCGAATTCATTTCCCTCAGAATTATCTGGGGGTATGGCCCAAAAGATTAATCTAATTAGAGCTTTCCTCCAGGAGTCAGAAACTGTTTTAATGGATGAGCCTTTGTCATCAATTGATACTATTCAAAAGATGGAGCTTCAAGATTTCATTTTAAAGCTTTGGGAAAAGCAGAAGAAGACAATTATATATGTTACACATGACATTGAAGAGGCCATATACATGTCAGATAGAATTTTGTTACTACCATTTGTCAAACAACAAAAACAGAGAATAAAAGAAATTGTCATTCCGTTTAATAGACCTAGAAAAAGAATAAAAATGTTAACTGAAAGCAAGTATGTTGAAAGCTATAAATTTATACTTGATTTTTTGAAAAGTGAGTTAGAGGTTGAGTTCCAGTAAATTGATTCAATTGGATAAAACTTATAAATGGTTTGTATCACCACTAGCCATCTTGTTGCTGTGGGAATTGTCAGTTTATTTTAACTTAGTTTCAGAAGTTTTTTTTCCTGCCCCCTCAGAAGTAATTCTAAGAATAAAGTTTCTAATTACAAAAGATTTTGGATTTTTATTGCATATTTTAGACAGCTTAAAAAGATTAGCAATAGGTAGTTTATTAGCTATTCCCTTAGCTATTCTATTGGCAATTAGTGTTGAGTTTAATAGAGTTTTAGCTTTTATTGCTCGACCTGTGATTGCTATCATCTATCCTTTGCCAAAGTTAGCAATATTTCCTTTGTTAATAATTATTTTAGGTTCGGGTGAGTTAGCACAAATAGGTATAATATTTATAGGTGTGTTTTTTTTGCAGTTCATTGAAACAAACCAAGGAGTAAGAGATTTAATTAAAACTGATTATTTAGATGTAGCTCGAGTCTATAGATTAAGTTTCTGGGATAGATATTTTCACGTTATTTTCCGTGGCACATTAAATCATACACTTACAGGACTTAAATTAGGCCTAGGCTATGGTCTAGTCATGGTTGTGGCTGGTGAATTTGCCTTTAGCCAAAAAGGCCTAGGATTTTTTATGTGGAATGCCTGGGATCAATTTAGAGTTATTGATTTATATTGTGGGTTATTTATATTTGCTATTATGGGTATTTTTATATTTTATTTGGTAGATAAAATAAGGGATAACTTACCAAGTGTTTGATTATAAAAATAAAGCTTATTGGTTATTTGTTTCTCCTATTTGGTTAGTGCCCATAATCATTTTTTTTCTATTAAAGATGCCAGATTTACTCAATGTTCCTTTTGGCTCATATTATGTCGTATACTTTCTTGTATTTTCGGCCTTTATACGCCTGCCACATTTTCTAAGCACATACATGCTGATGCATCAAAAAAATACTTTTAATTACTTAATGGAAAGAAAAATCAAATATATTTTTATCCCCTTACTACTATTTCTTAGCGTATTATACAGTTACAGATTGGGATCGGATAGTCGAAGAGTTGTAACTGCATTAGTTACTACTTTTGGCTTTTCACACATTTGCTTTCAAGCCATGGGCATCACCTTGCTAATAGACAAGTTACAGATAAAAACAGTTAATTTGATAAAAATATTTTACTTATCCTTGTTTTTTTTAAATTTGCTTATATTCAAATTGCCGAGAGTTAGAGTAAATATTGATATTAATTATATTTACGCATTTGAAGCTGCTGTTATTTTACTTTTTCTATATTTGTGTTTTCTCCTTAAAAACAGTTTATCAACACTCTTTTACCTTATAACAACATCAATTTTTTTATTTCCTATGTCATATTTTACATCAGAAAAGTTTTACTTCTTATTTTACGATTTTCACCATTCATTAAATTATATTGCACTGACATTCTTTTTATTTAGGAATAAAGAAAGTAATTCCTATCACTTTAAAAAGTACTTTTTACTAATAGTGTTTTCTTTTGTTTTACTAGTATTTTTCAGTGCACATGGAGGCTTTAGTTTTCTAGTAAAAAATAAAGGAGAATGGTTTTTCCTAGGTTTTTTTACATTACATTATTACTTCGACACAATAATTTGGCGAGATAGAACATTAAATTTTAAAAGTGAGCTTAGAGTGAAACCCATTTAAAAAATTAATTTTACAAGGTGTGCACCTTTGCCACCAAAATCAGTGTCATATTTTATTGCAGAAATTATTTTATTGTTCTTGAGTACTACTTTGTAGGTTAACATATCCGGTTCAGATGTAACTAATAATGTATTTTGACCCTTTATATTTGAATCAATTTCAGCTATGCCTCTTGGACCAATCAAGTTACAACTGGCGATACTTTTTTGTGTTTTATAATTCCAAATGTGTAGTAAATTGTTTTCTGGATAAGTTACAGCGACTAGATCAGTATCTTTTAAAAACTCTATTCCTAAAATGCCTTTTACTTTTTCTGAAGGTTCAGGCAATGTCATTGGTTTATTTTCAGGATTAATTAAGATGGGGCGACCGGGTGGTTTACGTGGAACTACTACGAGCCAGTTATCCTTTGAGAATTTAAAATGGGCATAGTGTCCCAACTTTCCATCTACGAGCGGAATCGTTACTGTTTTATTTTTCTTGTAAGGATCTATTTGTGCAATATTACTCTTGTATTTACCGTGTGCTCCGGTATTGGCAACATAAACTTTTTTTAGTTCAGGTATATAAAGGCAATCGTGGGGAAAAAGCCCCGAAGAATGTATCCAGTCAATTTCTTTTAGAGTAAAAGGATCTCTTATTACAATTTCTCCGCGTTTTTTTACATAATTATGCTCGCTAGTAATTAACCAATTTTTTTCTTTTATGAATGTGCAATGTCCCATAAATGCATTGCCTTTTCGAGCTTCGATAGAATTAATAATGTTACCAGACGTTAAGTTAACTAAAGCACCTTGGCGACCATATTGTTCAAATGTATAGCCAAAATCAGGTTTCTCCGGAAGTTGATCAATTTGATGGCCAAAGAAAGGAAGAGAATACTTGTGAACTTTGCCGCTACTAATATTTAATAACTGTATATTACCAGGGGGAGTGGTATAAATTCCCTCTGGTCTTTCGTATATTATTTTATGCGTAGACGTTAGACCAATAAACTCGTCTGTAGATTTATTAAGTACCTTGAGGGGACCGGCAAGAGCTTCAAGTTGCCTAGCTAACAAGGTAAATGTTGTTAATTTTAAAAATAATCTTCTATCTAAAAAACTCATTGTTATTTTAATTTTATTCCGAGGCTCGCAGAGTCTCAATAAGTATTTAAACATTGAGTCAGGAGTTGTATTTTTTTACTCTTCAGTTGGTAATAATCTCTAATTGATACACTTAGGTCTATATTGCTAGACCCCATAATTCTAAACTGCATAAATATGAGCATTAATAATTCAAATAGAATAGAAATAATTGATTACTTAAAAGGCGTAGCGCTTTGTGGCGTTCTATTAATGCATGTTACACACTTTGGTGGGTTTAGAATACTACCGTTTGAGATTTTAAATGATTTACCTTTCTCTCGTTTTGATAAAACCATATTTGCCTATTTAGAACTTCTTATTAAAGGTAAGTTTTTTGCGATTTTCTCTGTAATGTTTGGGTGGTCCTTAGCTAAATCTATTGAAAAATTTGGTCATAATAATAAAAGCATTCTATATAGAAGAGCTTTGTTATTGCTAGCTATAGGTTTAATTCATACGTTTATTTTTTATTTAGATATTCTTGTGGCCTATGCCATTTGCTCTCTTCTCATTATAACGATCGGTTTAAAAGTAGTGAACAAGCCATTTAAGGTTTACTTAATTGCATTTGCAAGTTTTATAATGCTTTCTTTTATTATCGATTTTTATGAATTGAAATTTATTTTAGCAAATGGTGTAAAGGCTAAAACAGCAAGACTAGAGTATCCCAATTTACCCTCTCAAAAAATTTGGGACTGGTTTCAAAGTGGAGATATTGTCAATATTTTAAGACTTAATATGATTCAATTGAAATATTATCTCATCTCAAATATGTATTCACTTCAGTTTATTTATATATTTTTAAATATATTACTGGGCATTTTTTTGTACAAAATTAAATTTCACATGAATGTATTTAATAAAAAAAT
>JAGRAE010000330.1 GCA_020435005.1 Bdellovibrionales bacterium
TAAGAATAGCACTTGAATCTTCAATCATACTAAGCTGCAGGTCAGTATAGTCACAGCCAAGATCAACAATGATAAAATTATAAAATTGACTGAGTGTTGAAATTTGCTTTTTAAATAAAGCAGCAGAAGCATTCAGTGTTTGCTCTGGGCTGAGCACAGCTCCTAGGTAATGAAATCCGGAGGGGTGCGTGGTGATCATAGTATCAAGGCTTTGCGGAGTTATGGCGCCTGTGAAATTTGCAAGATCTGCGACTGTTTTTTTAGGCCTAAGCCCGGTGATAATATTTTGATCCCCACAGCTTTTAGAATCAAGATCTATCAGTAACACTCGCGCACGCAGCTCATTCATTAGTGCGACAGTGAGATTGGCTGAAAACACACTTTTACCAACGCCACCTTTGCCGCCAATTACTGATATTAAATGACACTTTTCATGAATAGCCATTAACTAATCTCGCAATCGAAACTTACGCTTAATATTTTCAGTCCCGGTGCTAGCCGAGGCTTTTATTATTGGCGTAACAAACACAACAAATTGGCTTTGATTTCTACGAAAATCTT
>JAGRAE010000331.1 GCA_020435005.1 Bdellovibrionales bacterium
AAAGAAATCCCAGCTTTCTCCAAGAGAAGAAGAGAATCAAAGAGTGCGATTAAAAACGAACCGTCAGTATATGGAATCGTTTATTAATCCAAAAGAATTTGTTGAAGATCAAAAGAAGAAACAAAAAGAAAAGACTGAAAAAGCAAAGCGCCATCCTTCTGAGCCACAGAAAGATGTTCTTTTATATCTTCTTGACAATGCTCCATTGGAAGAATGGCAGCACACGGTATTAAATATTATTCGTGATGAGGCTTATTATTTTGTTCCTCAAATGCAGACAAAAATTATGAATGAAGGCTGGGCTTCTTACTGGCATTCAAAAATCATGACGGAAAAAGCAATGCATGATTGTGAGATTGTTGATTTTGCAGATACACACTCTGGGGCCATGGCGATGAATCCTGGGCAGATGAATCCGTATAAAATTGGGATTGAGCTTTTTAGAGACATAGAAGAGCGCTGGGATACGGGGCGCTTTGGTCGTGATTGGAATGAATGCGAGGACCTTGCCGCTAAAAAAAACTGGTTTAAAGACACAAGGCAGGGCAAAGAAAAGATA
>JAGRAE010000332.1 GCA_020435005.1 Bdellovibrionales bacterium
CGGCCATATTGCCAAACATGACCATCTTGTTTTGCATTTGTCTAACAAGAAGAAGTTAGTCTACAACGATTCGCGAAGGTTTGGACTCTTTGAAATTGCAGATAAAGGTGCTGTCACTGAAAATAAATGGCTCAAATTTTTAGGGCCAGAACCTCTCGATAAAAAGAATTTTAATTCAACTTATTTGTTTCAAGGGTCGCGATCCAGAAAAGTGCCTGTGAAAGCTTTTATTATGGATCAAAAAGTTGTTGTCGGTGTGGGTAATATTTATGCCAGCGAAGCCTTATTTCGAGCAGGGCTTCGGCCTCAAATAAGAGCCAATAAACTTACGCAGCAGGACGCCAAACAATTGGTTGCCTCAGTTCGCACGATCATTTCAAAAGCCATTAAAAGCGGCGGAACCACCATTCGTGATTTCGCCCAAACTAATGGGCAAAAAGGTTACTTTGCGAGGCAGTTGAAAGTCTACGGGCGAACTGGAGAACCTTGTTTCGACTGTCAGACAGAGATTTGTTGCCAAAGTATCGGTGGCCGCACAAGTTTTTGGTGTCCCCAT
>JAGRAE010000333.1 GCA_020435005.1 Bdellovibrionales bacterium
TAATCAAAGTAAATTTTTATTTAGACACATTGGACCTGCTGATCATAAAAGTACTCAAATCATGCTTGATAAAGTTGGAGTGAGTGATTTTAACGAACTCATAGAGAAAGCCCTTCCTACTAATATACAAAATAAAAAAAGTTTCGATTTACCGAACGAGGGAATGTCAGAACCGCAATTTCTCAATTATGCTAAAAGTATAGCTAGTAAAAACAAAGTTTATAAATCTTTCATTGGAATGGGATACTACGGAACTCATACTCCATCTGTGATTTTAAGAAATATTTTAGAAAATCCTGCTTGGTACACAGCCTACACCCCCTATCAAGCCGAAATTTCTCAAGGCAGAATGGAAGCACTATTAAATTTTCAAACTATGGTTGCTGAAATCACTGGTTTATCAATTGCAAATGCTTCCATGTTAGATGAAGCAACTGCTGCTGCAGAAGCGATGACCCTTGCTCAAGCAGTTAATAAAAAAACTAAATCTAATATATTTATAGTTGATCAAAATATTTTCCCTCAAACTTTAGAAGTGATTAAAACAAGAGCCCT
>JAGRAE010000334.1 GCA_020435005.1 Bdellovibrionales bacterium
CATCAATGGCAACCATATGGGAATGGGTTATGTGTGCACCGGAGCCACAAAGAGTTTGAATGAAAGTTTGAAAAAAACCTTGAGTGCCAACTGGCTGAATACGCAAAAACGAAGAGATCAATGCCCTTGCTTCATTGTAGCTAAGTGTAGTGCTCTTACCTCCGTTGGCCTCGACAATTCTTTTATATGATCCACCAACGTCAAAAATACATAACCTAGAATTAGGATCATCTTTTAATGTTGACGAAAGTATCGCATTCATTAAAAAGCTTTTGCCAGATCCCGAAGCTCCACAGATAAAGGAGTTATAATTTAGGTTCTCCCTGGAGAAGAGATTTAGATATGACTCTTCTCCACTCCTTGAGCGCAATTCCAAGCTAGAAGGGTCATTCAATCGTGAATAATCGTGCAAGAGTGGCAGGAGGTGAGCCAGGTTCTCAGTCAATATGGGAAGTTTTCTTATCCCTAATGTTTTGTTCCCAGGAATATGGCTCTTTAATACTGGAAGCGTACCAATGCTTTCTAAAAATAGTCCGGCATTGCCAATTC
>JAGRAE010000335.1 GCA_020435005.1 Bdellovibrionales bacterium
CAGCATGTGTATTCACTAAAACTTCGATGGCTGCAACACGTCCAGGTTTATCAGCACGCGGAAAGAGAGTTTGTGCAATCACTCCTCTTAAGCTTTCAGCTAACACCACGCGCACCTGTGCTTGTTGGCCTTCGGGAAATACATCTATGATTCGATCAACGGTTTTAGCAGCATTATTTGTATGTAAAGTTCCAAACACTAAGTGGCCCGTTTCTGCTGCGGTCATTGCCAAATGAATAGTTTCTAAATCGCGCATCTCACCAACTAGAATAATATCTGGATCTTCACGTAATGCTGCTTTGAGTGCATTGGCAAAAGATTTAGTGTGGCTAGAAACTTCTCTTTGGTTCACTAAGCACATTCTATTTTCATGTACAAACTCAATGGGGTCTTCGATTGTTATAATATGCTCTTTACGTTCACAGTTTATGGTGTGAAGTAATGCTGCTAGGGTGGTAGACTTACCAGATCCAGTGGGGCCAGTAACCAACACTAACCCTCTTGGAACCTCAATCATATTCATCAACGACTCGGGAAGCCCAAGCTCTT
>JAGRAE010000336.1 GCA_020435005.1 Bdellovibrionales bacterium
CATAAATTGAAATTTGACCATCCTTTAACTATCTTTTCAAGCTAAATAATTTTAGAAAAATGGAAAATATTAGAAATTTTTGCATAGTTGCTCATATAGATCACGGCAAATCAACTATTGCTGACATGCTACTTGAAGTTACGCACACCGTATCTGAACGAGAAGCTAAAGCTCAACTGCTGGATGATATGGATTTAGAGCGTGAGAGAGGTATTACTATTAAATCTCATGCAATAAAAATGTTTTATAAACATAAAGATAATAAGACTTATAATTTTAATCTTATTGATACACCCGGACATGTTGATTTTTCTTATGAAGTTTCACGTTCGCTGGCCGCTTGTGAAGGTGCATTACTTGTGGTTGATGCTGCACAAGGTGTTGAAGCACAAACAATCAGTAATGTTTATTTAGCAATAGAAGCCGGTTTAGAAATAATTCCAGTAATTAATAAAATTGATCTCCCGAGTGCCAGAGTTGATGTTGTAACAAATCAAATAGTTGATCTAATTGGTTGTGACGAAACAGATATAATATTAG
>JAGRAE010000337.1 GCA_020435005.1 Bdellovibrionales bacterium
TGCTCTTTCGATGACCTCTAGTATGGCGCCTTCGAGGACTTCCAGCGCATCAGCGCCTACCTCATTAGTTTGACTCTCCACCATTAGGTTGCCTGAGCATTTTGAATCACCACTAATATGATTCCTTTGCGGATCTTCAGCGCTTCAGCGCCAACCTCACAACCCAGACTTTTCACCTAAAAAGCGCGAAGCGCTACAGCGGCTAACGCCGCAATAAGCGGCGATGAGCAGCAACGCTGCGAAGCGTCCGAGTGAGCGAAGCGAACGACTTGATTGCATTGTTAGGCATTTCCATTCACCTCGGGTTAAGAACCATCTGAATCAATACCTGGTGCATTTAGATCTCGCCAAAGTTCCATGGCCGATGCGGTTCGAAAAGCAACATGCCGCCGCAATGCCTTTTCCAGAGCGAAGTTGTAAGGCTCGGACAACTGAAGCGCTAACTCACGTGGTTTTCCTGCGAGTGTTTCTTCATGCGTAAATTCGATTCTTCGAGAATATGCGAGTTGTAATAGAAGCAACCCAACATGATAT
>JAGRAE010000338.1 GCA_020435005.1 Bdellovibrionales bacterium
TTAAGCAAAAGCTTGGTCAGCTTGAGATGAAAGATCTTGAATACATTTCGATACAGGCCTTGCGGGATTTTCCCGAGGTGGGTGCCGCATTTGCGTCGGAGTGGGACTATTGGCTTATTGATGAGTTTCAAGATACAAGCCCTGCGCAGGTTGAGTTGCTACATCAATTGATAGGCAAAAAGCCGGTATTTTTTGTCGGCGATCCTCAGCAGAGTATTTATTTATTTCGAGGGGCGAGAAGCGAGGTCTTTGCAGAAGAAGAGAATTCTATTCTGCAGCGGTCTGGTCAGCTGAGTGAATTAAAAAAGAACTATAGGTCTCAACCAGAACTTCTATTATTTTTTAATGATTTTTTTAAACAATTTGATCAAAAATTTCTTGAGATGGAGCCTCGTGAAAGTGCGAAGTCTCATCAGACTGTAGTGGCGAAATTTCAAATAGTAGAAAAAGAAAATCTTGAGCCCTATAGCCCTCTTGTTCAGCGGGTTCTGCAGCAGATAAAAGAGGGCGCTCAATATGAAGACTTTTGTATA
>JAGRAE010000339.1 GCA_020435005.1 Bdellovibrionales bacterium
GCAGTTTCAGAAGCTGTTTCTGCATTCGGTGATGGTGCTGTTTTTATTGAAAAATTTGTTCATTCGCCAAGACATATTGAAATCCAAGTCTTAGGTGATAAACATGGTAATGTTGTTTATTTATTTGAACGAGAATGTTCTGTTCAACGCCGACATCAAAAGGTTGTGGAGGAAGCTCCATCAGCATTATTAACACCAGAAGTTCGTAAGAAAATGGGTGAAGCAGCAGTGAATGTTGCTAAAGCCGTAAATTATGTGGGTGCAGGTACCGTAGAATTTATCGCCAATAATAATTTAGATTTCTATTTCTTGGAAATGAATACTCGTTTGCAAGTAGAACATCCAGTTACAGAAATGATTACTGGAAAAGATTTAGTAAAAGAACAAATTCTAATTGCCGAAGGAAAACCACTTTCTTTTTCTCAAGAGGATTTAAAAATTAATGGACATTCGATAGAATTGCGTGTTTATGCTGAGGATCCAAACAATAATTTTCTACCTGATATCGGAACTTTGGAAACATATCAAGTTC
>JAGRAE010000033.1 GCA_020435005.1 Bdellovibrionales bacterium
AAAAACAAATTAACTCCAACTGATCTAGGTGAAAGTTCTATTAATGTTTCTAAAAAATTTTGCCATATTTCCAGGTTCCAATATTGATAATCTTGAAAAGAAGGATTTTCACTGAATTGTAAAATTGAATCTGGATTTTGCCCCCAGCTTAAAACATCAGCTGGAGAAATTTCTATAATTACAATTTCACTTGTAGGTTGGTTTAAACTTCTAAGTTTGAATCTTAAATCATAGTTCTGTTGAATGCTGATCCATAAAAAGAACAAACCAATAATTAAAACGATAAGAGCGCGAAGAATAAATCCGCTATTCTTCCAAATTCTTCGAAAGCTTAAAATTAAAAAGGCTAAAAATTGACGTAAAAATGTTCGCATCGCGTAACGCTATGTATCAAGATTCTTTCAAGATTTCAATTGGTTAAGTGAAAAAAATTGGTATTTTAGGGGGGTGAAATGGATAAAAGCTGCTGAGTATAATAATTTTCAGCTCAAATCGAGTGTATTGAGTATAGGAAATTTTGATGGGCTCCACCTGGGCCATCAAAAACTTGTAAAATTATTGTTGGATGAGTCAAAAGCAAGGAAGGCTCCCAGTTTAGTGATGACTTTTAGTCCTCACCCCCATGAGATCCTCAAACCAGATATCGAATTTCGTTATTTGTTTTCAAAAGAGGATTTATTTGAGCAATTAGAGCAAATGGGTGTGGATTACCTTGTCGAAGTTCCATTTACGTTAGAAATGTCAAAAATGAGCGCTGATGATTTTTTTGAAAATCAAATTGTAAAAAAGTTTTCCCCTCAAGGGCTTATTGTAGGCTATGATTTTTGTTTTGGTCGCAATCAAGAAGGCAATCTAAATTACCTTCAACAAAAAACAAAAAGTTTAGGCTTATTTTTAAAAATTGTAGATGCTTATAAAGTTAATAATAACCCTATTTCAAGTTCTCGAATTAGAGAAGCACTTAAGGGGGGAGATGTTCAGTTGGTTAATAACTTATTAGGTAGATCTTATTATCTTAAGGGTAAAGTTATTCATGGAAATCAAAAGGGAAGAGAATTAGGTTACCCAACAGCAAACTTAATATTGCAGAAAAGTACAGACATTGCGAATGGGGTTTACTGCACTAAAACTATGGTAAATAATGTACTCCATGAAAGTATAACTAATGTAGGGGTTAGACCTACGTTAAGCAAAAGTGGCGAGCGCTATGCTGAAACACATATATTTAATAAAAATATTGAATTGTATGGCCAAGAAATATCTATTTACTTTGAAAAATATGTTCGCCCAGAACAAAAATTCTCAAACTTTGAAGACTTAAAGAGTCAAATTCGTCTAGATATTGAGTTCTGCCGTAAATAATAGACCAATGTCCAGTTACAAAAAACGTCACCTGAGATAAACTTCTGTTATGACTCTCTTTTTTGCGAGAGACAGAAAAAAGTGTAGGTGAAAATTGGGTGCTCGTTCAAAAAAATCACTGGGTGATCTTTTAGTTCAAGAAAAAATAATTACCTTGGATCAACTAGCAAAAGTAAAAAAAAATATTTCAAGAAGTAAAGGTCTCACTTTAACAGAAGCTCTTGTACACAATGGAATTTTACAAGAAAGTGAAATGACCAAATTTTTGAGTAAACATCACCGTGTACCAGCTATTGATTTAAATGTATTTGAAATAGATCCGAATGCATTAGCATTAGTGCCAAGAACTTTTTGTGAGAAAAATTTAGTCATTCCTGTTCAAAAAGCTGAGAGAAGTTTAGTGGTGGCGTTTGCCGACCCTTCTAATATTTATTTAAAGGATGATTTGTCCCTGCTAACAAAATGTAAAATTGAAATTGTTGTAGCTCCTGAAAGTATTATAAAATCTGCTATAGATAGATATTATGGTCAACAATCAGTATTGAGCAATTTATCAAGTGAGATAGAAGAACAAGAAGATGCATTTTCATCTGATAACTTAAGTATTGAGTCCATTCAGGGTTCAAATGATATTGAGTCTGAACCAATAATTAAGTTTGTAAATGCAACTTTAAAAGAAGCCATTAACATGAGAGCTTCAGATATACATATTGAACCCTATGAAAAATCTTTTAGAATTCGTTTTCGAGTAGATGGGTCGCTTATTGAAAAGGTAAAGCCGCCTTTGGGTTCAGCCGCAGCTATAGTATCCAGAATAAAAATTCTTAGTAAAATGGATATTACGGAAAAAAGAAGGCCACAAGATGGGAGAATTAAAATTCGCTTAAAGGGCGGAAAGTCAGTAGATTTTAGGGTAAACTCAATTCCAACGCTTTATGGTGAAAAAATTGTTATGCGTATTCTTGATCAAAAGGCACTCCAAGTGGATTTAACAAAGTTGGGTCTTGAAGATGAAGATTTAAAAATCTTACGAAGATGTATGTCGCTTCCACAGGGAATGATTTTAATAACAGGCCCTACAGGTTCGGGTAAAACCACAACAATTTACTCAGCATTAAAGGAATTGAATTTACCAGAGAAAAATATATCTACAGCTGAGGATCCTATTGAATACAATATTGAAGGTATTAATCAAGTACAAATAAATAGCCAAATTGGTTTTGATTTTCCAATGGCATTAAGAGCTTTTTTGCGGCAAGATCCAGAAATTATTATGGTGGGCGAGATTCGAGACCTTGAAACAGCACAAATCGCTTTTAAAGCCGCAACAACAGGACATCTTGTTGTGAGCACTTTGCATACAAATGATACAATATCTACTGTATCAAGGTTAATTGATATGGGAATACCAAACTATATGGTTGCTGAAACCATTTCATTAATTGTTGCTCAAAGGTTACTTAAAACTATTTGTTTTAAATGTATAGAAGAGTTTACTCCTGACAAACAAACTCTTTTAGACTTAGAAATTCCAGAAAAAGACCTTCATTTATATCAGACATTGCGTCGTGGAAGGGGTTGTGACCGCTGTAATTATACGGGTCTTTTTGGCCGGGAAGCTGTATATGAGTTTTTACCAGTGACACGTACTCTTAAAGAAGGAGTTATGTCAGGCCTACCTCAAAGTGAGTTAAAAAAATTCATAATTCAAAAAGATGGATTGAAAACTTTAAGACAAAAAGCTCTAATAAAGCTAAGAAATGGTATTACATCGATTGATCAAGTATTAAATGTAACAGTAGGGGATGACATAATTGATTAGTTTGCATCAATTGTTAAAGGCAACTGTAAAGCAAAATGCTTCTGACTTGCACATCGTTGCAGGCTCACCTCCTGCTTTGAGGATTGATGGTAAAATTGCTAGGGTCAAAACGGACCCATTATCTGTAGAGGATGCACGTAGAATTAGTTATAGTATTATGACTGATACACAAAAAAGTGAATTTGAAGAAAAAAAAGAACTGGATTTTAGCTTTGGCATCAAAAATATGGCTAGATTCAGAGTTAATGTTTTCTATCAGAGAGGTGCTGTTTCAGCAGTTTTTCGTAAAATTTCACTTGAAGTTCCTGATTTGTATACCTTGCATTTACCAAAATCTGTTGAAACAACAATTGATCAGCCCAATGGATTAGTTTTGGTAACAGGGCCAACAGGAAGTGGTAAATCAACAACTATTGCTGGTTTAATAGATAAGTATAATAAAGAACGTAGAGGCCATATAATTACATTGGAAGATCCTATTGAATATGTTCATGGTCATAAAGCATGTATTGTAAATCAACGTGAAATTGGTTCAGATTCTACA
Organism: Bdellovibrionales bacterium; assembly: GCA_020435005.1. Lineage (GTDB taxonomy): Bacteria > Bdellovibrionota > Bdellovibrionia > Bdellovibrionales > UBA1609 > JACKAN01. Next base: position 3,729 of record JAGRAE010000033.1, read on the forward strand.
AGTTACGTACGGGCCTTAAAATATATATTGCGTCAAGACCCAGATGTGGTTGTTATGGGTGAGTTAAGAGATCTGGAAACTATTGAGGCTGCTTTGACTATAGCTGAGACTGGTCATTTAGTTTTTGCCACTTTACATACCAATTCAGCAGTCGCAACGATAAATAGAATTGTTTCTTTATTTGAGGGAAGCCAGCAAGATAGGGTTCGTACACAATTAAGTTTTGTATTAAATGCTATTATTGCTCAAAAGTTAATTGCTTCCAAACAAGGTGGTTTGGTTTTAGCTAGCGAGGTAATGGTATTAAATCCGAGTATTCGCAACTTAATAAGAGATAATAAACTACATCAAGTTTATGGCATGATGCAGTTGGGACAAGAGAAAACAGGTATGCAGACTATGAATCAGTGCTTGTTTGATTTTGTTATGAAAAGGAAAGTGGATATTAGACAGGCATTTATGGCTTCTCCAGATCCAGAAGAATTAGATAAAATGCTTAAAAAGGCAGGTATTTAATGCCTGCCTTTTTATTTGAGGCCAAAGGTCCAGACGGTAAAGTTATTCGTGGTGAAGTAGAAGCAAGGAATGAAGCTGAAGCCAGAGTAAAAATTAGAGCTCAAAGGTATCAACCTTTGCGCGTAGTTTCTAAAGCAGCTGTTAAAAAGGCAAAAGCTTCAAAATCAAGTGGTGGTGGAGTTGGTGGAAGTGTAAAACCTAAAGAACTTCAAGTTTTTACAAGACAATTTTCAGTGTTGGTTGGTGCAGGTATTCCTATAGTAGATAGCATAGATGCAATGATTGGCCCTGGAAAAACACCTGCCATGAACGCTTGTCTTAAAAGTGTAGTTAGTGAAATTGAGAAAGGAAAGCGTTTAGCTGATGCTTTAAGAGGACACGACAAAGTATTTGATAAAATGTACGTAAATCTTGTGAAAGCTGGTGAAGAAGGCGGGGTCTTGGATGAAGTTTTGCAACGACTTGCTGCCTATATTGAAAAGTCAGTTAAGCTTAAAGGTAAAATAAAAGGAGCCATGTTTTATCCCGTTGCAGTTATCATAATTGCGATAATTGTTATCATAGGTATTTTAGTTTTTGTTGTTCCTAATTTTGTTAAAATGTTTCAAGATGCTGGTAAAGAACTGCCGGCATTAACACAAATGGTTGTAGATTCCTCAAACTTTGTTTTAAATAGATGGTATATAGTTTTAGGTGGAATCATAGCTATACCCTACGCTTTAAAAACTTATATCAGTACTCCAGAAGGTAAGATCCAATTTGATAAAATAATGATACGTGTCCCTTTGTTTGGGTCTCTCATTCAAAAAGGTTCTATCGCAAGATTTTCAAGAACACTAAGTACTTTATTGTCTGCGGGTGTAAGAATAATCGATTCACTAGATATTGCAGCAAGTACTGCCGGAAATTATGTGGTCGAACAAAACATATTAGAGGCCAAAGAATCAATCAGTAAAGGTAAATCAATTGCAGAGCCGTTTAGAAAATCGAAATTCATACCTGATATGGTAACACAAATGATTGCCGTAGGGGAACAAACAGGTGCCTTAGATACAATGCTAAGTAAAATTGCTGATTTTTATGAAGATGAAGTGGAAACAGCTGCAGATGCCTTAACAAGTTTAATTGAACCTTTACTTATGGTTTTTTTAGGTGGAATTATTGCCGTTCTAGTAATTGCTATGTATCTACCAATTTTTGATCTTGCGAGCAGTGTGGGGTAAAATGAATCAATTAAAAGTAATTTCAAATAAAATACCTGAAATCAACTTCGACTTATCAACACCAGAAATGTTGAATAAAATTATACGTGCTGTAAGAGTCTTTTATGTAACAGCCTTGTTGTTGTTTGTGCTCTTATTACAAACTTCTCAATCTACATTCATTAATGTCTCTATGCTTTTACCAGTGTATGCATTATTAAGCTTATCTTTTTTAGTGAATTCAATTTATTTGTATTATTATGAAAAGGTAAAAAATCACCATGCCATAAATGGTATAATGTTCGGATTGGATGCTTTTTTTATAGCAGGAATGAATCTGTTTGCCGATGGCAATTACACCTTATTTTTAATTTTATTTTTACTAAATATTATATTGTGTGGGGTAAAATATAATTCACGAGGAGCATTTTTATTAGCCATCTGGACTTCTATTTTGTTTAGTGGGCTCTTAATATACGGTCCACAATTGGAAGGTAAGAATTTATATATAAGTCTTGTTTTAAATAATTTTTCATTTTTCTCAATAGCCTACTTAGCAGGATTTTTAAGTCAGCAAATTTCTAGTTTGACTTTTGAGGTGGCATCAAAAACAAAAGATATAGAGAATTTACAAAAATTAAATCAATTAATTATCTCTAATGTTGGAAGTGGTCTTATCTCTGTTGATAACCATTTAAGAATTACTCAATATAATAAATACGCAAAAACTTTGTTAAATACAGAATTAGAGGGATGCTCCTTTGACGATATATTTGGTGAAGTTTTTGATAAAATAGAACCATTGTTAATGAGTTTAAAAAGAGGAGAAGTTACTCGCTTTGAAACAGAAATGCACCTTGATAATGACCAAAGAATTATTGAGTTTGTAATGTCTAAAATAATAGATAATCAGAATGTTAACTCTGGTTTTGTTGTTTTATTTCAAGATTTAACTCAATTAAAGTCTTTGGAAATTAAGCTAAGACAAAAAGAAAAATTAGCTGCGGTGGGACAATTAGCAGCAGGAATAGCCCATGAAATAAGAAATCCATTAGCAAGTATAAGTGGCTCCATTCAATTATTAGCAGCTAAAGAGGGCGTATCTGAGGATGAGAAGAAAAGATTAATGGCTATTACAGTAAAGGAAATTGATAGACTTAATGGGTTAATTTCAGAATTTTTAGAATATGTAAAACCAGAGGCAAAGAAAGAAGATATTGTTGATATTAATGTAATTCTAAAAGAAATCATGATGTCAGTTTCTGTGAACAAGACTCTTAATGCTAATGTCCAACAAGATATTCAATTGGCCAGCCAGAAAGTAATACAAGGAAACCCCGATAAATTAAAACAGGCACTGTTAAATATTGTTATAAATGCTTATCAAGCAATGTCTAAGTTAGATATGGGTAAAATTAAAATTCGAACTTGGGATAAGGCTGATTCATTAGTGGTTACAATACAAGATCAAGGAGAAGGGATAACTCCTGAAAACTTGAATAGAATTTTTGAGCCATTTCATACAACAAAAGCAAAAGGGACTGGCTTGGGTTTAGCTGTGGCTCACAAGATATTTGAGAGCCATGGTGCCAATGTACATGTTGAAAGTGAAATTAATAAAGGAACAGTTTTTATCATTGAATTTTTAACCTCAAATAATCCAATAGGTTATGAGATGAAAATTAAAAAGGAAGCATAAAGGAGCAGGCATGAAGTCAAGGATACTTGTTGTTGATGATGAAGAATCTATAAGAGAATTTTTAGAAATTATGCTTAAAAAAGAAGGCTATGAACCTACTTGCGTAGAAGATGGTCAACAAGCTTTAGACATGTTTAAGAAAAGAACCTTTGACATGGTAATATCTGATTTACAAATGCCAAATATGACAGGAATAGAACTGTTAAGAGCTATTCGTGATCAAGATCCAGATATGTTGTTTATGATGATCACAGCCTTCGGAACTACTGAAACTGCAGTAGAAGCTATGAAGTTAGGGGCTTATGATTACATTACAAAACCTTTTAAAATTGATGAAGTCAGAATTAATATTGCTAACGCTTTAAGAAGTAGAAACTTAGAATTTGAAAATAGAAGTTTAAAGAAAGAGTTAGTTAAAGAATACAGCTTTCAAAATCTAATTGGAAATTCTGAGCCTATGCATAGAATTTTTGAAATGATTAAAAGAGTATCACAAACTCCTACAAATATTTTAATAACTGGAGAAAGTGGAACAGGTAAAGAGGTTATTGCCAAAGCCATACATTATAATGGTCCTTTAAAAGATAAACCATTTGTACCTGTAAACTGTGGAGCCATTCCCGAATCTCTTATGGAATCAGAGATGTTTGGACATAAAAAGGGCTCTTTTACTGGAGCCGTCGCAGATAAAGCTGGTATGTTTGAAGTGGCAGATGGTGGTACATTATTTTTAGATGAAATTGGTGAACTACCCATGTCAATTCAAGTAAAATTACTTCGAGCCATTCAGGAGCGTGTGATTAGACGAGTCGGGGGAATTGAAGACACAGAGGTGAATGTTAGAATAATTGCAGCCACCAATAGAGATTTGCAAGAGATGGTCGATAATGGAACTTTTAGGCAAGATTTGTTTTATCGTTTAAATGTTATAAATATCCATTCACCTCCTCTCCGCGAAAGAAAAGATGATATTATTTTGTTGGCTAAACACTTTTTGAAAAAGTATAACGAGAGACTCAATAAAACAGTTAATGGCATTAGTGATGAAGCCTTAGAACAATTAAAAAAATATAACTATCCAGGTAACGTGCGTGAGCTTGAAAACATTATTGAACGTACAGTTGCATTGGAGGGTGGGAACACTATATTACCAGAAAGTTTGCCACCCATGGTGAATACACCCAGTGGACGAAAAATGGCATCTTCACATGAGATTGAAATTACTGAAGAGGGTTTAGATTTAGAAAAAGTCATTGGCCAAATTGAAAAAGAGCTACTTGTAAAAGCTATTCATGCTGCTAATGGGGTTAAGAAAAGAGCTGCAAAATTATTAAATATTTCTTTTCGCTCAATGAGATATAGGGTGGAGAAATATAACCTCGGTTCAATCTCAGATGATGAACTAGATGATTAGTTAATTTTTACAATACTAATTTATCCAGTGCTGGACCAGAAATAGTTACCACAGAAGGTTTAGGAGTACTATTCCCTCCGTCTGGCCAGTGACTTGTTGGTTTTTTCAAGTCTTTAGTGGTAGCTCCAGGGTGTTGTACAGATAGAAATAATGTGCGTCCATCATCTGAAAAGCAAGGACCTGTTAATTCAGCATCACTTGGTGCTGATCCCACTTGAAAGACTTTGCCAGCGTGAGCCCCTCTTAATGGAATGTAGTAAAGTCCATTATTTTTAAATTTTGTATAAGGTGGGTTATTCATGGCTTTATCAGATATATCATTAGTCATCCACAAATTGCCCTTGCGATCAAATACCATATTATCAGGTGAACTGAATCCAGTTAATTCTCCTCCTGCCAAGAAAGTAGAAGCTTGAAATTCAAGAGCGGCGGCATCACCGTCTTTTTCGGAAATTTTTAAGATAGAACCATGAAAATTCCCTTTTGGTTTATTGTTAGTTAAAGTTACATAAACATCACCTGTTTGTGGATCTATTTCTATGTCTTCTGGCCTGTCTAAAGCGGTGCCTCCGACTTCATGTGCAGCAAATCGTGTATGTCTTAAAACCTCTAATTGATTTTTAAAATATTTTTTAAGTAGTGGTTGTTTTTCTATATCAAGAGATATCCACTTTCCATTTTTAGTATCTGCTACATATAGATCACCTTTATCTATAGAGTTTTGTTCTTTAGATATGAGCTTGTAAATACATTCATCGTTCTTATCATCACCAGAATATACTACAATACGACCATCTCGAGCTTCTGTTACAGTGGCGCATTCATGAGCATATCGGCCTAAAGATGTATGCTTTTTAGTGTAACCTGTAATGGGATTTACCTCGACAACCCAACCATAATGCTCTGGAGAATAGTTGAAAAACTTATCCCAAGCGAACTCGTCATAAGCATGTACTCTTTTGAAACCTTGTTTGGTCTTTATAACCTCTCCATAGTAATCATGATAATTTTCTTCACAAGTTAAAATAGTTCCCCATGGTGTGTATCCTCCAGCACAATTGCCAAAGGTGCCGATGGCAAATTTACTTCCAGCAATAGTTTCATTGTTAGCAAAAGGAATTTTTGTTGTTCCATCAATTCGTCTATTGACTGGGTCATTAGGAAGGTATTGCCATCCATTTTTAGTTTTTACAATTTTTAAAATACTACCACCAAGTGCTTTTTGTTCGAGAACAACTTGTTGCTTGGTTCGTTTTGATCCACGACTATAGTTGGAAATAAAAAGAGGATGGGGAAATTCATGATTTACCCATAAAATGGCTTCATCATCATTTATAGGTACAAAAGCAATATAGTCATTGTTAAAGCCAAAAAGTTCAGAAGAATTTAAAGAGTCCCCCCAAGAAATTAGTTTTTGCCAATTTAGACCTGGAGATAACACAAGATCATCTTTAGCACTGGGCTCAATAGCTGTAATAGGAGGGGATGAGCTTAAGCCAAGGCTTTGGCAGGCATTTATAAAGGGTAATAGGCTTAAGCTTAAACCGCTACGGCCCATAAACTTCAAAAACTCTCTACGGTCGTGATTTCTCATATATTTTTTATAGGTGCTTTTTGTTGGATTGCAATTAGCTTTTTAATTATAGGTATTTTTTTCGCTCGCGCATTATTTTGCGGAAATGATCTAAATTAAAATGGCCATATATCTTTTTGCGGAGCATTGAAACGACTTCGAGTTCCAAATCATCCCTTAAGTCCAGCTCAAATTGCAGACAAATATGGCCTTTCGCTTTAAGATCTTGCATAAAGTTATCAACGACGATGGAAATAAATTCAGAGTGACTTTCTTTTTCAATATCGAGTTGAAGTAAGTGTGATTCAAAAAGTTGATATAAATTATCGAGGTCTTGCATATTATATCGTTCGGATTAAGAAGTAAGAATATTTACAAAATATAGGTCTAATTTTTATGAAAAGTTTGAATCAAAAAGAGATAGAGGAACTAGTAGCTAGGCTGAAGTCACTAATTGGCGCTACATTGAATGGTGTTTTTTGTAAATATCCAATGGTTACTTTAGAGTTTTATTCCAAAGGAGTTCAATTTTATGTGTTAATTGATCTATCTCCGGCTAAACCTGTTTGTATAATTTCAAATGAACACCCCCCCATAAAACTAGTTAAAAACCACAAGCCAATAACATTATTTTTAAAAGCTCATTTTATTGGAAAAAAAATGAGCGATGTTGAATATAGCTCCGAAAAGGGAAGGGTATTTGTAATAAAATTTAATGAAGGGCAGGAGAGCCTTGAAGTTCGTTTATTTCCTCATGGACAGAATTTAATCGCAAATACAGAAAATAAAACGGTAGCTTGGCATAAACCGAAAGATATTATTCCCCAAAAGACCGATGTTGTTGAAAGTTATGAGGTGAGAAGTCCGGAAGAAATATTAGTACAATGGAAAAAAGCTAAAGAGCCCAAAAAACACACAGATGACCCCTTAAAAGATTTTAGAAAAAAGCAAAAAAAAATATTAACTGCTATTCAAAAGTTAGAACAAGAAAACAAAAAGCAAATTCAACTACAAGATCAGTGGAAGCTGCTTGCAAGTGAACTTTCTAAAAATTTAGAAAAGCCATTGCTGTCATTTGAATTCTATAATCCTCAAAAATTACCAGTTGAAAATATGGCTATTGCTTATGAAAAAGTTAAAATCATGACAAAAAAGATAAAGGGACAAAAAGAACGATTGCAAGAGCTCAAATTAGAATTAAATGAATTAACTCCACAAGATATTGCAAAAAAAATTGAGAAATCCCCACCTGTTCGCCATTTAAAAGTAAATAAATTAAAAAAATGGGTTTTAAGCTCTGGAGTGACTGTGGCTATAGGTAGAAATGCCAAAGAAAATACAGATCTGTTAAGACAAGCAAAAGCTTGGGATTTATGGTTACATCTAAAAGATTACCCTGGTGCCTATGGTTTTGTTTATAGAGCAAGAAACCAAAATATATCAGACATAGAGTTGAGAAAAGTGGCAATGTGGGTGGCAAAGATGAGTCTTAAGAGCAAGTGGGATAAAATGAAAGGTGAAAAAATAAATGTCTTAGTTGCCGAGTGTAGGTATGTACAGCCAATAAAAGGCGATAAGTTGGGAAGAGTGACATATAAAAAGGCAAAATATTTAGTTATTGTTGCGGAGTAGTGCGCCGCAAAATCAAGCCTACTCTTGACAGAATTCTCCTAGGGAATAAATTTTAAAGTATTAATGTTAGAGAGGTGATTCAACTATGATAGAGGTCAAAAATCTTACAAAGCTCTATGGCGAGAGAGTCGCTATCAATAATTTAAACTTCAAAGTAAGAAAGGGTGAAATTGTGGGCTTTTTAGGTCCCAATGGCGCTGGAAAAAGCACAACAATGAAAATCATTACAGGACATATGGCACCTTCTCAAGGTCAGGTTCTAGTAGATGGATTTGATGTTTTTGAGCAACCAATAGAAGTTAAAAAGAGAATTGGTTATTTACCTGAGAATCCTCCTGTCTACATGGACATGTTTGTAAAAGATTATCTTACTTTTGTGGCCAACTTAAAAGGTGTTAATAAAAAGCAAATTAAAGAACTTGTTGAAAAAGCTATTGAAAAGACAAATTTACAGGATGTTTCAAAGAGAATGATCCAAAATTTATCTAAAGGATTTCGTCAACGAGTGGGAATAGCTCAAGCTTTAGTTTCTGATCCAGAAATCTTAATTCTCGATGAGCCTACTGTAGGATTAGATCCTAAACAGGTAGCAGAAATAAGAAAGTTGATTCAATCTTTAAAAGGTCAACATACAGTTGTTCTGTCAACTCATATATTGCCTGAGGTTCAAGCTACTTGTGAAAGAATAATAATTATTAATCAAGGGCAAATAGTTGCAGAAGATACGTTAGATAGCTTAACCACCCGTATGCAAGGCAGTAAACGTTTGCATTTGAGAATTCGCAAAGTCAACGGTGTTATAGAAAAGTTAAATAAAATGGCTGGAGTCACAAGTGTACAAGTGAACGGTCAGTTTATGGATGTTGATTATGATGGAGAAGAAAACACTGTTGAAAACATATCTAAACTCATAGTTAATGATGACGCTGGGTTGTTAGAGTTAAGGCATGAAAATATTGGATTGGAAGATATTTTCATTCGATTGACTTCAGAAGGAGGTTTACAATGAGAGCCATTTGGACCATTGCCAAAAGAGATTTTCGCACACTTGTAACTAGCCCTTTGTTTTATTTTACACTTTTTATCTGTACTTCTGTTTGGAGTTTTGTTTTTTTAAGATCCATTCAAGAGTTTTCTCTCAGGTCGTCTCGAGCCGCAGCTATGGGAGGACAAGAAATGAATATCCATTTTTATGTTTTTGGTAATCATATTGGTTTAATCAACTTACTAGTAATTTTTTGTATCCCGGCCATTACAATGCGTCTAATTTCAGAAGAAAAAAAATCTGGAACTTTTGGTCTATTGTTAACGTCTCCAATTACAGCAACAGATATTGCTTTGGGAAAATATTTGGCTGGATTTATGCTGGCTCTCATTTATATTTTTGTAGGTTTTTTGTTTCCATTAGGAACCTTAGCTTTTGCAGACTTTAGTTTAAAACTTCTCTTGGCATCTATGCTTGGGGTTGTATTAATGACAGGTGTCTACGTTGCTTTGGATTTATTTGCCTCTTCTATGACTCAATCTCAATTTTTAAGTATAATTTTATGTATAGTACTTAATGTCTCTCTGTGGTTTTTCTTTCAAGGTGGACAGAGCTCAAGTAATGAGGTTTTAGATGCTGTTTTAGATCACTTGCAATTTGCTAAGCATTTAGGGCATTTTGTTTATGGGTCTGTCTCTACAAGTTCAATTATTTTCTTTTTAAGTGTTATTTTCTTCTTTGTGTTTTTAACGCAAAGAGTTGTTGAATCGGCTAGATGGAGATAAATCATGAGTAAGTTAGCAAAAATCTTATGGTTAGTTAGTGGTTTGAGCTTAATGGCTTTATTAACGATTAGATACATCTTGGGTGGTTGGGAAACAGATTGGATGTACTTACCCTTAGGGTTATTTGTTATCTGTTTCTTTGTAGCTTTAGTTGTTGATTACAAATTTTATTTTGAATTTTTAACTTTAAAAACAACTAAACATGGCATGAATATGGGAGTTTTAATCCTTTTAGTAATGGCATTATTAGTATCTGTAAACTTTTTTGGAAAAAAGTATAGTCAATCTTGGGATCTCACTGATTTTGGCTTACATAGTTTATCTGATCAATCAAAGACCCAGCTGAAAAATTTAGAAGATAATATTAGTTTTATTGGTTTTTATCGTGGTGAAGAGGACAGTCAACAAAAGGACATGGTGAAAAATGCGTTTTTTCCCTATGAACAATACAGTACTAAAGTAAAATTGCGCTTGGTTAATGCTTATGTGGAAAATCAACTGGCCGAACAATATTTGTCAAATATACAAGACAAAAACAAACTTGTATTGTTTGCAGAGTATAAAGGAAAAAGAGTTCGTGTTATGGAACCTTTTGATGAGCAAAATATTACTTCTGCAATTATCAAAGTGAGCCGTGATTCAAATAAAACTATTTACTTTTTAGTGGGTCATGGTGAGAGGGACATGAACTCTGACGAGGCCGAGGGAGTTTCACTATTTAAACAAAGATTAGAGGAGTCATCGTATATTGTAAAAGAATTAAGTTTAATTTCTGCGCAAGTAATTCCTACTGATGCCGATATAGTGGCTATAATAGGTCCAACTTTACAGATTTTAGAAGGCGAAAGAAACCTTATTAAGGATTATTTATTAAAAGGCGGTAGACTTTTTATTGCAGCAGATCCTGGGGAAAAACATCAAGTGGCTTTGCTTACCAAAATGTTTGGAATTGAGTATTACAACAACTTTGTGCTTGATGTTGGTATGAATAGACTCATGGGTAGGGGAGTCGCTGGAATATTGGGGCTTGTTTTTGATGAACAAAATGAAATTACAAAAAAGTTTATAGGACAAAGAGGATTTACTTTATTTGATAAAGTGAGTAGTTTAGGTAAAGACCCCAATATAAGTGAAGATATCAAACTTACAGAACTTGTTAGTAGCCCTCAGTCAAGTTTTACAGTTAATGAATTGAAAAATATAAAGCCTCCAAAAACTCAAGATTCTTATCCACTTGCCATAATTGCTGAGGGGAAATTAAAGAATGAGAAAGATGAAAGTGGTGAGGAGTTTGCAGCTTTAGTTTTCGGCGACAGTGATTTCTTAACACAAAAAGATATTATTAATGGATTTAACATTGATTTAGCTATGAACTCTATTTCTTATTTAGCTAAACAAGAAGACCTAATTAGTATTGCAGCTAAAAAACCTAAAGGTACAACACTGCAATTAACAAGTACAAAGTTTAATATTATGGTGGTGCTAGGAGCACTGGTCCCTCTTGTGTTTTTAACTTTTAGTGGAATTATTTGGTTTAGAAGGAGAAATGCATGAAGTCTTTCAAATCAACTTTAATTTTTGCTTTTGTCGTGGTTGCAATTTCAATTGTTGCATATTGGGATTTAAACAGAGGTGAGAAAGAAGAAGAAAAAAAGATTGAGGAATCAAAAGCTTTACCTTATTGGAGTTCCGATCAGATAAATGAATTAAGAATAGTGAATGATAATAGAAATGAATTACATTTAGTTAAAAAAAACTCAAAATGGCAAATATTATCCCCAGTAAAGGATGAGGCTGATGATTCTAGTGTAAACAGTATGCTAACAAGTATGATATCTGACAAATTAAATAAACTGGATGTTGAAGGTTCAATCAATCCAGCTCAGTATGGACTAGATCAAGCCAAAAGATTTATTGAAATTCTTGGAAACAATAAAAAGGAACGTTTGGTAATTAGCGATAAGAAAACCTACGATGGCAAGTTTTATTTGAAATACGCTGATAAAGAGGCTGTTTATTTGGCTTCATCTACATGGGATCAATGGATCAATAGAAAAGCAGGTGAGGTAAGAAACAAAAAGTTTTTTTCTAATGATGAAAAGATAAAAAAAGTAACAATCAATGAAGGAAAAAAACAAATTATTTTAGAAAAAGTGGGTCCTAATTGGGTTGTCGATGGTGATAAGTCCTATCCACTGGACGAGTCTAAAGTTCACAATTTAATTGATGGCTTACATAACTTCAGAGCAGCAGATGTTGTCTCTGAAGAAAAAGAAAACAAAAACCTAGAAAAATTTAATTTAAAAAAACCAGCCTTAAAAATAAATATTGAATTTGAAGAAAATCAGAATCCTGTAGAAATTAATGTTAGTCAAATTCCAAAAGATGCTGGAGATGTATATTTAAACTTAAACTCTCGACCATTTGTTTACAAAACTTATAAATCCATAGCTGAAAAATGGAAAGTTTCTAAATCCGATTTTAAAAAAACTGAAGAAAAAAAAGAAGAGAAAGACATAAAAAAAGAAAACACTCATCATCATTAAAAGGAATCCTCTATGCTTGTAGAAATAAAATCACCAACTCGAGTCGATTTAGCAGGGGGAACTTTAGATTGTTGGCCATTATATAACTTTGTTGGATCATGTTGGACGATTAATCTTTCGATAAGTATCTATACTGGTGTGAAATTAAAACTAAGAGATGATAAAAAAGTTTTAGTTACTGTTAAAGACTTAAACTATCATAAAATGTTTGATTCGATAGACGAGCTATTTATTTGTGATGATAAAGAGCTGGATATCTTAAAAGCTTGCCTTAATTATTGGAAGCCACAAAAAGGTCTTGAAATAGAAACTTACTCAGATAGTCCAGTGGGTGGTGGATTGGGGGGCAGTTCAAGTTTAATGATTAGCTTGCTAAAAGCCTTTGGTAAAATATTTAATAAGAACTGGGAACTCAAACAATTAGTTACAGTTGCTCACAACCTTGAAGCTTCTTTGTTACATACGCCAACTGGAACACAAGACTATGTTCCAGCCGCGCAAACAGGTTTAAATTTAATCAAATATAGCCCTGAAGGATTCAGTGTTGAAACTTTGCCTTACGATGTAAATTATTTTTCAGAACGTATGTTAGTTGTTTATACTGGTCGTTCTCATCATTCAGGAATTAACAATTGGCAGGTTTTAAAAGAGGCTGTTGAGAAAAGAGCTAAAACTTTAGAGGCTTTACAGGAAGTTGCTGAAATATCTAAAGATTTGCGTCAAATATGTATAAATGGAGAGTGGGAGCAATTACCACAAGTTTTTAAAAGAGAATTTAATGCCAGAACTAAGCTGTCAGAGGGGTTTTCGAGCCCTGAAATCTTAAATTTAGAAGTCATAGCTTTGAAAAACGGTGCTGAAGCTGTTAAGATCTGTGGAGCAGGAGGTGGCGGTTGCGTAATGATTTGGAGCCCACCAGACAAGAAAGAGAAGTTATCTCAGGAGATACAAAGCAAGGGATTCCAAGTGCTCGCAGCAAATCCTTTAAGATAAAATCTCCAAAATCAAATAGTGTCAATTTCTGGCTAAAAAAGTCTTTAAAGGTTCATCGCTTTGTAGGTTTGTCTTTGGCTGGAGGTAAGACTGATAAGACATGTTTGACTATATTAGAATATTTTCCTGGACCAGGAAAAATATTTTTAAAAGAAGTTGTCGAAAAAATAAAAACAGATGATAAAAAGAGTGCTGATGAAGCACTTTTTGACGCTCTCAGAGCCATTGAAAATCCAATTGAGTCTATTGCTTTTGATGTTCCATTGCAATTACCAAAATGCATTCGTTGTGAGCTAAAATGTCCAGGATACGAAAGATGTCAGGAGCCAGAAATCAAATGGTTAAGGAAGTTTTATATCCAACACAACCTGAATAAGAAACCAAAAAAGGTTTTTACTCCATATACAGAAAGGTGTGTGGATAACTTTATACGAACTGAGCTAGAAGAGAATTTTAATCCACCTCATGCTCTTGGAGCTAATGCCGCTCCTCTAACTGCACGCGCTCATTATATTTCAAGACGTTTAGAGAAACCATGTATAGAAGTTTATCCAAAATTAAGTTTATGGCGAATAGGTCGATCCCTGGGCATACAAAAATCTTATTTAAGATTTCATAAGCATGTTATTACTGGCGAAGAAACTAGAACGGCAATTATTCAACATTTAGTTGAAAAAGACATTGCCTTTATTTACCATCAAGACATTAAGCATTTAGTAGCGAATCCCTATGCTTTTGATTCTTTTATTTGTGCACTAACTGGAGTTTTGCAGTTTACAAATCAAGTGGAAAAAAGACCAAAAGGATTTCCAAAGTCTGAAAAGTGGCTAGCCATACCTAAAGAGACATTAGACTGGCCCTAAACAGGTAAATTTTACCTAAATAAAAGTCTAACTCATAATTTTGAAAATTAATTTCTTTGTTTTTGTCTAGTGGTTCATTTCACGAATCCTAACTATAATATAAAGGTGAAAAAAATATTCATTCTTACTCTATTTTTTTATGTAAACACTGGTATTGCTGGAATCAATCATGAACTTATTAGACGTATTGTTGTTTTTCCTTTTCAATCTAATATTGATTCTCAAAAAGAAGCGGAAGAATCTTGGTGGAAGGTGCGGGAAACACTTACTAATGGTAAACGTTTCTTAGTAGCGAGCAAAGATTTTCTAGAAAGAAAAGATGTCTTTCAAGCAAGAGGGGAGCTTTCACCTGCTGATGCAATTATTCTTGGAGAACTTTTAGATGCTCAACTCGTGATTACAGGTGTATTGAAAAATAAATCTTTAACTCTGTATGCATATGAATCAATTCGAGGACAATTAGTGTGGAGTTATACGACAAACATGCATGCGTCACTGCCTTTGAGCGAGCAAATTGAAAAAGCAAGTGAAGAGACAGCTTCTTTGTTAATAGCAGATATTCCCTATCACGGTTTTGTTGTTAAGGACGAAATAATAGGTCAAACTGTTTTTAAGAGGAACAATCAAGTTCTTGTAAAAATAGAAATTTCAACTCTTGCTAGTGTTGGTATAGGTGATGAGATTCAATGGATTAAGGTATTTAACCAAAACCTAAAACCTTTATTCCAAGGAGGAGCAAATATTGAAATATTTGCCGATGGAAAAGTAATTGAAGTTCATGATGGATATATTTTAGCAGAAGTTAAACGAGTTACAGACATTAATCACATAACAGTTGGTAGTTTAATTCGTTTGCCAAGTGAATTAAAAAGATTTAAAGAATTGTACGCTTTGAAAGATAGTATTAAAAGACGAATAAATCCCGATTATTTTTCGCCAGAAATTTCTGAAATTCATCAAGAAGCTCAGGAGACTCAACCATTATTAACCGCTCTTTCTTTTCTCGTAAATATAGTTACAATATTATTGATCGCATTTTAGGAGTCATCATGAAATTTTATTTGCTTACTATTATTTTGCTGACAAGTATAAGTTCTTGGGCTCGTAATCCATTTGTAGATAGTTTAAATAAAAAAGTTGAAGTAAAGAAAAAGACGAGGTGGACTTTAGCAGATTGGTTAGACACAAAAAAGCAAATAAGTTTGATGGATGCATGGTTAGCAGCAAATACATCAGCTAATTTATTTGAGTTTTATGTCGGAGGCAGTTTGTTTAACTTTGAAGATAAACTTGTTTCAACTCCTGGTTTAATGCCAACAAATGGAGATTCAAGTACATACTCTATTGCGGGATTTGTTTCCATATTTGGGCTGGTTTATAATAGAATTACAGAGGGTAAAGATGTTATTGATCAGGGGGAGTTTATAGTTAGATTATTGGGAAAGGCAGAACAAGGAACTAGATTAAATTTATTGTATGGTTATAATAAAATTAACTCTAAGATTTATAATGATTCTTACGACTTGCCTTATATAGGAGCTAGCTTAAGAATATACTTATTAAGTTTTTTAGCGATACAATCTCGCTATGTTTCTTATATTCAGAGCAAACTGCCAAATGCAACAGATATTGATGGCTCGCAAGTGGAGTATGGATTAGCTGTGGATGTGGGTCCATTGCAATTAACAGCTGATGTAGTTTCTCAAACTACAGAAATGACAGGTGCTATTGAAAACCGAAGAGATGGTTATAAATATGGCATTCACTTGTTTTTTTAAGTATTCTTTGCCCAAGCAAATTGGTTTTATTCATAATTTCTCTAAACAAAAAATCAAAAATTTAAAACGATTAGGATTTTAATCAGAATTTTAAATAAATTGTAGAAAACGTCTACAAGACCATTGTCTTAATCAATTTATCTTAAATTACAAATCAATGGGTATAAAAAAGCATAAGAAATTAAAGTACTTGATCAAGATGTATCATAATATTTCACGCTAATTCTTGGAATTAATGTTGCAATTAAATGTCTTTAGGGGGAGTTATGGGAAAATTATTTTTTATCATCAACTTATTAATGTTTACTAGTTTAATTACTGCTTGTAGTGATGAGGTCGACTTTCAATCTTCACTAAGCAAGGTATCACAATCCGTTGAAGATATAGACCCATCAACATTGCCCCCTGAAGAGCCTGGTGGAGGTGGTGGACAACAACCTCCAAATATAGAACCTCCAATTGTGGTAAACCCTAGACCTCCAGGAGAACAGCAGCTTCTTGAAACAGAAGAAGTTTTTCAACAAAAACTAATAACTAATGCCGTAGATATTCTGATTGTCGAGGATACGACTTTGTCAATGCACAATGACCGTTGGACATTACACCAAAAATTTGACCACTCTATTTCAAATTTAGGTAACTTGGACTGGCAAATGGCTCTAACATCTACTGACCTAGGAAAAAATCGATTGGATGGAAGTTTAATTAAATTTGATAATCATGGCACGACAATTTTAAGCTCAATCTCTAAAAATGCTTTAGATAAATTTACCAATAAAATTGGCTTTGACCATTGCAATGAAAATGATTTTGTTCTTGGTTGGGGTGATTTAGGTTGTTCATTAGACGGACACCATATATTAGGAGCTTCAGTAAAAGCTATTGAAAAAAATAGAAATATTTTTCGACCTAAAGCCAATTTAGCAGTTGTTTACATAACTGATGAAGATGAAGCAGCCAAAGGTAAAGATTATCAAACAACACCCAATGATGTTATTTCTGCTGTAAGAACCTATTTAGGAGAAGTCGATTTTAAAGCTTATGGTGTAATTATTCAGCCAGGAGATAGCGCTTGTTTGGAACAACAAAAATTACCTTTTGTTGATCCTGGAGCTAAATATGCCTCAGTTATTGAGCAGTTGATTCAACAAACGGGTGGAGACTCAGTAAGTATTTGCAATAATGATTACAGTGAATTATTTAGACATATTCAAGGTAACGCTGCAGGTGAACTGCAAACAAATTTCATATTAATGAATGCCAACCCATTAGACGCCGTTGTACAGCTTGAACCGCCTCAGGCAATAGATTATAAAATAGATGGAAACATACTAATGTTTAACTCTCCACCGGCTTCAGGAACAAAAATAAGTATTAAGTATAAGCACGAAAGAAATTAAAATTTATAATGCTTTTGCATGGCTTTAATTACTCTACTGCAAAGTAAAGAATAACCTAAATCATTCGGGTGAACTGCATCAGACATATAACGAGGATTGTTCCACATATTTTTCATACTTTCTGAAATGTAGAGTACACCATGTTTTTCAGCAATTTGTTTAATTTTGGGCAAACGCTTGGCTTCCATAAATGGAGGAGAAATACCTATCTGTACGACAAGAGCTCGTGATTTAATAAGTTCTTTATAAAGTTTACTTATATTTTCAAATGTCTCTTTTTCGGTGAAAGGGAAAGTATTAGAGATGTCTTCTAATACATCATTTCCACCTAAACTTATAACTATTGCGGAGGCTTGATACTGGTTGAGTTCATTGAGCCTAGTTAATGCTGTTCGTGTTGTTTCACCTTCATTGCCTAAATTAATCACCATATTGTTTTGCTTTTTGGCTTCTCTAAAACAACCGATGAGGCTTTTTTCCTCTGAACTAGCACCCAAACCCATTGCGATACTGTCACCAAAAACAACAATTGGTCCGGAAAAACTAGGTTTTGAATTGGCTATTGGGGGATTTTTAGTGTTGTTTATAGTGGCTTTGCTACCACTGTTGTCATTTTGACATTGAATTAAAAATATGCAAAAAACAATTACAAACATCCGTTTAGTCATAAAGCCTCCATGGCAATTAAAATATTAGGAATAGACTCATAAATGCTAAAAAATTATTTAATTAATGTCAAAACTAACAAAATATGATGCTTGATATTTAAAAGTCTCTTCTTCATAATTTCTTTTGGAGGATTATTGTGAAGAAAAAAGTAGAAAAGCCTGTCCTTGGTTGGAGAGAGATTTTAGCCATTCCAACACTAGGAGTTAAAGAAATAAATGTAAAGGTAGATACGGGAGCAAATACTTCGGCTTTGCATGTAACCGATTTAAAAATAAAGAAAAGAGGCCGTACAAAATTTGCTTATTTTAATGTGCACCCAAAGCAAAAATCACGCCTTCCTATTATTGAAACAAAGGCAAAAATTAAGGAATTCCGCAGAATTAGAAGTTCAAATGGGATAGTCAGTGAAAGACCTGTAATTGAAGTAGATATAGTCATTGGACAAAATAAATCACAAATTGAATTGACCCTTGTAAATAGAGATTTAATGGGTTATCGAATGCTCCTAGGAAGAACCGCGATGAAAGGTAAGTACCTCGTAGATCCTGGTAAATCGTATTTACAAAAAAAGCTAAAAAATAGAAGGAAGCAAAAATGAATATCGCTGTTATGTCAAGGGGTCCCAATTTATATTCTACCAAGCGATTAGTCGAAGCCGGAAATCAAGCCGGTCATCATGTTGAGATAATTGACCCTTTGAAATGCTATATGAACATTACCTCTCATAAACCTACG
>JAGRAE010000340.1 GCA_020435005.1 Bdellovibrionales bacterium
CGACATCAAAACCTTACGAACATTTTCTGCAAAAACTGAAATTGCATCTTCATCAGCGCGTTCTTTTAAAACGCCATGCAGTTCATTTACTACCGATGGATTCACATGAACTGTAAGTGCAATCTTTGCACATTCAGCCAAGAAAGATGTGGCCTGTGATGTCGTCACCGCCATTGCAGCCGCTTCAAAACTTTTTAATAACTGCGCGTCGTCAGCTTCAATAGTGACTTTAAGCTCGCCCTCTTGCCAACCTCTTCTTAATGCTAAATATCGATGTGTCGATTTTTTAGCTTGCAAAGATTTAACCGACTCTGAAAACTCAGCATACATAGCGTACTTAGAGTTGGGCTTATAATCTTTAGTTTTCGCGCTAACGATTCGACCATTGGTGAAATACTCATTTTTAACAAGGGCTCGAAGATCAGGACGGTTTGATAATTTCTCAACGATAATATGCTGGGCACCACGAAGCGCCTCTTCATAGGTTGCAAAGCCAGCATCAGGTTTAATAAAATTTTTAGCCTTAACT
>JAGRAE010000341.1 GCA_020435005.1 Bdellovibrionales bacterium
GCTCTTTAGGATCCATCGGAAACTGCCGACCTGTGCTCTCTTGAATTTGGTTTTTGTATTTACCCACCACAAACTTTAAGTCATCAACTGTTAGCTCTGTATCATTTTTAATGTTTTTATCATGCTTTAGGTCTTCTAAAATAATATCAAGAAGTGAGCTATTCATACCCATGACAACATTTGAGTACATTTGAAGAAATCGACGATAGGCATCCCAAGCAAAACGTGGATTACCTGAGCCTGTTGCCAAAGCCTCAACTGTCTGGTCATTTAAACCTAAATTTAAAATCGTATCCATCATGCCCGGCATTGAAGCGCGAGAACCTGATCTCACACTGACTAATAGTGGTTCGGTTTGAGATGCAAATTTTTTACCAATGATTTTTTCTAAGCGCGCCATTGATTCTTCAGTTGCCGAGATGACTTCTTGAGGAAGTTTTTCGCCATTGTCATAAAAAGCCTGGCAACATTCTGTTGATATTGTAAATCCCGGGGGAACCGGCAGGCCAAGGGAGGTCATTTC
>JAGRAE010000342.1 GCA_020435005.1 Bdellovibrionales bacterium
GAGTTGGCGCCAGAATTGAGAAATGGATTTTATGAAAGAGCAATCAAAATAAATCAAGAACACACACAATTACTATCTTATCTCTCTGATTTGGCAAGCCCTAATTACGGCGTACGAAAGCGCCCAAATAGAAGCCTGCTAGAAGAACCAAGAATGGTTAAAACTGCATTTATGACTGGGATTGGTAAAGTTAAAGGTAATATAGTCCGCTATCGTCTCTCTCGATCAGAATATGATTATGAGTAGCGTATAACAATGCAATCAAGTCGTTCGCTATCGCTCACTCGGACGCTCCGCAGCGTTGCTGCTCCGCGCCGCTTATTGCGGCGTTATGTGCTGAGAAGAAATACGCCTTGTTGAATTTATCTGTAGCCTCAGATCATTACGAATTGGGGAGGGTGAGATAAAAATGAAAACTGTGCTCTTGGCAATTACGATGGGTCTTATTGCGTACACAGCATACGTAAACGCAGCAGAATTCGCGAAAGAGATGCCAAAGAATGGGACATTGAAATCTGGCCA
>JAGRAE010000343.1 GCA_020435005.1 Bdellovibrionales bacterium
ACTCTAGCTTTTTTTGAATTTCCTTCCAATATTTAATTTCTTCATTATTAATTGAAACTATTTTATCTCCAGATCTAAATCCATATTTATATGCAGGAGATGCTATAGCGATTTCTCCAAGCTGGTTGCTAGCCAACTCTTCTCCACTATAACCAATGCCCAAAAAAAGAGGGAATGCAAAAGCAAGATTCATCAAAGGTCCCGCCAAAACAATAGCTATTCTTTGAGAAACCGGTTTATGTAAAAATGCCCATTTTTTTTGATCCTCTGGAACACTAGCTGTTGGATCATCACCATACATTTTTACATAGCCACCCAAGGGTACTATTGAAATACAATAAGTCGTATCACCATAAACATATGAAAGAATCTTTTTTCCAAATCCCAAACTAAATACTTCAACCCTAACACCACATGCTTTTGCAACTAAGAAGTGCCCCAACTCATGAACAAAAATTAATAAACCCAATAAAATTATAGCTGGTCCCACACCAGACATTGCACTTTGTATCCAACTA
>JAGRAE010000344.1 GCA_020435005.1 Bdellovibrionales bacterium
ATCCAGGATAAATCACTCTTTTTACTTTTGAATGTCCCTCAAGTTCTTTTGCTATAATTTTGGCGTTTTCTTCATGGGCTTTCATTCTCACTGCTAAGGTTTTTAAGCTTCTCATGGTTAAAAATGAATCAAACGCAGAAGCAACTGGCCCCATTGAGTTACTTAAAAAAGCTAATTTTTCACTGATATCTTGATTTGAAGTAACTGCAACTCCACCAATTAAATCACTATGTCCATTTATATATTTAGTTGTTGAGTGAACAACAATATCTGCACCTAATTTTAATGGATTTTGAAAGTATGGGCTCATAAACGTATTATCAACCGCACAAATAACACCTTTTTCTTTACAAATTTCTGCTATTTTTTTGATATCAAATATTTTTAAAGTTGGATTAGTTGGAGTTTCAAGCCAAACAAGTTTTGTTTTTGAGTTAATACTTTCTCTTAGTAAATTTAAATCTGTTAAATCGATGAAACTAAAGTCGATACCATTTCGTCTTACCACTTTATCAAA
>JAGRAE010000345.1 GCA_020435005.1 Bdellovibrionales bacterium
TAGCAGATTAACATTCGCTAATTTCTGCTAACACACTCAAGGCGGAGCCAACTGTGGAGGCTCCTTGGTTTATTTGGTGATTCAAATGGGTTACGACTTCCCCCAAAAGGGGGACTTACCAGTTAAGAAATTTGGTGGAGGCGGCGGGAATCGAACCGGGGTCCTAAAATTGTATAACACGTCGAAATGACTAAAGGAAATAAAAAAAGGGCTTTGGCCAAATAGACCAAAGCCCCTAAAAGTCGAGTATGTTGAAGTTGATTTGAAGTCAGACCGATAAGACTTCATGGAAAAGAAAAAGAGCCAGAAAGACGCTGTTTTTGAGATTGCCTTAGAGGTGCTTGGGAAATTGTACTCCCCAGACAAACCGATGAGACAACATTTCAACTCTCAGATGAGAGATCAGGCTGTTGAAATATTTGTAGAAAAGGTAAATTCCGGTGAAATTAAACGCCCGAAAAATTGTGATTGGGAGCACGATTTAAAAACA
This sequence comes from Bdellovibrionales bacterium, assembly GCA_020435005.1. Classification (GTDB taxonomy): domain Bacteria; phylum Bdellovibrionota; class Bdellovibrionia; order Bdellovibrionales; family UBA1609; genus JACKAN01. The sequence goes on from JAGRAE010000345.1 coordinate 491, forward strand.
TATGCTAAGAGGATAGTTTTAGATCG
>JAGRAE010000346.1 GCA_020435005.1 Bdellovibrionales bacterium
TACTTTGAACAGGTTAAGCATGGTCAATACAAAAAACAGGCCGCCTGCAATAAATAAATAAGTAAAGTTGATCTCTTCGGCATAAAATATAGCGATGGTAAGTATCCCGCCGAGGTCGTCAATAATAGCTAATGCCATTAAGAATACCCTTAGTGAGAAAGGTACCCTTTTACCCAACATGGAAAGGACGCCAAGAGAAAAGGCAATATCTGTGGCCATAGGTATACCCCAGCCTCTGCTCAATGCAGGATAATCTCCAGTCCACAGTAAATATATTAAAGCAGGTACTATCATGCCGCCAATAGCTGCTATAATGGGAAGCATTGATTTTTTTATAGAAGATAACTCACCTACAAGTAACTCACGTTTTATCTCAACGCCTACAAGTAAAAAGAATATCGCCATTAAAAAATCGTTGACGAAATGAAGAGGGGAGTGAGGTATATTAATGTTTGGCGCGGGCATATGAAATTCAGTGTTCCAAAAGCCGAGATAAGATTCACCCCAGGGGG
>JAGRAE010000347.1 GCA_020435005.1 Bdellovibrionales bacterium
GTTACCCCAAAAAGTTAGCTGAGCGAGACTTTGGCGAACTCTCAGGTTTAAGGGATCAACTTCGCTCGCTCTGCACTGGGTACCTATCAAAAATTCTTTCACCTGAAAGCAATTCAGAGATGAACTTGGAGGAAGCTCAGAATGGCAATGTGCTTTACTTTAGATTACAAAGCTTAATGTCACCACAGATTGTCGCTACACTCGGAAAACTCTTAATCAATCACCTAAATTTTTTGGCTGGAACAGCCCACCGGAACGAGCAAAATGCAAAAGAAGTTAAACTCATCCCAACCTATTTAGATGAGTTTGCGTCTTTTGCATGTCCCGAATTTGCTGACCTAATTTCAAAAGCACGCTCTGCTGGCCTTGCCCTTCATTTTTCACATCAGAGCATTGGCGACCTAACAGAAGTATCGAAGGGGTTTCTAAATCGTATAACCGACAACTCAGCAACCAAGATTGTAATGCGAATCAATGACCCTGACTCAGCAGATTTTTTTGCTAGATCAT
>JAGRAE010000348.1 GCA_020435005.1 Bdellovibrionales bacterium
GCGCCGCTTATTGCGGCGTTAGCCGTATAGCGCTTCGCGCTTTTAAGGTGAAAGTCTGGGTTATGAAGTTGGCGCTGAAGCGCTGATAGTCCGAAAAGGGGTCATACTAGTGGCGAATGAAAGTGCTCAGGTAATAAACCGGTGGAGAACCAAACCCACGAGGTTTGCGCTGATGCGCTGAAAGTCCGTGAAAGCACTATACTAGAGGTCGTCGTAAGAAGGGGTGAATAAAGAAAGACCGGAGCTGGAAGATATTTCGGTACAAGTCAGAGTTCTGAATGAACATCGGAGCTGGGAAGCAAGAGAATAAAAAAGCGGTGAGAAAGATGGTCAATCACATTTACCAAGGCATATCTGGATTGTTCGCGGCTAACAAGTTGCTCAACACCGTTCGCTATCGCTCACTCGGACGCTCCGCAGCTGCGCTGCTCCGCGCCGCTTATTGCGGCGTTAGCCGTATAGCGCTTCGCGCTTTTAAGGTGAAAGTCTGGGTTATGAAGTTGGCGCTG
>JAGRAE010000349.1 GCA_020435005.1 Bdellovibrionales bacterium
TAGAATGCATCGGGATACGAATCGATGCCGAACGATTCCGACAAGAATAAGCGAGATTCACTGGAGCCTCATAACCTGGCACCAAACGTCGATAAGAATTAGTCGTCGGGTTCGTGAAGGCACAGATCGCAGGAGCATGCTTCAAAATCCCACCGATATAATACAGGCCTAGCTCAGACATTCCGCCGTACTTATCGCCCGCAAATAACGGCTTGCCGGCATTCCAGATTGATTGGTGCACGTGCATACCACTGCCGTTATCTTGGAAAAGAGGTTTAGGCATAAACGTCGCGGTCTTGTTATGACGACGCGCTACGTTCTTAACGATATACTTGAACCACATCAATTGATCGGCCATTTTGAGCAAGTTGTTAAAGCGCATATCAATCTCGCCTTGCCCTGCAGTTGCCACTTCATGGTGCTGACATTCGACATGAATCCCAATCTTTTCCATTTCAAGCACGATTTCCGTTCTAAGATCTTGCTGACTATCTGTTGGCGGCACCG
>JAGRAE010000034.1 GCA_020435005.1 Bdellovibrionales bacterium
GAAGTATTAAAAAACCTGGAGGGCAAATCAGCCAGGGAGGGGCAAAAAGTATTACTTAAAATGCAACCCCAGGAAGTCGTGCTACCAAAAGAGCGAAAAAAGATAGTCACTGAAACACACACTCAGGTGAGTTTTATTATGACCAGTGAACTAGAAGTAAAAATAGAAGAGTTGAGATCTCTACTGGGCTACAAAGGGGCCGCTATGAATTTAGCAGAGTTAGTGGAGCATATGGTGGAGGTCAGTTTAAAGGAAGCCAAAATAAAGAAGTTTGGCAAAAAGCGAATAACCAATTCAGAAAAAACTCCGACGTCGGAGTTGGCAAGCCAAAGCCTATCATTGAGTGACGAGCTCACTATAAATAATTTAGAAAAGTCTGTGTCATATAAAACCGCAGAAACAAAAAATTCTGATATTATAAAATCAGAAAAAACTCCGACGTCGGAGTTGGCAAGCCAAAACTTATCACTGAGTGACGAGCTCGTTATAAATAATTTAGAAAAGTCTGCGCCATATAAAACCACAAAAAAGAAAGATTCTGATAGAAAAGATAGAATTGAAAATAAAGATAGAGTAGATGGAAAATATCAAAATAAAAGTAAACTAGATAGCAAAGATCTAGATGACAATGAACTAGATAGTAAAGATCAAGATAAAAAATATCAGGACAGAAAAGTTTCTGAAAAAAGAAATCACAAAAGAAGAGAACTAGAGAGTAGAAATTTAACTAAAAAAGATATCCAGGCAAAAAGCCAAAGCCCTCGTTATATTTCAAAGAAGCTTAAGTATCACATATGGCAAAGAGATAGCGGCCAGTGCACGAAGTGTGGTAGTCGGCAACATCTGCAAATAGATCACGTAAAACCAGTAGCTCTAGGTGGTGAAGCCAACACTGAGAATTTAAGACTTTTATGTCAGCCCTGTAATCAACGACAAGCCATAAGAATATTTGGCCTGAATCACATTGAGAACCTAATAAAAGTATAGTGAACTTGCGAATCTGCATCAAGGGTAAAATAAGAAAGCTTTGTGGAACAACTCTTATAGAAAGATAATTTAAAAAAATGTGATTGTGAAAATAGGTAATGAGTGGAATATAACAATTAATTTAAGATTAAGCATAGGTTACTATGAAGAAATTAGTTTCAGAGTAACTATTCTACAAGTAATTAACATTAAGCATCCCTTCAAGCAAAGTGTCCAAAAGGATTTGATAGAGAGCATCCCCTTCAAGCAGCTTCTTTGTTAGTTTCATATAAAAACTTTATGGAATGCAAAACATAGTTAATAAGTTCAAGTTGTGCGTTTTGTTCTTCAGATAATACTTCCGCATCCAAGTATGCTTTTCTAATTTTTTCTAATAATTTATGTTTAGAATGTAGCTTCTCTAATATTTCAAAATAATGATTTTCAAGATCTCCAATTTGACGATTCTCTTTTAAAGACACAAGTACACTCAAATGAAGCTCCTTTAAATCAATCATCATATTGTAATACCTAGCCCATACTCTCACGTCAGTTAAGTTAACCGAACTGCTAATAATCGGGCTGGGTTCTTCCATATTAACTTCTCTAATTTTTTTCATCATAAAAATCAGAGGAGTAATATAAATAGCACTCAGATAAGAAGCACCAATAACACTTGTGCCGAGTACTAAATATTTGAGTGTTCTAGGAAGCATTAAGATACCCTTTATTATTCCAGCGCCTAATAAAATGGAAGTGATTTGCCCAGATACAAAACCCAATTTGTTCATAACATCCACACGATATAGAATTCTACCGTACATTTCCGGAATATTTACTTGAAAATGTTTCTGACAATTAATTATTTCTTCAGCAAAAACATCTGAATGAAACAAACTTTGTAAAAAATAGGATCTTAAACTAATTAACTCTTCGCTGTCTAAATCCAACATCCCCCAAAAAGATTGAAATAGAGATTCTTGAAAAACAACTCTTAATAAGTTTTTACTTTTTGCAAGTTCCTTATTTACACGATGAGATTTTTTGTTGAGTGAAATTTTCCAAGTTTCTATATAAGACTTGTTTAATTTATAATAAGTTTTCATTTTTTGAAAAGTATAAATAGGATTTAAACTTATATTGTCTTTTAAATAATGCCACCATATATAATCACTACAAATTAGTTTGGCTGTAGTCGGTGCAGCGTCTAGAGCGTTCTTGTAAATATTTAGTCTATGTTGGATATAAGACTCACCAAAGGCAGGTGAGCCTAGAAAAATAGCTGTAAAAAAAATACTAAAACTAATGTTTTTTAAAATGAACTTATTCACCAACAATTAATTCATCTAAACGTTGATTTAAATCTTTAGCGCCAGGAAAGACATTTTCTGCGGCTTGAAGGTCTTCTTCTGATACAATACCTTCAAGTGTATCAATTTCTGCTTGGATAGAATTTAAAATAGAAGTTTTTTGTTCATGGTTTAAATGTCTTAAAGCTTCTACATAGTCTCCGGCCTCAACAGCTAAAACACCACCAGTTAAAGTTAAAGCTGTAAGCACAGCCGCGTTTTTAAAGCTGTCAGAAGTCACAGCCTCAGCGCCTTTAACCAATAAGCTACTTCCTTTGTAAGTGGCATAAATAGCACTCAATTTAACTAAATCAATTCCTATTGCCTTAAACACGTCTTTTGATTTTTGAAAGAAACTGCACTCTTCACTTGTACAACCAGGCTCCATTGCAAACACAAATGAATAAAAAAGCTTTTCACCTTTTAACAATAAATATTCAATTGAAGTCCATGTGGAAATTTCTGTTGAGGTGTCATTTTGAGTATCAATTTTTTCAGCGGTAACCTCTGGGGGATTATTTTTTTCCCAAAAGGCAAATGAGTTGACTGATGCGGTAAAGCAGAATGCAAACAAGAAAGTAATTTTGACTAGATTCATTAAAAACTCCTTTGGGTCTATTATAAATAAAAATTTTCAGATGAGTGAAACAAATGCCTTTACCAGTGTCTTTTTGTCAAGACGGCACAGTGGTCAAAAAAAATATCTGTAAAAATCTTCCTCTTTGTTATTGTTTTTGAAATAAATTACACGAATGAACGATCGCTTAAAAAGCGACGCCCAGCCCAAAACCTGTTTGTAAATAAGTATTGTTTTCCAACTGATACCCACCTAACAAGGCTGATATAAAAGCCAATTTATTAAATAAAAAAATATCAAAACCAAGGCCATAAGTTGCTACCATGCTTTGATCTTTCTCACCTGTGGCATTTTTTGTCGATACTTGTTGAATATTCCCATAGCAGAAAGAATTTACAGGCCAATTTTTTCCATTTCTACTTGCAAATGTGCGTGAAGCACCAACAAAGAATATACCAGGAAAATCAATTTTCATCCCTAGGCCAAAGGCTTGTCTCTCAGCTGATAAACTTCCTATACTAGATTCTTCATCATGCATAAACTTTGAAGCAACAAATGAAAAATTAAAAATGGAATACAGTCGAAATGACAACTCAACATCTAAGCTAGGAGGAAGTTCTTGTTTGGAGCCATCACTGGATAGACTTAAATCTTGATAATTTGATTGGTAAGCAGAAAAAGCAATGCGACTCGTGTTTTTTGCATTTGTAGATAAGTGCAATAATGTTAAGGCTAAAAACAAAGTTAATTTAATAGTCTCCATTTGCTCCCTTGGTATGATAATATATTATATACTTATGTTAAGAAAATATAAATTGTCGTTCATTTTAACTCTACTTTTGCTAAGTTTATTTTGGACTCGACCATCTTACAGCCAACAAACAGATTCTTTAAGTAATAATGATAAACAGGCTCATGCAGCTATAAGTGCTGGTGTGGCAGGTGTTTTTTATGTCATGATGAGATCTTATGGCAAAAAAAAAGTGGATAGTTTTTTGGGTTCTATGTTTTTGACTATCAGTTTAGGTGTTTTAAAAGAGATAACAGATAAAAATGCTTCTACAAATGATATCGTTGCAGACTCAGCGGGAGCATTTGCTGGAAGTCTAATATTTTTAACTTTAGATTTTTAGATTTTTATGAAATTTTGTTTTTTTGTTTTTTTGTTTTCAATTAATTTAGCTCAAGCTCAAGAAAGTAATTTGTCTGCCGGAGGAGTGAGTCCTCACTGGGAGTTTGGTGCAACAACAGGTACATCTATTCCAAGCGACACATTTGAGGGGGTTACTGAATTATTGCCCTCGGTGCTAATTACAATGGATAAAGGTTTTGAATACTTTAGAATAGAAACCAAATATTTGTTTGCTAGTTCAGAAGGAGTCCGCTTACGTAGAATATATATGGTTATTAAAAATTATTTTAATTTGTTTGATATGCAATACTATTGGAACTTTGGCTTAGGAGTTTCTCAATATAAAAGAAATACTAATATTTTTAATGATGAACAGTATCTGACTTCAGGTGGATGGCACTATGCTTTAGGGAGTAAAATTAAGATTAACAAAAAAGTTTTTTTTAAAGCAGAACTAGGAAGTTACATTAGACCAAGCCGTACAATATATGTAGGCATTGGACTTGGATTTAATTTTGGTGGTGAATCGAAATAACTCAACTTTTATTAGTTTAAATACAATTGCAGATATTTATTTATCAACAGATGGCTGTCATAATTATTTTCTACATTCAAACGAGCTTTCTTGCCCATTTTAAAGCGAATATCAGGGTTTTGTATTAGTAACTCTAAGGCCTCTTGCAATGCCACTATATTTTTAACTTCAACTAAAAGACCATTTTCATTATTAGTTATAATTGTATTGCAACCAGGAACATCAGAGGCAACAGCAACTTTTCCATAGGCTCCTGCTTCGATTAGAAATAACGGTAAGCCTTCTCTATAGGATGGAAGACAGACAATATCTGCTTTTTCGAAATGCTTTTTCATTTGCGACTGGAAACCATGTAATCTAATGAATTCTTTTTTACTTATTGTTTCCCATTCATGCTGTGAATAATTCGAAGGGTTTTCTGAATCTAACTCACCACAAATATGAAGCCTAAGGCAATCTTGGTTTTTTTGAATATTTTCACATGCACTTATAAGTTCAGAAATACCTTTGTCTTTTATAATTCTACCTGCATATAAAATATTAACTTTTTCATTCCGCGTAGAATAGCTTGGTACTATTTTTCTTGTATCTATACCTGTTCCTGAAATAACAATACACTTTTCTTTTTTAATCCATTTTTGATTAATAAAAAATTTTTTATCTTCACTATTTTGAAAAATAGCTCTTGCTTGGCTCGGGGTAAAAACCCATTTATACAAGTGACTAACTATTTTTTTGGTGAAGTTATATGAATTTGAATCTAAAAATAAAGAGCCTATCCCAGTTACATTTAAAAAATATTTAGGAACTTTTTGTAATCTACAACTGATCCCACCATAAATTAAAAGTTTGATAGTAAACCCATGATAAATATCAGGTTTGAATCTTTTTATAGATTTATAAACTGAAAATAATGTTATTAACTCTCGAAAGGGGTTAATTCCTTTACGCTGAATGGAAAGAGGAATGTGCTCAATGCCCACAGCTTTCATACTGGCAACTTCTTCACCTGAGGGACATAAAAAGCAAACTTTATGTCCGGCATTTAATGCAGCCAAGGCTAAAGTCGAGCGATGACGCCAGGCATGTCGTGAGGTGTTTGTTGCAAATAAGATTCTTTTTTCCATAGTCATTTACTTATTGTTAATATAACCGATAAGTGGGCAATGGTTGAAATACTTTTTTCCTTAATTGCTGGACTTCTTTTCATTTTTAGTCTGATTTTCTTAGGTAGAGAGCTTAAAGTCTATGGGCAACAGAGCTTTCGTCGAATTAAAGAGGAATCAGTACCACAATTAGGCGGCGTTGGAATCGTACTGACACTTTTACTATCGGCATATTATTTTAATAATAAGGATTTAATTGATTTTTTAATTATTGCTAGTCCATTAGTTATCGGAGGAGTTCTAGATGACTTCCTGGAATTAACTGCACGAAGTAAACTGCTTTTTCAATTTTTATCAGCGGGATTATTGCTCTCATTAAAATATGATAGTATTATTTGGACTACTTGGAATCAACACCCAATTATCACTTCTGTTTTAACTGTCTTTTTTATAGTTGCATTATGTAATTCAATTAACTTTATCGATGGCTTGGATGGCCTTGTTTTTGGATACTTTTTAGCGGTTCTACCAATTCTTTACTTGGTTCCTAATGAGCTCTCATCAAGTGTTTTTTTAATTTTAGGGTCTATATTAGCTTTTGGTTTTTTCAATAAAAAGCCAGCCAGGATTTATTTAGGTGATGTAGGAAGTAATCTGATCGGTTTGATTTTAGCTTATAGTTTTTTGACTCATAAACCGTTGTCAGGAGGTAAGCATTTTGTCATTTTAGGCTATTTAATGATCTTCGCGTTACCTTTAATGGATATGACGACAGCTACAATTCGTAGAGTTATTGCTGGCGTATCACCTTTTTCTGCAGATAAAGATCATATACATCACCGACTTCTTAAAGTGGGACTTAACGATACACAAGTTGCAACTGTATTTTTTCTGGTCGGAGCGCTTTGCAGTAATGTTGGTTGGATTTTAGTTAATGATGTAGAGCCTTTATTGAAATGGTCAACATTGTTTTCGTCAACAGGTGTATTGCTAATAATTTTGTATTTGGTTTTTAGAACGGAAGGTCAGTTAGGAAAACATATATCACACTTTGGTAGAACTCTAATTGAGACCTATGTTAACATTGAGAAAACAGATTACGATTTGCCAGAGAGTCATCTGCATCAAGCAATTATTTTGGACTTATTTAACTATTACAAAGAACTTCAGAGGAAAGGCTTGCCTAAGGTTGTAACATTTGTGAAAGATATTTCAGGTTTTATTACATTTAAATTTAAGGGTGCACGAGTCATGTTACTGAGTTCCTATTCTATTGCAATAATTCTACCAAGTGGTGATAAGTGGAATAAAACTGAAACTGACCTTCTAAAAGCAGACTTTCTAAGACTTACAGATAAACATAAGTGTTCAAGGTTAAATAATAATGAACCAGAGGGCTTATACTTTTACCAAAAAGAAGAGTTTGCTATTTTCTATCGCGAAATGGCTAAGAAAAACAAATCAAATATAAATGATAATGTAAATGCAGCTTAAGCTGCTCCTGTAACTTTAGACCACAACCATAATATATCGTACTTTATAGCTGATTTGAGGTTGGGTGATAAAAAATGTTTTAGAGTATAATATTTAATTTTATTTTTTTGAGGATCTAATAAAAACTCAGGAGTAACTATTCTACTTAAAAGATTAATCTCCCACGGCTTTAAAGTTGTATTGATTGGAATATCAAAATTAAAATATTTATGAAGTATAAATTTAATACAATTCAAATCATTTTCAAGATGAGATTCTTTAAATGAATTTTCAAGTTTGGTCCAATTAATTTCATTATAGAAATAATGGCAAAAATGGAAAACATCTAAGAGCCAATTCAATCTAAGATATGTGTGTTGATAACCAAGATGAGTTATCAAATGGAATAAGAAAACTTCTAAATTGGGTGCCGGTACAGGAAAGTAATTACTTTTTTCTATAGGAAGATCTATGTTAAAAATAAGTTTGTAGTGGACATCAACATCAATTTCTAATCCTGTTGGTAATGTCTTACGAAAGTCATCTTTATGTTTAGATGCTGCCCACTTTTTTATATCATAATGAATATAATTTTGCTTTTTCATTATATCAAAAAATTCTAAAGCATCACTTGGCTTCACAAATACGTCAATGTCTGATAAGTATCTTTCACCAATATCCTTATATATAGAATTTAATAAAGGCAGGCCTTTTAAAAAGACAATTTGGATATTCTGATTTAAGCAATCACTTACAAGTTCTTTACTGGCTTGCACGAGAGACAAATTTAAAGCTTGTTGCCATAAATATTTTTTGCGACATAGTTCTTCACCCTCTGGGCAGAGATGCTCTTTTTCATTTAAATATAAGTATCCAAGTAGATTATGATTATCTAGTTGTCTCAGAGTTGCTAAGGAGTAATATCCTTTTGATGTTTTATAAGAGTCTAGGATTGTCATTAATAGATATTTTATGGAGAATTAATGTCATGGACAAGATGACTTTAGTACAGCTTCGTAACATAACACTTAACTATGGGGATAAAGAAATATTTAAAGATCTCAATTTAAGGATAGTTGAAAGTGAGAAATACTTAATTCATGGAGTAAATGGTTCAGGTAAAACAAGCCTGTTAAAGTTAGTAGCTAAATTAATGACTCCTCAACAGGGCGAAGTGTTATGGGAGGCTAAAGATCAGCCTAATCAGCCGCGAGTTAACTATGTGGCGGCTCATGCAAAAGGCATGTTTAATCATCTAACTGGTGAAGAAAACTTAAGGATTCATTTCAAATTAAGAAAATGTGAAGATTCTATTTGGGATAATCTCATCAAAAACTTTCAAAATTATAATAATTTTAATAGTGCGCTGCGAACTCCGTTTTGTGAATGTTCCATGGGAATGAAAAAGCTCTTGTTGCTTGCCGCTTCTTTATCTTTTCCTGCGAGGGCATTTATTTTAGATGAGCCTTTTCTGCATTTAGATGAAGAAAATAAAGAAAAATTAATTCAGTATATGTCTTTAGTTGATAAAACTTTGATAATTGCCACGCCTCAAAAAATAAATTTGGATGGTTTTAAAAATATATGTTTAACTTAATTCGCTTATTCTTGAAACAAGATTTAAAGAATAACTACTTTTCTAAATGGTATGTGTTGACTGATATAATTGCTCTGATAACTAGCCTATTTATATATTGGCTAACGTCAAAAGCCTTGTCCCCTCATTTATCGCAAAATTTAAACTGGTATCAGACTGATTATTTTACTTACGTAGTAGTTGGTGAAGCTTTTATGTTAATTCCCTTGCAAGCACTTAATGCGGGCGCTAGGTCAGTTAAAGGCCTTATCATGGATAATATCTTAGAAACAATTATTTGCTTGCCAGGTGCTGTATCAACAATCATTCAAAGTATGCTCTTCTCTTCATTGGCAAGAGATTTTGTTTATATGTGGAGCATGTTATTAATATCTAAATTATTTTTGGGGCTAAATATAGAATGGCATACAATAGTTTATGCCCATTTTACTTTAATAATTTTCTTGCCTGGATTTATAGGATTAGGTTTGATTAGTTCGAGTATTGTTTTATATTTTGGGCGTGGACAGGGAGCTTTAAATCATTTTTCTGCCATAATTTCAGTTTTATCCGGTGTTTATTTTCCTATAACAATTTTTGAAGAAGTAAGGTTAGACTCATTTTTTGATATATTTCCATTTACTATTTATTTAGAGTCCATTCGCAAAATAAATAATCATCAGAATTTAGAATTTCATATATTTATTTATGCTATTATTTTTGGTTTAATAGGTTATTTAAGTGGACTGTGCGCAATTAAAAAAGCCCTTAATTTACTACGAAAAAAGGGCTTACATATTTTTACTTTTTATTAAAAATATTACTGCAGTTTTCGCAGTATATTATCAGAAAGAGGCATGGCTTTAAATGTACTCTGATCAAATAAAAGTTCTCCATTAAGCAATGTTTGCCAACGCCATACCGGACCATCAGGAGCTAATTCGTTAGACATGGATAAATTAAATTTAATCTTATCCTCAGAACAAATTTTTAGTGGTTTTTCTAGAGGTAAATAAATATGGCTCCACAATTTGGGGTGTAGTTTAGAGCCAGGGATAGTTGAGATAAAACTTTCTCCGTTTAACCTGAAATCATACCATCCCAAGTAACCATTAATACTTGTGTTATTTGTAAAACTGAATTCATGTGACCAGCTGTATAAATTTTGGGGCTTCTTATAGTCAATAGCTTCGAGATGAGCTACTTCAGTTGTTGGTTCGTGATCTTGCAGTTTAAAATAAAAAGGATGATTAGCTGCTAAGCGATGAAAAGCTGAAAAGCTAAAACCCAATTTGGGTTGGTGCCAAAACTGGATCATATCTCTGTAAAATTCATCATCTTCTATAGGAGTAAAATGCATTTGTGTACTGTCAGGGATCATTAAACCATTGGGTTTTAAAAAGCGTTTATAAGCATCTGGGAGGCTCTCAAGACTTCCTAAAAAACCAAGATTAGCAATAATAACATCCACTTTTTCTGGGATTTCAACTTCTAATGAATCTCCCATAATAAACTGTACTTTATCACCTAAACCATTATCAAAGATGACTTCTCGTGCCACTTCAATTAAGGGATTCATCTCTATGGCAAAAACCTTTTTGGCTCCATTTTTTAATGCCATTAAAGTATGTATACCTGTACCACAGCCCAAATCTAAAACTGTATCTCCTTTTTTAACATGTAACTCTATCATTTTAGAAAAGGCATTTTGACAAAATTCATCGGACAGCAAAACCTGATGTTCTTCTAGAGGAGAGATAGCACTTATACACATTTTTTTGTCACCAGGAAAAGCCCCCCCATCGGCCTTGCCACCATGACTAGAAGTTCTGGTAAATTGCTTTACGTTTCCATATTTTTTAAGAACTGGCTTTTTGTAATTGGTTTCTTTTTTGTTTTGTGTAGACATACAAAATCCTCAAAATTTTTAATATATAAAAGCTTTAATAATTGTTCCGTATTAGCATTAGAGCTTAACATAGACTCTTTGAAGTGCAAGTTACAAAATGGAGTGGGCCATTTTGAATTATTTAATTTAATCAACTGATTTTTTAAGCATTTTTTAGCCTGTTGCTGGACGAGTTTGTGGTAGCTTTGGTTATTGTGATAATTAGCAACTTCTGGGGGTAAATAGCGCATAGCCAGTGCTCTAAGCAATGGTTTCTCGTTAGGAAACTGAATGTGCATTTCTAGTGGAGTTGAAACCATTAATTGTAAAATACTATCAGATATTAAAGGGTAACCCATATTAAGTTTATATAGTCGAGCACGCTCTTGTTCTTGTTCAAAGACAAAATTGTAAATACCAGAGTAAATGAAACGCCAATTAATTATAGACTCTAAATAATTAAAATTTAAATTCTTCAAATTGTAAAGCACATAACTTGTTGATTTTTTAAATTGACTTTTAATTGCATACTTTAGTTTTAAAGGGGTCAATTGCGAAATAAAATTTATAATTCCTTCGCTTTTATAGTATTTAAAAAAATTTACTAATTCATCGATGGAAGAAATACTAATGCCCTGTTTTTTTAGAAGTGGAAGAAGATAACTAGAATTAAATGTAAATAAATCATCTCCTCCAGTTCCAGTTAACACGTATTTTATATTATTTTCTACAGCCCATTCGTACATGGGCGTGAATAGTTCAAGGCCAAAATTCCAAAAGGCAAAACAATTGGCTCTTCCATACCAGGGTGGTGTATTTATCAATTTCAATTCTTCAGCACGCAAATTTGTAAATTTACCATTAAATAAATCAAATAAATATCTAGACGAGAATTTATCTTGTTGAGGTTCTTGTGTGAAAGAAAGATGAACAGCTGGAATATTTAGTTTGTGCTTTTGAATAATAGCAAAGATCAAAGTGGAATCCAGTCCACCACTTAAAAATAGCGCGGACTCCTTTTTTTCATAATTTTTTAGATTTTCCACAATTAATTCATCAAGTTGATCAAGTACATCTTCCTTATTCTTAAAAGTGTAACTAGCTCTAAAAGGTTCTAGATATTCTAATCTCTTTGGAGAAGTTCTTTCAAAAATGACTCTAGTTTTTGTAGGAGCCTTCAGTATTTCGTTAAATGGAGACAATTCTTGATAAGAAAAATCATTTTCCCAAATTTTTGCAAAATATCTCCAATTTAATGTTAAATTAGGAACATTATCTGCAACGTCTATTAAATTATTGCCGTGAATAAGTTGTCGTCCGTTTTCTGAGTAAAATATAGGTTCTGACAAGACATCCAATCTTTTAATTTCATAAGCATTTGAAAGTTTATTTAAGTCAATTTTATTAATCATATTTTACAGAAAACAAAAGAGTTTTGTTTTATTTTGCACAAATCTGTTGTAATCAATTGCTTATTTGATAATTCCACCCAGGCATGAGCTTCGAAATTGTTTTGTAAATCACTGGCACTAATATGCATTTTAGAACCTTTTGCCGCCATCGAATAATAAGCGAGTGCTGTGACTAGACAACTATTATTCAATAAGAGATAATTTATCATCCTTCTAGTAAATCGAAATGAAGCTATAAGATTTTCATCTGAGGCTTGTGTGTTAAATATTGATCGAGAATCTTCTGCCTTGTGAATTATATTTTTTAAATTGTTTGGTTTTAATACTATCGTAAAAAAAATGATTCTAAAGAGGCTTTCGATGGCAAGAAGGTATTTCATTATCTTTCAACAATTAAATTGTTTTCTTTAAGACTTTGGATAAATTCGAAACTATCCTGTTTTGCATCTTCTTCTGAAAGATTGTAACTTTCAATTAGATATTTGGATATTAATGCTTCTGTGGTGGGTGTTTTAAATTGATGCCAGATATTTTTTCCAACTTCGTCTAAACCAAAATAAATACCACTTTGCATATGAAGTAAAAAAGCTCCCTCGTCATTTTCTTGAGTGACGACATCTTGATGTTGTATCCAATTCATTTAAAACCTCGCATTTGTTTTCAATTAATTATTATCCAATAAAAAGCTATTGATATAGTCAAGGAACCGTTCAGTGTTTTGCTTTAATTTGGAGAAATCTTGTGGCCAATATAAAAAATAACAAGGTAAATGACTTAGTAAGTCATTTAACGCTTTCAGTTCTAGTTTTAAAAGTTGTTGATTTTGAGTATCTAAACGAAAGCTATTGGCTAGTAAATAAGGAAACACTTCTATTTTACAAGCTTTTGAAATTTTAAATTCTTGGTAATTTTTTATAAAAAATAAACTTGCAATTTCGATGGCTTTATTTTGACTAAAAGTGTCCAAATTAATTATTAGTTTATTAAAGTAGCTATTTGAAATAGTAAAATTCTCGATTAAATGTTGAGGAAGATCTTTATTAACCCTTAAAGTGCCAGTACCAGAAAATAAAGAGTATTTAAACTCTGACTTAGATACTCTAAAGGCATCATCACCCAAAACTTTTTGCCTTAAATTAAGCAACTGTAAACTTAAAGTAGATTTGCCAACACCTTGATCGCCAATAAATAAATAGGCCTTTTGATCAATTTCTACGGCACCACAATGTAGAATTATTTCGCCAGAAAGACTTAGCAAAAGGGGAGCCAGGTGGTGTTTAAAAAAAGATTGAACTTGGAAGGTAGGCCAATTTTTAGTGTTGAAAAAGTTTAAGGACTTTGTTCTAGGCTCAAATGTAGTTAGACCAATGTCAGGAAAGTCTATGTAGAAAAAATCTAATTTTTTGCCGAATCTACCCCATAATTTATTTTTTGTTTTAACACTATGGTACCATTTAACATTTTTAATGTCTGGTAGGTCATTAATCGTATTTAACTTAAATCCTAAGTCTTGGTCGTTAAAGCCAAAAAACATAACTTAAATTCTATCTTAATAATAGAAAATAATTAAATTATTTTAACAGTTTACCGATAAATTTTTATAAGCCAACTGGAGGGCCTAGTTAGTAATGAATAAACAGGAAAAAGCTTCTAGATTGGGGAGTGTCATATGGATGGTCTCTCTGTTAAAGCGCCATTACTTTTCATATGTGTTAATGGTGATTGCGGCGTTGATTGGAGCTTTTGCTGTTCACAAACTCTATCCCCACTTTCATACTTATGCGACAATTTATATAAATTCAGCTGATGACAGCCAATTATTAAATCGCTTGGGGAAAATAAGTGGTCATTATGTAAATCCATATAAAGAGAAAGACGACGCTGATAAGTATTTAAAACTATTTGAAGCACAAGCCTTTACTGAATTTGTTGCCAATAAAATCCAAGAAGAAAGTTCTAAAGCTGGTAAAACAGAATTTAATACAGAAGTTTTTTTCCAGAAAGCAGAAGATTTACTTTCTGTTATTATTTTTAAAAAAGTTGATTCGGAAAGCATAACAGTTAATGGTGTATCAAATGCGCCCAAAGATATTTTGTCAATAGTGAGAAGAGTGGCTCTTTATGCAAAAGAGGCTATTATTGATCATGAACTTACTGAAATAGAAAATTCAGAAAAGTATTTGAAATCAGAAATGCTAAAGTCAAAAGAAAGGTTAAGTCAATTAAGTGCTCAGGCGGAGTCGTTTAAAAACAGTAAAAAGAACTTGCAATTTTCATTATCTGATAAAATTTCACCGCTCAAAGCTAGTATTGCAAGGTTAAGGGAAGAACTCGAAGTTACAAAAGTACAAATTACTAAAAACAAGATATTAGAAAATCAATTTTCAGAACAGCTTAAAAAATTAAATACAAGACAAAAAGGAGTGTATCATCCGGGAGACTTGCTAGCCTCTCGTGGACGTTTGGTAGATATGATCCAGGCTGTGCAACAAGAAATGGAAGCTCTAGATGCCAACAAAGATGCACTTCAAAAAAGACTAAACAAACTCCAAAGTGATTTATCGCCTGGTTATGAGCAAAAGGTTTATGAATTTCAGAAGCAAATTGAATTAGAGTATTCCTTTTATGAGTTACTACAAGAAAACTTATTTCAATCAGGGATTCAATCTATTTCAGTTAAAAATCGCGTGAGATCAGTAGATTTACCATCAATTAAAAATGTTACACAAAAATTGCCATTTCCCTACAAAGCTTTTTTTGCCATTTTATTAGCAACTCTGACAACCATAATTATAGTTGCTTTGGTTGAATATTTTTATCCAGTGGTGATTGGAAAAAAGGAAATTATGAACTTGGGTTTTTATTATTTGTCTCATATTCCTAAATTGAATTTTGGCACGTCAATGTTGTCACCAAAAAAGTGGATAAGTAAGGGTAAAGATATGGTGGTCCAGGTTTGTGCTGATCATCCAGAGTCTCAAGGCGGAACGGCCTTTCGTTATCTGAGAGTGCGATTTTTACAATCCATTGCAAAAGCAAAAAGATTACAAAAGGTAATAGCTATTGGCAGTTCGAGACCCAATGAAGGAAAATCATTTGTATCTGTGAATTTTGCTATTAGCCTGTCGTCTGTAGGAAGAAAAGTTTTATTAGTTGATGCGGATGAAAGGGTGGCATCGATTTCAAAAATTCTCTCAGATCTTACCGGTGATGGCCTTATACAGTATTGTAAAGGCCAAGCTTCTTTGAATGAAGTAATTGCTAAAGAAGTATATTCAAATATGGATGTGTTGCCAGTTGGTTATCATACCGATAATGAAACTATAGACGTTTTATCGAGCGGTAAATTAAAAGAAATTTGTGAAAAACTTTATGATGATTATGATCATATTATTATAGATACTCCAGCTTTTCATGCCGGTGCAGATGCCTTGCTTGTATATGAAATTGCCGATAAGCCGATTATAGTATTAGAAGCTAATAAGACTTCTTTAGCCGAAGCCCATAACATTCTTGATATTTTAAAAACGATAGGTCATAGGTCGGTTTTTGCAGTTCTGAATAGATACACTGAAATTTTTGAAGTTCGGCCTCAAAATTATTATTACGCTTTGCCAAGAAGAAAAGAGGATGCAGCATGATAAAGAGAATAATTAAAATTATATTGTGTTTTCAGTTTCTTTTTGTGCAACAAATATTTGCACAATCTAATACTTTAAGTCGCTATAGTTTGATGGACGAAGCTTTTAGGACTCGTTTATCTGAATATTTTTACAATCAAAACAATGTAGACATACTAGTTCCTGTAAGACTCATGGGAAACATTGCAAAGCCAGGCTTGTACCATGTTCCTGCCAACACAAGTATGTTAACTTTGTTAACAATTTCTGGTGGGCCCATAAAAAATGCAGACATCGAAAATATAAAAGTTTCGACATATACCGGGCAACATAATCAAGTTAGTATGAAACAACTAATTCAGTCAGAGGCTCAGTATATGGTTAAAAAAGGTGACGTAATTTATATTCCTGAAAAAGACGTTACTTTTGATCAAAACACGGTCAATGCATTTACAGTTATATCAGGTATTATTAGTGTATTACTTACAGGTTTTCTAGTAGCAGAACAAATTAAAAATGACTAAATTTCTTCAAGTTCTCTCAAGAAGAGTTCATAATTAAAGGGTTTCACATATACCTTACTGGCCCCCATATCCAACAACTCTTCCAAGCTATAGTCATTATAACCAGACATAATAAAAACAGGTGTTTCAGGAAACTTGTCTTTTATATTAACGAGCAACTCAACACCGTCCCCCTTGGGCATTCGAATATCTGTGAGTACGGCATCAATTTTATTTTTTTGGAAAAGTTCAAAAGCTTCTTTACCACCCGAAGCAACTATAGCTTCATGCCCAGCCATTTTTATGACTTGTGAAAAAAGTTCTCTCAAATCCTCTTCGTCATCAACAATTAGTATTTTCTTTTTCATAAACACGAACATGTTACCATGCATAATGATTAATTTCTAAAAGAAATGTATAAGCTTTTTTCAGTTAAATGTTGAGATGCGTTAAGTTGAGGTGCAAATGAAAGTTGCGTTTATTATTATTTTAATATTCTTTAATTTAAGTTTAGCTATGGCACAAGACACTGCTCCTGCTCCAGTAACAATTACAGACGCTAAACAGGCGGATACCAATAAAAAATTAAAAGATGGTTGGCATCCTAAATTAAAAATTAAAACGAATCTTAGTTTGGGTTCTTCACAATCTGTCATTGGACAAACAGATGGTGATTCAAAAACTTTAGGGGCAAGTATAGATGCTGGCCTAGACTTCAAAAGCGGAAGAAATGAATGGCGTCAGGAATTAAAGTTTTCAGGAGCAACAACAAGCACGCCAACATTGCCACGTTTTGTAAAGTCTTCAGATGAATTAGGCTACTCAACTATTTATTTGCGATCCTTAGCTTCTTATCCTCATGTTGGTCCTTATGCACGAGCAGAGGCAAAAACATCTGCATTTAAGGGTGAGAATGTTACTGCTCAAGCAAAAACTTATCTATATAAGTTGAATGAGACAACAAACATAAATTTGGGATCCTATGAAGTGTTCAGACTGACAGATCCCTTTGTGCCATTAACCACAAAAGAAGCCATGGGCTTCTTTTATAAGGCCATTGAACGTGAAAATACATCTCTTGAATTCCGGCTGGGTTATGGCGCTATTCAAGTAAAAACAAAAGATCAATATAGATTAGATGATGATTCTAATACGGTAAATGTAATTGAAGTTACAAGCTTAGAAAGTGCTTCTCAGTCTGGAGTAGAATATGGATTTGTATTTAAAGGAAAATGGAACGAAACCTCTGAATACTCTTTTGTTGGTGATTTTTTAACACCGCTGGGTGTAGAAATAGATTCTGGTAAAGAATGCGAAGACTGTAGCACCTTAGAGTTGACCAATATTGATCTTAAATTTTCACTAACATCTAAAGTTAACTCGTGGGCTACAGTCTCTTACGAATATAAGGCATTGAAGCAACCGGAAGTATTAGATCAATTTCAAATTCAACATGGTTTGGTATTGAACTTTATATATGATGTGTTTTAACCTATAAAGGTGCAGCAGGAAGTTTTCTCATATCATCCTATATTAAAAAAAATGTATTATATTTTGATGTTCTTATTGATCATCGTGTGTCTCTTAGTCCTAAGATTCAAGTTAGATAGTAACCTGTTTGAACATAATACTACAAAAAGTCTATTTACACTGTTCCTATCTATATCTGTACCTTTGTCAGTAATTATTCGTTTGCATTTTATAGTAAGACCCAGGATTTTTGCTAATTATGTTTTAGGTGAGAAAAAAATTTTACATAGATTTAAAAGTAAAATTAAAGAGATTGAATTGGATAAGATTGAAAGTCTTCAACTATCTCTATTGCCACCCAGGTGGTTTGGAGGGTTTAAGATTTATTTGAAAACAGGTCAAAAATTTGTTTTTTTATCACTTTTAGAAAACAATTATATAATTTTCGAACAAATTTTGTTTCATCGCCCAGAATTATTAAGTCAGCAACAAGCTAAAAAATATGTGAAATCTGCTAAACTAATAAAGCTAACTTGGTTAAGAACTATAAATAGATTAAAAATTTGGCAACTAACAATATTAAAATACTTAGTATTGCCTTTATTACTGACTCTATACTTTAATAGTCAAAATATAGTAATACTCAAAAGCTTTAGTGAGTTTGAGGGCTTTATTAGTCTTTTTATCATTAATGTGTTGATATTGACCTTAATTCAGCAAATTATAAATTACAGTGAGGAACTCTTGTTGAATCACTTCACAATTACCGAGGATGAAATTTATCTAAAATATCCAAAATTGGAAAAATACACTATGATCTTGAATCAGGTTCTATATTTCATATTAATTTTTCTTATGGTTTATTTTATTGAAGTGATGATTTTAAATTAATGTAAACAGTTTTTTTCCTGCCTAAAAGAATTATGTCATTTGTCCATGCAGAGACTTAGTTTGTTCTTATAAAACTGATCCCTTTAATTGCGGATGTATCTTGCAATTATTTTCTCTTAGTATCTTTTATTACTTTGAAATTTGATGATTCGAGCAATATTTCTCAGAATATTGTTTTGGTAACTTTATATGATGAGATGCGTGAGAATCACCAATTACTCTTCACCAATGTACTTCACAGGTGCGGTGCCAAAAACTCTTCCATTCATGAGTTAACTTTTTAGAACGTTCCAGCTTGGGGATCCAACCAATGGTTTCCAGAGTGTTTCTGAGTAAATATTTTTTAAGTTTGTGAAAGTCGTGTCGACCAAAATGCACAATGCGCGTAAAGGGTCGTGCATCCCAAAACTTTTTGTTTTGCGCTTGCCCCCTTTCGGCCTTTAAAACGTGACGAGCAATCAGGCCCGTAATAGAGCGAATAAACTTCACATAATTCTCACGTGTTTTTGCTCTTAAAAGTATGTGCAAATGATTGCCGGCATTGGCATAGGAGTAAAGTTTTATGTCGTTCTTGGCGGTTTGTTGTGAAATGATTTGCCACACCTTTTCTTCATTGTGGTGGATTTTGAGAGAATATGAGCCTTTGGCCAGAGTGGATTTAAGCACCGTGTGAAGAGCTTTTTTGCTGTTGATGGGTCTTTTTTGTGAAGGATTATAGTTTTTAAAATAATGACCGCCAAACACATTCAATGGGCGCTTTTGTTTGGGACCTCGTTTTTTAGGTTCAGTTTCCGTAAAAAGTTTTAGTTGCTTAGCCATTGCGGGCAATTTATTTCAATTAATAAGCGATGCCAATTGAATATGTTTAGGTGGATTGCCGAGTTAAGCGCGAAGTGGGACGTTTAACTTTGAATTTTTTTATGGTGTGCATTCGATTGGGGTTCTATATTCCAGATATGGCGAGCGGGGTCTATTGTTGAACAATGCTTCGATCATTTTGATTTTCTCATCACTAATCACCTTTAAGTTGGCTTTTTTAGGTATATATTGTCTAACTAGCTTATTTAAATTTTCAACCGTACCTCTTCCTCAGGATGCATATGGTCTTGTGAAGTAGATTGGTATTTTCAATTCCTTTAAAGTTTAAATAAATAAATAAAGGCCAGTAGTGCACTGGCCTTTATCTTTAAGGGGAAGGGATAAGTTATTAGGGATCAGTTATTGACATTCTTAAAATTGCACACTTAGTGTTTCTCTTTAGTTTCTTTATTAAAAACTTTTGAAAATAAACCACCTGCTTTCGAAGCAATCTTAACAGTTTTCTTTTCTTCAACTTTCTTTCTTGGAACTAAGACTTCAAACACACCATGCTCATTTCGAGCTTCGATATTATCTGTGTCTACCTGTTCTGGAAGTTGAAAAGATCTAGAAAATTTTCCATATGATCTTTCTATGCGGTGAAATTTGTCGTCTTTTTTCTCTTCTTCAAATTTTCTCTCACCACTAATCGTCAAAACATTATCTTTTACTTCTATATTTATATCCGCTTCTGTTAATCCAGGTAGATCTGTACTAATTAAAAAATAATCATCAGTTTCTTTAATGTCTACTCTAGGGTTAAAAGCTGGTAGTTTATCCCAAGCTTCTCTAGAGCTTGGAGAAAGAAAACTATCAAACAATCTATCAAAATCATTCCACATATCTCTTTGGTTAAATGGGCTTAAATGTCTCATTTGTAACCTCCTTTTCACACTATAAATATGTGGTTTTTTTCTTTGTGGTCAAGTTATGAAAATTAAAAAAATTGAGTAATTTTATCATGTTAAAGAAACTAATTTATTAAATATGTGTCTTTTTGCAAGCATGTCAATTTATAACAAATTTATAATAATTAGAGTATTGTTTGCTTAACTTTTGAGCTTTGTCTATAAGCGGCTCTTGTATTGGGAATTGGGTAAAAGGTAAACTAGGGTGGTAGTTTTGAAGGGTCGTCTTGTTTATAAAAGCATCTGTGGGATATGTAGTTGTTTAATTTTTTTATTATTTAATCAATATTCATTTGCGGACCTTATAACATCAGATTGTCAAGAAGCTTTGGCCAATATGCCCATCGATCATTATGTAGATCGTGCACAGTCTAAGGTTGCGATTGAATTGGAGAAAGCTCCACACCCCAGTTTCGTAGATCTCAACCATGATGTATCCATTGAACGCAATGGACAAGAGTTACCGAATGCCCTACAGTCATTCGTAAAAACACAACCAGGGTTAAAGATACAAGCTTTGGCAACACCAAGTGTAAATAGTGAGCATCCTTCAGTTGCCACTTTATTTACTCCCAATACCGGAATGTCAGCTCATTTAGAATTACAAACTGAAGACGAGCTAATAACGACTCAAGCTTATTTTAACATGCCCATTTTGACATCTGCCGATCAATGGGATGATGAATTTCTTTTTTCAAAAGCAAAAGGACACCGTGTAATTTTCTATCACGGACATGGGGGCGGAACTCCCTTTGCGGAAGCAAAAAATACATCATCAATTGCTCAATATTCTGTAGAAAGAAACATTCCAATCATGGCTGTTGATCAACACAGTCATGGTAAGAATACAGGAAATAAACTTTTAAGTTATGATGAAAAAATAGAATTTAACTTAAGAATTTTAGAAAAAGTTGTTGCACCAGATGTTAAAGTTATTTTATCTGGGCATAGCTGGGGTGGTGAAGATTTATTATATTTCTGGACTCAATACTATCCAAAACATAAAAATGGTCGATTTAAACAAATTCTAAGTCAAATAATTGGTTTGTTGCCTTTAAGTCCACCCGCTGATGTGGCACTAGGAACTGGTTCCCCTAAAGACAGGCTTGAAATAGAAGAAAGGCTATTTCGAGAAATGTCCGAAAGTGAGGGGTGGGAAGACAAGATTGCAGCTAAGGATTTGGAATTTATAAAGAATGTCTTGCGCAGCGGAAAGTCTAGCATTACTGCCATGTGGAGAACAATGCTAACCCAAATTTACTACAGCTTACCATTGCCAAGTAAAGACCAACTATCAGAACTGCCCAATTTAAAAATATATATGGGAAAATACGATGGTTTAGTTTATGTGGGAAGAGAATTTGCTTTCGAGCCCTTACAAGAATTACTGCAAGAAAACTTTGTTTTACTCGACACGCATAACACACAGCGCGAAGCTAATTTACAGCAGGGGCATCAAACTTTTGATGCCATTGATGAAAATGGGCATCCCATTGTTTATAAGGGGATGGTGGATTTTGCTCGAGATTCCTATAGAGCGAGATTAGAACAAGAAAAATTAAAACAAAAACCTTGGTTAAGAGAGTCTTCTCAAAAAATGACAAGAAGAGAAGCATTAAGAAAGCAAAATCAAGCCCAAGAAAGTCCAAAGCAGTCCAAGATTGACCGTTTGAGGTCTCAAAACACTAAAGAAAATTTGCGGGAGCAAAAGTTTAGAAAAGTTGAAGATAATGAGTGGAAAAACAAGTTTACGGAAATAAATTTTGAAGCTCGAGGTAATTTTGGCCTTGTGGCTAATTTAAATCGATTGCTGATTTATTATATGAGTTTTTTCCCTACAAAAGAGTATTTTGATCATAGAAAAGTAATTGTCACTAGTGATTTGCCACACGGGATAGAATTAGCGCAAGAAAAAAACCTTTTAGAGGGTTATGTAAAAGGACTTGTAAAAATTAGAGAAGAAACAAATAAAGAATACTCTGTGAAAATGGAAAAGATAATCAGTGAAATATCCAAAAAGTATAAAATTAAAGGTGGAGTAGACGGTGCTCATAGAGAGTTAGACTTTGAACC
>JAGRAE010000350.1 GCA_020435005.1 Bdellovibrionales bacterium
GGTTGATGGGTCAGGGTGTTTACAAGGCCTTATTACGATCAAAGATATTGAAAAAGCAAAAACTTTTCCTAATGCCACAAAAGATTCACATGGACGTCTTTTCGTTGGAGCAGCTGTTGGTGTTGATCCTTCTTCAAAAGAAAGAGTGGAAGCTCTTGTTCATGCTGGAGTAGATGTTGTGTGCGTGGATACGGCTCACGGTCACTCTAAAAATGTTATGGAAATGGTAAAGTTTATTTCAAGGAGTTTTAAAGAAACCATTATTGTTGCAGGAAACGTTGTAACACCTCAAGGAACAGAAGATTTATTACGTGCCGGTGCGGATGTTGTTAAAGTTGGTGTTGGTCCTGGAAGTATTTGCACAACGCGAATTGTTTCCGGTGTAGGTATGCCACAAATTTCTGCTGTTCAAGCTTGTGCTCAAGCTGCGAAAAAAATGGGAAAAGCAGTGATTGCCGATGGTGGAATTAAATTTTCTGGAGATATCACAAAAGCTCTCGCGATG
>JAGRAE010000351.1 GCA_020435005.1 Bdellovibrionales bacterium
TAATAGCACATAAACGGGTGATAGCATGATCATCAAACAATTCAGTACTTTGACTTGAAGCAGATTCTAAGTTTTTAATTCGTTGATTGGCGTTTCTTAAATTAGAATTAACAGTTTTAACCATGGCTTTTAGCCACTCAGGAAATGTTTTAAATTGTGCGTGTAGTGCAGTAAATGGCAGCATGATTACATCTGAGTCTACAGCAGCAACGGCAGAGGCTGAACGAGGTTTGTTATCAAAAAATGCCATTTCACCTAGCATTTCTCCCGGAGCAAGTTCGGCTAAAACTATATCTGAACTACCTTTTGCTTTTTTAATTGCTATGCGACCAGTTTTTATAACATACATGGCATCAGAGGGATCACCTTCTCGAAAGAGAATATCACCTTTTTTTAAATTTTTAACACCTGCCACTTTGATCCCTTAATGTGAATAAACTCGCACATTAAAAATTATATCAATCTTTTTAAATATTATTATACAATAACAAATTATTGCG
>JAGRAE010000035.1 GCA_020435005.1 Bdellovibrionales bacterium
TTGAAGGAATTAATACTAAACATCCGTTTATTGATCGCACTTCAAAAATTATTCTTGGTCATCATGTGACATTAGAAGCGGGAACTGGCTGCGTCCATACAGCTCCTGGACACGGCTTGGATGATTATATAGTAGGTCAGAAATACAATTTACCAGTGGCGTGTCCTGTTGATGAGGCGGGACGGTATAACGATGATTATCCAGAAATGAAAGGCACAAAAATCTGGGATGCCAATCCTTTGATTGTAGAAAAACTCGTACAGTCTGGACACATGCTTGCTCATTCAGAAATTACACATAGTTATCCACATAATCCTCGCTCTAAAACTCCATTAATTTTTCGTTCAACACCTCAATGGTTTATTAAAATGGACGATGAGAAATATCCTTTGCGAAAGAAAGCTTTAGAGACCGCAGAAAAAAATATTTCCTATGTTCCACAATGGGGAGCACAACGTTTAATGAGTATGCTTACCAATAGCCCTGATTGGTGTGTGAGTCGTCAACGTTTATGGGGGGTACCTATCCCAGTATTTTACTGTGAATCATGTGGGGAAGCTCTCGCCAATTCAGAACTTATGCGTAAGATTGCTGATGAAATGGAAAGCAGTGGTAAAGGTATCGAAGCTTTTTATGAAAAACCCGCCATGGAATGGACTTCAGGTTATAAATGTACATGCGGACATAAAGAATTTAAAAAGAGCAAAGATATTTTAGATGTTTGGTTTGATAGTGGAGTTTGCCATACATCTGTTCAAAAAAACCGTGAAGGCATGGCCTTTCCTGCAGATATTTATCTAGAAGGTAGTGACCAACATCGAGGCTGGTTTCAAACTAGCCTTGTCTCTTCTTTAGCTGCAAATGGTAAAAGTCCCTTTAAAACTTTAATTACTCATGGATTTGTTAATGATGCTGAAGGCAAAAAGATGAGTAAAAGTAAAGGGAATGTCATAGATCCCGCCGAAGTAAATAAAACTCATGGTGCTGAGATTTTAAGATTATGGGTAGCCTATGAAGATTATGGTCAAGATGTAAATATAAGCAATGAAATGTTTCTAAGGATTACAGAAACATATCGTCGAATAAGAAATACTATGCGTTTTTTACTTGGGAATTTAGGCGATTTCAATCCTCAAACAGATGTTGTTAGTTATGATGATATGACAACAATAGATAAATGGGCACTTGGTCGTTTTAATGACGTGATTGAAAAAGTCACTGACGCTTATGAAAGCTACAATTTTTATAAGGTTTACCACAATTTAAATCAATTTTTTACCGTCGATCTTTCTGCGTGTTATTTAGATATTCTAAAAGATAGACTTTATACATGGAAAAGTGACGGCATTGAAAGACGAGCTTCTCAAACGGTCATTTATTACCTTGTTAATGATTTGGTAGTTTTAATGGCACCCATTTTAAGTTTTTTGGCTGAAGAGGTTTACAACTATATTCCTCAAAAAGACAAAGAAAGTGTTTTTCTATGTGAATTCCCTAAAGTTAGATCCGAGTGGAATAACGAACATCTTATGAATCAATTTTCAAATCTGTTCGAACTTCGAAATGAGGTTTTACAAAAACTTGAAGATTTGAGAAAAAGTAAAACCATTGGCTCTAACCTAGATGCCGCTATTAAAATTATTGCTCCTCAAAAAACCTGTGAACTCTTAAAACTTTTGAATTCTAAAAGAGAGTTTTTTATAGTTTCACAAGTGGAAGTTAAAGTGGGTGAGACATTAAGTATTGAAGTCAATAAAGCTGAAGGTGAAAAATGTATTCGTTGTTGGAATTATAGTGTTGAAATTGGTACCAATAAAGAACATCCAGAAATTTGTCCAAAATGTATAGAGGCCTTATCATGATAAACAGAAAGTATTTAATATTAATAGCTATAAGTGGATTTATAATTGCTTTTGATCAATTAACTAAAATGTACGTACACACTCACTTTTTATTAGGAGAGTCCGTTCAAGTTATTCCTGGATTTTTCGACTTTACATATGTGCGCAATGAAGGCGCCGCTTTTGGAATATTTCGAGAAGCCGCAGATTCTTTTCGCAATATATTTTTTAAACTCATGCCACCATTAGCTGTTATATTTATTATCTATATTCTAAGAGGAATACCTGAAAATGATAAGATAAAAGCCTTGGCCCTTTCATTAGTATGTGGTGGAGCTATTGGCAATTATATTGATCGTTTAAGATTCAACTACGTAATAGATTTTTTAGATTTCCATTATCAAAAAAAATGGTCCTTTCCAGCCTTTAATGTTGCAGACTCAGCAATAGTAATTGGGATTTCAATTCTAATGATACTTATGTACGTACAATGGAAAGAAGAGAAAAAAAGTAAATAGTGGAGTTTATTAATTTAGTTTTACTCGGTTTTGCTACAGGTATTATATCAAGTTATTTTGGCATTGGCGGAGCCGCAGTAATTGTCCCTGTACTTTATCATACCTACCCACAATTAAATGCACTTACAGTTATAGGTTGTTCTTTAGGGGTCATCTTATTAAATGCTTCATTTAACACATTTTTATTTTATAAATCTGGAATTCAATTAAATAAAAAAATATTTATGCCTCTTATACCCACTATTGTCCTAGGTGCTTTTAGCGGAACTTATCTTGCCACGCTTATTTCAGATATTTGGTTAAAGAGAATTTTTGCTTTGGTTCTTTTGCTCGTTGCTTTAAAAACTCTCCTTTTAAAACTGCCAAGAGATTCAAAAGTTGAAAGTTCTCCCAACACGACTATTGGAGTAATAATCGGTTACTTTGTGGGCTTAATCACTGGAGTTACAGGATTGGGTGGAGGCACAGTTTTAGCTCCTACATTTTTAGTATTGTATAAAATGAGGCCTAGATTTATTCCCGCTTATAATAATTTATTAATGATAGTAGCTTCCTGTGCCGCTTTAATGAGTTTTTTACTCACACCTTACAAAGAAACTTTTTCTATATTTCCCGCTTTTCAAATAGGTCAAACAAACTGGGCGATAATAATTATCATATTTATAGGTTCAATATTTACATCAAAACTGGGAGTCTGGTTAAACGAGCGAACAACGGACTCTAGAAAGAAATTTATTTTTGTAGCTTTACTTACAGTTTTAGCAGCCAATTTGATTTTTAATTCTTAAAAAATTATCAAAACTCTCCTTAGTTTTTTATATTTTTATATTCCCGCCAAAAAATAAAAAAACAAATAACTATTAGTAAAACACTTATCCACGATGACACACTTAAAAACAACATTGTTTGTCCGCGAAAATCATTGCGAAACTGTTCAATAAACAGTCGACCTATACCGTGATAAACACCATAGCCCAACAAAAAACTTCCTGGAAAATTAAAAAGTTTGGGTGGAGATTTTTGCCTCAATAGCACAAAAAATAAATAAATTAAGTTCCAAATCATTGAATAAATAGGAGTTGGGTGTAAAGCTACACCGCTAGGTGCTTCCGGACCTGGAGGATACACAATACCCCACGGCAAATCAGTTGGATGACCATACCCACTCCCCGAAAGAAAAGTCGCAAATCTGCCAACAATATAACCAAATACAACAACGGGAGCGAAAAGCTCAAACCATAATCTCCAGTTTTGATTATTTTTTTTTAAATAAATAAATGATGATACTAAAGCTAAAAAAAGCCCCCCATAAAAAACAAAACCTCCCTGCCAAAATTTAAATATTTGACTAGGTACTTTTAAATAATAATCAGGGTGCTCATAAAACACATGTAAAAATCGCGCACCTAAAAATCCACTGATCATTATAATTAAACAAACATCTAAAACCATTTTTTGTGGGATTCTATAACGGGGAGCCCTTATAAATAACCATAAGCTTGAAATAACATAAACTAAAGAAATCACCAAAAAGTATGAAGGAATCAACACTCCCTCAGTTATTTGTATAAAGGGAAACATTGTTTGATAGTGCCAAAAAATGACACCATATTCAATGATTTATCAGGTTGTATTGGTCTTTATTCTTAGTAGAGCTGGCATGAGTCCTGAATATGTTTTTATATAGAGGAGAGAACAGTGAAAACCAAACTAGGATCATTGATTATAATAAGTTTAAGTCTATTTTTAGGATGCGGAAAAGATAAGGGTAATAATGCCGCTCCTGCTCCTTATTACCCAACAACAGTAGTTACTGGTGGTACAAATGGGAACACATCGCAAAATCCTAATTATAAATATCAATGGGATGCCGTGCAGTTAAAGATACTAGATCCAGTAGTATATAAATCGTTCTTGAAAGAATATGGCATCTGTGAAATGCCAGGTATTATTTGGACATTCAATGGGTTTGAAGACTGTAGTAAGTATGCTGGATATAACGTTATCCTTCATCTCTCCGATTTAACTTTCCCAGCCAAAGGTCAAGTTCTTCTACAACATGGTTTTAGTGGCTACCCTCAGGCTATTGTTCCAACAATTTTATTTGGAACTTTTAACTATATAGATCAATACACAGGTGTCGAAATTTATAGATCAGGTTACCCAGGAACCCTTAATTACAATGATCGTTATCGCTACCGAATATATGGCCCACTTAACAGCGAAGGAAAACTGGAGATTAAGTCTGATACCACATTAACAATCATTTTAGGTTTTGGTGCTAATACCACCACTAAACCCTTTGCTGAAGCGGTGTTAGTTCCACACCAGTCTAATTAATAGAAGTTAATACTAATCAATGTTCCACGGCCAAACTGCGTAGAACCATAGCCACACCCTTTATTTAGAGGCCTTAGACTTAATGCCCCGATAAATAGTCGCAGTTATTAGTGCAATAGCTAAAAAAAATAAATTTTCATAAAATCTGTTTGACCCATAGTACAAAAAAGGCTTCAATTTGCTTACGGTCATTAATAACAACCAGACACTATCAACAGGAGTCAATAATGAACAAAGCTCAATTAATTGAGAAAGTAGCAGCAGAAACACAAACAACTAAAGCTCAAACAGAAAGAATGCTTGATGCAACTATCGACATCATCCGTAAGTCAGTAAAAAAAGGTGATGAAGTTAAATTAGTTGGTTTTGGAACATTCACAAAAGCAAAAAGAAAAGCTCGCACTGGCCGTAATCCTCAAACTGGAAAAGCTATTAAAATTCCAGCAGCTTGGTACCCTAAGTTCCGTCCTGGTGCAGAATTCAAAACTATGCTTCGCAAATAATTTATACATTTAAATTATTTCAAAAAAAGGCCAATTTAAAGATTGGCCTTTTTTATTATCTTGTTTTAAATTAAACAATTCCTATGAATAAATTTGATACAAACAAACTTAAAAAAATAGCAGTTTTTACCAGTGGTGGAGATGCACCTGGTATGAATGCCGCTATCCGTGCCACTGTCAGAATGGCTATTTATAAAAACCTCGAAGTTTTTGGTATTTACCAAGGCTATCAAGGAATGTTAGACAATCAAATTGAGCCCCTCAACCTTGGCTCTATGGCCAACGTCATTCAAAGAGGTGGCACAGTTCTAAAAGCTGGACGCTGTCAGAATTTTTTAAAACCTGAGTTCAGAAAAATCGCTGCTCAAAACCTCAAAGTCCAAGGCATAGATGGATTAATTTGTATAGGTGGAGATGGCTCATTTCGTGGAGCTAAAGCATTATGGGACGAACACCAAATCCCCATTGTTGGTGTACCTGGGACGATTGACAATGATATTAACGGAAGTGAATACACCATAGGTTTTGATACAGCTGTAAATACCGCCATGGAAGCTATTGATAAAATAAGAGATACAGCTGCTAGCCATGACCGTCTTTTTATTGTGGAAGTTATGGGGCGAAACACGGGTTATATTGCGATTGAAGTCGGATTGGCAGGAGGGGCTGAGGAAGTTATTTTTCCTGAAAATCCATTTAATTTAGAAAAAGTAATTAATAAAATTCAACATGGCATTGATAGAGGCAAGAAGAGTAGTATTTTAGTGACCGCTGAAGGCGATAAGCCTGGCTATGCCTATGATCTTGCTGAACAGTTAAAACAAAAAGCTAATTTTGACGCCAAAGTTTGCATTTTAGGTCATGTCCAACGTGGAGGCTCACCCACGGCGTTGGATCGTATGATCGCCAGTCGCTTAGCTGCACAAGCTGTATTGTCATTATTGGATGGCAACTGCAACCATATGATTGCCTTACAAGGCACATCTTATGTTAATGTTTCCTTTGACGAGGCCATACAAAAAAAGCCCTTTACATATAAAGGGCTTTTAGACTTAGTAGATATATTATCTCAGTAGATTATTACCTTTTCAGGTTAATAACTTCTGCCAATAATTCATCCGTTGTTGTAATCGTTTTCGCGTTAGCTTGGAAACCTCTTTGGTTTTGAATGAGATTCACAAATTCAAGCGCTAAATCGACGGTCGATCTCTCAAGAGATTTGGCAAATAACTTCCCGCGACCACCTTTACCTGGTCGACCAATGGATGGTGGACCTGAATCTCTAGCCTCTTTGAAGCGGTTATTTCCCACTTTAAACATAGCTTCCGGATTCTCAAATTTGGTTAAAGCAATTTGTGATAAATCTGCCGTTTCACCATTTGAATAAAGAGCTGTTAAAACTCCCTCATCATTAAATGAAAGATTTGTAATTGTACCCGCTGAGGATCCATCTTGATGCCAACTAATTAAATCAGACTCTTTTCCATACTGTTTTGTTCCGTCAATACCATCGCCTTTATCTGTAGTAATTGAATCACCAAAATCAAATTTTATTTGTTGGTTTTGAAGAGCACCACCAGTAAAATTGAGTGCTGTCTTGGTAACCTCTTCTGTATTCAATTTCCCATCCACTGTAAAGTTCAACTTACCAGCAAGAACTTCGGCCAATTCTCCTTCTTTTCCACCAGTTACTTCTTTGCCATCAGTCAGGCCACGATATTCCCAAGTTCCATCCGCAATTTTATTAAAAAACATTGAAATTAAATGTTTATTACCTTGAGAGTCATATATTTCAATTCCTGTAGAAAAATCAGAAGTGGAATAAGGGTCTTTCATATCAAACTTTTTAAAATTTTGAATACGAGAGTCTAAGTTTAAATCTAGTTTAACAGTATTCGTTGCTTTAGCTGGAATTAAAGCTCTTGGAAACTTTATATCTCCCATTTTATTTATAATATTTCCCTTATCATCAGCTTGAAATCCTTGCACCCTTTGATTGTCATTTGTCACTAAATAACCTTCTCTATCAAAGTGAAAAGAACCATCACGTGTATATGACTCTCCATCAGAACCTCTTAGTACAAAGTAACCATCTCCAGAAATAGCTAAGTCTGTAGATTTCTCAGTTGCATCTACGTTACCTTGTATAAGAATAGGATTAACTGCCCCTATTTTTACACCTCGACCAATTTGGTTACCACCAAGAATTCCTTTTAAGCTTTTTGAAATGATATCTTGGAATTCTGCACGACTCGCTTTGAATCCTGTTGTATTCGCATTGGCAATGTTATCACCAATAACTCCCAGGGCTTCACCCTGTGCTGCTAAACCGGATACACCGGTATAAAGAGAGGATAATACTCCCATTTGAAACCTCCATGTTTCAACAGACGGATCAGTCGGTCACCGCACTGTCATGAAGGGCCCCCTCAATGAGGTCCAGCCCTATTAATTAATAAATTAAACAAGAACTGCAGCATCAATATTGGTAAAAACATTCTCTTTGAGTTGAGATTTATCCATTACCGTTACTACAGTTTTATTTTCTACATTAATAATCATTGCAGCTTCATCAGACATTACCAATGTCTCTTTAGCTCCTTTTTCTTGAGCTTTACTAACTGCGCTATCAATTCTCTCCAATGTTTCAGGAGCAAAATGAATTCCTCTAGATCGCATTCTTTCTACAGCATGATTTGAAAATTTTATTTCTAAAGGTTTTTTTATTACATTTTCAGAAGGACCTTTTTTATCTAATACATTTTGAAGTTGATTGGCAAAATCATTGCTTTTATCTATTGGTCCGTTTGTCTTACCAATCCCTTTTGAATTTATAGGATTAATTTGGATATTATTTAATCCTTGAATAGACATTACTGATTCCCCGTTTGTTTGCCTAATTTGTTAATTATCCCGCGAGACATGGCTACATTATCTAAAACAGCTTGTGTACTAGCACTCTTTGCTACATCATTTGTAGTTTGTTTTACTTCATTATTAACTTGATTATAACTTGCTTGGTGAACTTGATCTGCGGTTGTAATACTTCTTACATCTTTTAATTTAATTTTTTGTTTTCCCATCATGAGCACGGGACCTTCTGCACTAAAATTTACCCCTGTGATAACGCCTGAAAACTTAGTTTCAGCACCCACTTTTCTTCCCGAAAAATCAAAGGCTTCGATTTCAATACGGTACTCACCCTTACCCATGGGAGCGCCCTCATTATTAATCCCATTCCAAGTCACTTTGTTAGAACCAGCTTTCAAATTATTTACATCAAGTTCTCTTACTGGTGTTCCTTGAGCATCTTTAATTGTTAGCTTGACCTTTGTCGCATCTTTTAAAAGACTAAAGTTTATATCATGTTCTTCCGTGGCATCATTACGTATGACTGCAGCAGAATCACCTGTGACAGCTTTTCCAATCAAGTTAAGAGTTTCAAACTTCGACCCTTCTCCTTGGTTATTGTTAGTATTTAAGGACTTCATAGAATCATCAATACTTTGCAACTTTTCCAATGAAGTAAACTGCGCCAATTGCGCAGCCATTTCATGACTTTGCATTGGTGATGTTGGATCTTGATTTTTCATTTGTGCCAACAGTAATTTTAGAAATGCATCTTTGCCAAGTTCTGAATTTCCAACTCTTCTTGTTTTGACTGGGTCTACCCAGTTAGGATCAGCGATCTTATTTAGAACTTCTCCTATATTCTCTTTCTCACCAAGAACACCCTGTTTATCATTAACGCTCATTGTTTGTACAGGATCTGGTTTTAGTGCAGATGTTTGTTCTGCTTTAGACCAAGTTTGAGTTCCAGATTTAATACTTATCATTTTTCACCTATGCTACTAAATCTAAACGCCTGGCGGCTTTAGAAGATCTATTACTGCTCACATGTAATAGTGGGTTTTCTGCTTCATCTTGAGTTTGCGAACTGTAAGCACGTGCTCCAGATACACCTATAAAATTATTTCTCCACGAATCATTATTTCTTCTAAACTCACCCAAAAACTGTTGAGCAAATTGTCTTTCTGCATCTTGTTGCTTTTCAGTTAAATCCCCAAGTAAATTTGAAGAAGTATCTACTTTTATATGCTCCACATTTAATTTATGAGCAGCTAAAGTGGCCTTTAATTCTGAAATTCCCTTTTCGAGAATTTTCTTTGCATCATGTGAATCAGCCAACATCTCTACATTCACATTACCACCCTCAACATTTACTTTCATTGTAACTTCACCTAAACCATGTGGAGAAAGTTGGACCTTCATTTCTCCACCACCTCTTTTAACCATTAAACGAGCTTGGTTTATTACTTCTCTTACATTTGCTGACTCTTCAGCTTCTGAGGCTTGCGGTCGAGGATTAACAACAAAATCTTTGCCTTGTGTCGTAGTATTTTCACTGCCAACTTTTACTTGAGAATAATAAACCTCAGAATCCCCACCCTCAGCTAAGCTCTCTTCACCTTGAGAGTCAAACTCTGTCATTTGACTCTCATTTACCTTTACTTCATTCGATCCACCAGCCAGTCCATTAACATTTATCGAATTTGTTTTTAATGAGTTTTGTTGAAAAACTGGTTGCTGTTGCAATTCTAAATCAACAATACTGTTATCCATAGAAGATTTTAAGCTTTGATCCTCTAATTCTACAATATCAGGCATTTTCCTTTGTGCATTTAGAAGTTCATTTTTGGGAGTCTCTAAATTTTTACTTTCCATAGAAAAATTGGCTTCATTATTTGTTTTTGGAATTTTTAGTTCAAAACTTGTTTTTTCTCCAGAATGTGTCTTTACAGTTGAATCTATTCCTTCAATAGTTTTTGCTTCTACTGGCTCCATTCCCGAAATGTCAAATTGACCTTGATGAACAGGAGTATTGGGTTTAGAAGTATTCGTAGTTAGAGAAGGAGCTACAATTTCTTGTGAGTTGCTATCTTCTTTCGCATTTACACTCACAAAAAATTGACTATTCATTTTATTAACAGCATCTTGCATTTGACGGTTTCTGACTTCTTTTTTACCTAAAACTTGAATAGAAAGATCCGTATTTGTGTCTTTTACAAATTCCGCCATTGAAGTACTAGCTGTTTGCTTCAACATTTCATGGAAAAAAGTTCTCGCCTTATCTTTTTCATTAATATCTAAATCTAATTTGCTCAATAATGCTTCTAGAGATTCTTCGGGAGGACTAAGCAACTCTTCAGTACTTAATTTACCGAAGGCTTGTATTAGCTCTTCAGGTGAAACATTTAATTCTTTTTGCATTTTAAACAAAAAGTTTTTCATGGCTATTCTTTGAGTTAAAGCCTGTTCAGGATTATTTTGGGCTTTAAGCTCATCAATCTTATGATACTTTGTTTCAGCTAAACTATTTTCAACAGGAGAACTCGAAACGGTATCAAGTTTTATGGGTTGAATTGGTTTCTCATCATTTATTGGAACTTCTTGGACTGGTGTATCTTGAGATGGAGCTTTTTCTTGATTAACACTTGTAATACTTACTTTGTCTACTTTATTTTTAGTTTGTGGAGCTTCTTTTTGGGAATTAAAAACATCTGAAAAATTCTTTTCAGATTTATTCGAATTATCTAAGCCTTGTGCTTTTGCACTAGATACTTCAAATAAATTAGTTGTTGGTATTCCCGTCGTTAACATTAAAAAATTACCTTCTTTTATAACCCGCAAATTTCTCAGTTAAAACTTGAGCTTTGTCAGGTGATAATAAATTTAAGATATCTGCAGCATTTTTCTTTTTCATTCTACCCAAAATTTCAACCGCTAAATCCTCATTTAATGTAGCTACTATCTTAGCTGCATTTTGCGGTTTCATGTTTGAATAAAACTCAACAAGCTTTTTAACTCGCTCTTCGTCAACTTCTACTTTTTCACGCAAAACTTGACCAATCTGCTTGCGAATATCTTCCAACTTCTGAATACGTGCCTCTATTACCTTTCTTTGTTCATGCAATTCCCTTTCCAACTCATTTAATTCTTTTTCTCGTTGGTCTAGTTCTTTTTTGCGATCGTTTAACTTACTGAAATGTCTTATATCTTCTGAGTTAAATTGATTTTGTTTTTCTAATTTTTCACTGTTACTTTCTTTTGTCTGGTCGGCATTAATTGCCTTTTCAGACTCTTTGTCAGATGTATTTTTTGCCGCATTTTTTTCAGCAGCCACAATACTCTGCATGGGTGTCACTTCTATTTTATTAATGAAATTTAAAACTTCATCTATGTTCAGATATCCCCAACCAAGCAATAAGAAGCAAATAATATACACTAGACTAGGAATTATCGGTGGGAATAGCTTTTTTTGCCTAGACTTTTTTACTTTGTTTAAAGGCATATTATTTTTAACTATTGATTTTTTCTTATGATTTTGGCTCTTTGCTTGTTTTGCAGCCTTAAAAAAATCTTTATAACTATGATTCATTAACTACTCCTTTTATGCCTTGTAGTAACTATATCATCTATAGCTTTCACTTCTTTCTTCTTAAGAACTTGCTTGTGTCTCTCTTTCATTTTTTCTTTCAATTTAATTAATATTTTGTGTTCTTTTGCCGCCTCGACTAATATTTCTCTCTTTTCATCTGCTATAAGCATAAGTTCTCTCAAGTTTTGTTTCTCTCGGTCTAGTCTTACTTTATGACCATTTATAAACTCATCCATGGTAGCCAATAACTCAGACTTGTGACCACCCCCAGATTGCTCAACCATCATTTTATTTCTTACATTGTCTATTTCTTTCCACATACTATTAATTTTGAATAACGAGTCATCTGCAGCTTGCTTTGCGACAAAATATTCTTTTCTTGCGATCTCCTCTAAATAAGATCTATGTTTTAAAAGTGCTTCCAAATTGAATTTAAATTTCATTATTTACACCATTACGTGTGAAGCTAATTCACTAACACGATTTTGTATTTCAGATTTCTCTTTTACATCTTGAGTTAGAAAATCATTTATAATTTTATGAGCTCTTATGGCATCATCAATTTGCCGATTACTTCCTTCTTTGTAAGCTCCTATATTTATCAAATCTTCAGCCTCAGTGTATGTTGCCATTAACATTCTTACTTTTAATGCAAACCTGTAATGATCTTCACTAATCACATTTCTCATTACACGACTCGTACTATGTAAAACATTAATCGCTGGAAAATGACCCATTTGCGCCAGTTTTCTGTCTAACACGATATGGCCATCTACTATAGACCGTACGGAGTCACCAATTGGATCATCCATATCATCTCCCTCTACTAAAACTGTATATAGCCCCGTTATACTTCCCTTGTTTTCAAAGTTACCAGCCCTTTCTAAAAGTTTTGGTAGCATAGTGAACACACTCGGAGTATAACCTTTTGTAGCCGGTGGCTCGCCAATATTTAAACCAATTTCTCTTTGTGCCATTGCAAAACGGGTAACAGAATCCATCATTAAAAGTACATCTTTTCCTTGATCACTAAAGTACTCAGCGATTGTTGCAGCTAAAAAAGCACCTCGCATTCTTAGCAAAGGACTTTGGTCAGAAGTCGCAACTATCAGTACTGATTTTGCCATTCCCTCATCTCCAAGATTGTGTTCAATAAATTCTCTTACTTCTCTTCCTCTTTCACCTATTAATGCAATTACATTTACATCTGCTTGAGTATTGCGAGCCATCATACCTAGTAGAACAGATTTACCAACCCCTGATCCTGCCATTACACCAACTCTTTGTCCTTTGCCAACTGTCAATAAGGCATCGATAGATCTAACCCCCAATTCTAAGGCATCATCGATGGGAGGTCGCCAAAGAGGATTTTTTCCTTCATTGTAAAGTTCAGCATCATTGAAAGTGTTTAATTCACCTTTTTCATCAATAGGCTCACCCATAGCATTAATCACTCTACCTAATAAAGCATCTCCAACACTGACTAAGGCCCTTGTACGTTGTAAAACAATTTTAGCTCCTAATCCTACACCTTTCATTTCACCAAGAGGCATCATCAAAACTTCTCGTTGTTTAAAGCCCACCACTTCCACTAAAAAAGACTCCGTTCCAGAGTAAGGGTGAATTTCACAAATACTCCCTACACAAGCTCCAGGAACATAACCCTTGATTAAAAATCCTGTGACTTCGGTAACTTTGCCGATATCTTTGCTGACATTTAACCTTTTTAAAGTATTAAAATATTTATTTAAGTTTAACTCAGCTGACATTAGTTTTTGCCCTCGTCTGAAGAATCATTTGTTTCATTTTTTTGAAAAAAATCTTTATTCACTCTAGGCATTTTAGACTCTATTGCTTCCCAAACTTTATCCAATCGTTGCTCCAACCGTGAATCAATAGCTCCATATGTCGTCTCTAAAATGCATCCTCCGCTTCTAATATCGTCAATAGGTTCAATTTTAACTCGCTTTAAAAAATCAACAATTTTATCTTGGCGTTCTCTTAAGCTTTCAAGAAAAACATAATCTTCTGTAGAGACTTTAATAATGACATCTTCTTCAGTTTGAGCGTCTTCAATCACTTTTCTAATTACTTTTATAATTACATCTTTATTTAACTCAACATGATCAGTAGCAATTTTGCTGGCCATTAATTGTAATAATTGAAGAATTTGTAATTCATTTTTTTCAATTAGTTCAACTTTAAGACCTTCAAATGTTTTTAGTAGTTGATCTAAACTTTCAATTTTTTCTCTGAACTCTTCTTTATAATCTGTGTAAGCTTTTTCAGTACCTTCAATTAACCCTAACTGATAAGCTTCTTTATAAGCCTTTTCTTCAATCTCTTTTAGCTTTTCTAAAGCTTCAGCTTCAACTTTAGACTCTACTTCCCTTCTTTGAAGTTCCGCTATGCCTGACTGTTTAGCTACCAGTTCACTTAACTTAAAGTCAGATGCCTTCCCCTCTTGTGAAGAAATAAATCCACTTGCCACATTAGAAATAACAATTGGAAACTTTTTAGGAACAAATTCAAAAACTTTTTGTTTTGCTTCTTCTGCTTCTATAAACTGCTTTTTCATACAATTTTATTTTCCTTAAACAAGTGCATCTTCTGTGCCACCTCTAGCAATGAGTATTTTACCCTCTTGCTCTAGACGTCTTGCAATATTCACAATTTCAACTTGTGCAGACTCAACATCAGAAAGCCTAGATGGTCCCAAGCTTGCTAAATCTTCTTTTAATAAATTTGCTGCCCGCTGTGATATGTTTTTGAAAATCTTTTCTCTTATTTCTTCATTGGCAGTTTTTAATGCCAAAAGTAGCTTATCATTCGGTACTTCTTTAAGAAGTGTTTGAATTCCCTTGTCATCAATTTTGACAATGTCTTCAAATACGAACATTAATTTTCTTATTTCTTCAGCAAGAATTGGGTCTTTTTCTTCAATTCTTGACATAATAGAAGTTTCAGTGTTTTTGTCCATTACGTTCAACATTTCAGCAACTGGTTGTACGCCTCCCAACGAAGCTTGTTCAACAGTTCCAATACTAGACAATTCACGTTTTAAAACTTGATCCACTTCTGCAATAAGTTCCGGCGCAACATGATCCAAACTTGAAAGCCTTAAAACGACCTCCGCCTGTAGGGCTTCGGGCAGCCTTTTTAAAACTTCACCTTTCTTTTCAGGCTCGAGATGAGCAAGAATTACAGCAATAGTTTGGGGATGTTCATTTATTAAAAAGTTAGAAAGTGATTTAGCATCGACAAGCTCTAAACTTTCTAAATTTCTTGCTGCTGGAGAGTTCACATTTAAGTGACCCAAAATACCTCTTGCTCTTTCTTCACCAACAGCATCGACAACTGTTTCTTTTGATGTCGTTTTATCAGAAAATATATAATCCTGAGATTCACTGATCATTTCATAAAATTCTTCGAGAACTTTTTTTGTTACTTCAACGGGAATAATACGGAACTTTTGCATAGCACTTAAAAGTTTTCGAATATCACCATCATCAATATACTTAAAAAGTACTTTTGCAGCATTCGGTCCAAGGTAGTTAAGTAGAATCGCACCTTTTTCGAACCCTCTTAGTGTTTCATAACTAATATCATCAATTTTTTGTAATCTCATTAGCCATCTCTCCTTGATAACCAAAGACTAAAAGCCCCAGCTGCTTTTTCTTCATCATCATCTAGTAAGCCCATAATTCTCTCTTTCAATAATTCACTTTCGGCTTTGTCAGGATCAATGGACTCTTGTAAAACAGGCAGAGCACCTTGCATACCTGGCAATGAATTATCAACTGACTGCAACTCTTCTAGTTCTTCAATGGTTCTAGGCAACATATCTTCTACAGTGTCTTGGAAAGAATCAGTAATCCACCTCATAAAAGGACGAATGACTACAAAGAAGAAGAGTCCTAAACTAAATCCAAGTAAAGACCATTTAAATAAAGAATGGAGTAATTTTTTTCTTTCAAGAGTAGTAAGTATTTTATCCGCTTCTGTAAAATCATGCTTAGTAAAGCGAATATTTTCTATTTTTACAGAATCTCCTCTCTTCGCATTAAATCCAATAGCATTCTTTACTATATCCTCATATTTTTTTAACTCATCTTCACTTCTAGGAGCCCACTCTTCTTTAACTGTCCCATCTTCTGCAATAGTTTTATTTATGCTGCCATCAACTATTACTGCAACAGAAATTTGTTCAAGTCCTCCAGCTGACTCGAGTATGTTTTTTACTGTTTTTGGAACAGCAAAGTTTTGAGTTTTTAATTCTTTTCTAACATTCTGTCTAAATCCGACCTGTCCCTGATCACCAGCACCTGGTAAGTTGGCACGAGCACCAGGAATGCCATTTGGATTAGTCCGTGCACCATCTAGAAGTTCTTCTTCAGTAGTTTGACTTCTTACGGCAGTAGAATCTGGGTCAACAACCTCTTGAACCATAGATACTTTCTTAGGATTTAATTTAGCATAAACTTGTGCTTCTACACGACCTTCACCAGCTACTCTAGCAAGCATAGTTTCAATACGATCTTTTAATTGACCTTCGATTCTATGTTTTAAATCTAATAGTTCTGAAGCTTCTCTTGAGTCACCAGAATGCTTTTTTGATAATTGACGTCCATCTCCGTCAATTACCGTCACTCGGTCTGGATTCATGTTTTCTACAGCACTTGCAACTAAGTGTGTAATTCCATTTACCTGATCACTTGTCAGCTTTTTTCCTGTGTGTAATTCAACTATAACTGAAGCCGAGGGTTCGCCCTCTTCTTCCATAAATGTTTTCTTTGGTGGCAATGCTAATACGACTTTGCTTTTCTTGATTGAACTGATTGTGTTAATAGCTCTCATCAACTCGCCTTGAAGAGCTCTTTGATAATTCACTCTTTGAGCATATGACGTGACCCCAAAATCTTGGCTTTCAAAAAGTTCTAGACCTATTGTGCCAATTTTTGTTGTTCCCAATTCTGCCATAATTGACATTTGAGTAGTGTGTAGAATTTCTTGAGGCACCATCACCGTGTGACCATTATCAGAAATTTTAAAAGGAATATTTTTCTGTCTTAATTTATCAACTACCAATGGCAATTGATCAGGCGGAACGTCTCTGAATAAAACTCCATGACTTGAACCCGACATCATTATTGCCAAAACTGCCGTTGCCACAACAACTATAATTGCCGCTGTCAAAATGGACATTCTTTTGACAGGAGGTAAATTTTTAAAATACTCATTAAACTGAACAAATATATTAGCCAATACTTTTTGCATAACTACACCTGCATTTTCATAATTTCTTGATACGCATCAATTATTTTGTTTCTCACCTTAACCATTAACTTTAAAGCAATATCCGCTTTTTCTGCTGCAATCATTACATCGGGAATATTTTTACTTTCACCTGTAGCTAATTGCTGCATTTTTGTATCTGCTACTTTTTGCAATGTATTAACTTCTTCTACAGCTTTTTTTAGTGTATCAGCAAATGAGGGTCCACTTGTCTGCTTACCACTTTCAGCTTTTAATTTATCAGAACGCAATTGACTGGTAGTTTTACCAGTTTGAAGCATTTGATCTGATGTTGATACTGTCAATCCATCCATTTAATTCCCCTTATTGTCCAATCTCTAATGCAGTCATTGCCATATCTTTTGTCGCTTGCATTGCAGATACGTTTGCCTCATAAGAACGAGTTGCTTGAATCATATTAGCCATTTCTTCCATTAAATTAATATTAGGATAAGCTACGTAACCTTGTTCATTAGCATCAGGATGATCTGGCTCATATTTTAATAAGGGTGCACCCCGATCCACATGAACATCTGTAACCTGAACTCTTTGTACATTTCTATCTGGTTGGGACATAAGTATTTCGCCAAAAGACTTTGCTTCGGGGATGGCTTCAAATACGACATCTTTTCTGCGATATGGGCCCCCTTCAGGAGTTCTAGTAGTATTAATATTAGCAATGTTACTAGAAATAGTATTCATTCTCATTCTTTGCGCTGTTAAACCACTACTAGAAACATTCATGGCTTTCGAGAAATCCATTATCTACCTCCCTCGGAAGCTACGTACTTCATAGCTGCCAACTTTTTATTAATAAGTTTTAAGGCGGCTTTATACAAAATGGTATTTTCTGCTAATTTAGCCATCTCTTTTTCCAAATCTACTGTATTGCCATCATTACTCATGTTTACATCTGGGTTGTCGTATATATCAGCCTTTAAGCGAGATATAGATCCACCTCCCACAGGTGCATGGTCCGGATGATCAGTATTTAATTTATTTAAACCGTTTAGATCAATAGCTCTAGAAAGAGCTGCTTCGAAGTCTAATTTCTTAGCTTTGTAGCCAGGTGTTTCAGCATTCGCAATATTGCTTGATACTACATTATTTCGTAGCAATCTAAAATTTACCGATGACCCTAAGGCATCTGTTGTTTTATCAAACATTTTTCCACTCATATGGACTCTCCCAATAGCGGTGTATGTTTATACTCTCTAAGTTTGTTGCGTAAAGTTCTTATACTAATTCCTAATAATTGAGCTGCTTGAGTTCTGTTTTGCTGAGTATAGTCTAGGGTTTTCATAATCAGTCTCTTTTCCGCTTCAGCTACTGTTAAACCCGGTTTAAAATAAAATTCATTTTCATCTTTTTTATAATTTTTAATAAGCAAATCACCTGCAGTTATTTCTGTGTTTATGCTC
Organism: Bdellovibrionales bacterium; assembly: GCA_020435005.1. Taxonomy (GTDB): domain Bacteria; phylum Bdellovibrionota; class Bdellovibrionia; order Bdellovibrionales; family UBA1609; genus JACKAN01. The sequence continues at coordinate 18,358 of JAGRAE010000035.1, forward strand.
ATTAATACACTTCTTTCCATTACATTTTGCAGCTCTCTTACATTTCCAGGCCATTTCCAGCTTTTTATTTTATTCAATGCTTCCTCTGATAAGTTCTTCCTAGGAAGATTATTTTCGAGGCAAATCATTTCCACAAAATAATTAGCTAAAAGTTCCAAATCTCTTGGTCTTGATCGTAAAGGAGGGATAAATAATGGAATTACATTTAAGCGATAATATAAATCTTCTCTGAATTCACCTTGCTCTACCATTTTTCCTAAGTCTCTATTACTAGTTGCTAAAACTCGGACATCAATCGACACAGGTGTGGTTGAGCCAAGTCTTGTAACTTCAGATTCTTGTAATACTCGAAGCAATTTCGCTTGCAAGAGCAGAGGCATTTCACTAATCTCATCAAGTAAAAATGTACTGCCATGAGCAGCCTCAAAGCTTCCAATTTTTCTTTTGTCTGCACCTGTAAAAGCTCCCTTTTCATATCCAAAAAGTTCACTTTCTAATAGATTGTCTGGTAAAGCCGCGCAGTTTATTGCAAAAAATGGTTTCGTAGTTCTCTGACTTTTTGAATGAATGTATCTCGCAAATAATTCTTTGCCCGTTCCACTTTCACCTTGAATGAGTACAGAGGCTTTACTACATGCTATATTATCAACTACTTTTAATAGCTCTCTCATTTTTGCATCGGAGGTTTGAATCAGGTTTGTTTTCATTCTGATCTCCTATTAAAATCTTTTGTTGCAGGAATTCTATTTAGATAACGCTTGTATTCATCTTCCCACTTGGCACTGTTTAGTTTTTCATTTGCTAATTTTACAAACATGGTATTTTGTTCAGGATCTAAACCATTCCAAATTTTTTCTGCCCCTCGGATATTGCCACTCTCAAACATAAGTTTACCCAAGTGAAATCTCATGCCTGCTACCGGTTTTTTTGATTCAAACTCATCTAAAGCTTGTGAATAAACTTCAATAGCCGCTATTATTTGATTTTTACCCTCTAGTATATTTGCTTTCAATTCTAGTGCTCTAAACCACATGTCTTCTTTAATTTGTGGATTAGCTTCTTTTATTCTTTCAACTTCAGCAATATAAGACTCTGCTTCATTAAAGTTTTTTGCTGCAAATTCTATTGAAGCTAGATGTAAAAAAGTAGGAGTCAACAATTCTGGTTGCCCCTCCCATACCTCAATTAATTTTTTCAAATAACGTCTAGCTTTGTTGATTTCTCCTTTTTGTTCAGCTACAAGTGCTAACAATTCTACTCTTTCAACTTTATTTTCTTGAGATAAATTTTTATCGTCCTTTATAGAATTTAAATAATCACCGGCAGCGATAAACTGTCGTTTTTGATATGATGATTTTGCCAATCGTAAAAGTACGTCTTCAATGTAAGGCAAGTGCTCAGTAACTCTTCTTTCTTTTTCTTCACGTGTTCCTTTTATTTTCTCTAGCGCTTGCAGCGTTTTTTTGTATATTTTTTGAGCCTCACCATAAACTCCTGCCATTTCATAGGCTTGACCAACCAAGTAAGGGATATCTAATCTATCTAAATTATTTAGCCATGTCGTTGAATACTGACTATTAATATTCAATACTTCCATAAAGTTGCCTTTTTCGGCATATTTTTTAATCAGGTCACTTATGTTTTTTAATATTCTTTTCTTAAAAAAGCTAACATCTGTCGATGTTGGATTTCTTTGGTAATATGTTATTAAATAATCTAAGCCTTTTTCAAATTCACCACGTCGATGCAAACCATCTGCAACCATCAAAGAAACAAATTCCTCCATTCTAGGTAGTTTAGATTTTGCTGCAATTTCATTCATTTCTTCTAAAGCTTTTTGGAGTTCTTTTTTTCTCATGTTTTTCATTTTTTGGCTCAACATTCTTACCCGAGCGACTTCAGATCCCTCACTCTTTTTAAATCTATAGGTGCTTTCTAAATACGCACCCATAACTTTACTTTTATCAGAACCTAAAATATCTAATACCTCACCAATCCTAGTTAATGCGTAAGAACCATGTTCGTGTGAAGGAAATAACTCTACAAATCTGACATAATGATTTAATGCTTCTTTGAACTGACCTGTCCAAAAGTAGGCTTCAGCCATATTGTAATTTGCATTAGCGTACTTCGATTCAAAAAGTGGGAACTTATCAATAGCGTGTTGATAGTTTTTTATAGCCTCTTGATATTTTCCCTCTTGAAAATAGACATCTCCTTTACGATATGAAGCCTCAATTCCAGCTTGTTTTTCTTTTGGATTTTTTTCTAATTTATCGAGTATGTCTAATGCCTCAGGATATTTATTGAGTATTAAAAATCCATCAGCTAAAGCTTTATGAGCTTGATCATAAGAGTTAGACTCAGGATATTTATCTATAAAACTTAAAAATTTTTGAATTGTTTCAATGCCATTATTACTCTCTAATTCTAAATAGGAAAGTATTAGATCTGATCTTTCCGTCATTACTGAGTCGGGATACTTTTCTACTAAATATCTTAAACTTGAAGTTAGCTTTTGTTTGTCTATTATACTTTTACTAGTTTTCCATCTATCATAGTATATATCTGCCAACATGTTTCTAAGTAATTCGTCATAAATAGAATGAGGATATTTTTTTTGAAAATATTCAAATGTTTTTATAAATGCTGCAGGTCTCTTGTTAAGATATAACGTGTGTAAAAATCTTGCTTCTTTATTTTCTACAGTATCCTTAGGATTTACTATATACTCTGGTGGATTTTTTTTAATCTCATCAAGTTTGCTTGTTTTCAATTTAACTCTGGGAAACCTTATGTAAATGTTTTCACGACTTGCAATAATAGATTCTTCTTTTATTTCGTAATCCTTTATCAGAAATCTTTTATAGTCTGGATCTCCTCCATCGAAAATACCGGATAGGGTTTTCTTATTAAACTTTTCCGAATCATCAATGATTGAAATGAGTTCGCTAGCAGCTGGCTTTCTTGAGCTATCTAATTTTTCATAACCACCTTTAACTACAACTTTTTCTTTAGGGGTTGTGGGTCCTTTACCTTTTTTCGTGTATCCTACCATTCCTTTATTTGGTAAAACCTTAGGTTTAGTTGGCGTATCAACTTTATTTGTAGCACTCACTTCTTCATTTGAAGTGTAAAAATCTATAATCAATCGTGATGGATCATCAGTTAAATAGTCAAAGCTTTCTACTCGTTCATTGCCTAGCTCAAAATTTAGAACGAATTGACCATTTGGGCCATTTTTAGCAATGTCTATTTTTTTTATCAGTCGACCACTCCAAGTTCTTAAATTTGATTCAGTGATCTGGTCAAAGGCAGGTACTGTTAAAACTAATTTATTTTCAGATATTTTTTTAATGTCATATTTCCAATTAGATTTGCCTTGGAATTCAATATGAGTAGCATCGCCAATTTTCTCAATTCGCCCTTTAACAACTTCAGCCATACTGTAAAATGGAAATAATAAGACTAAGGACATAATCTTTATTAAAATTAAATTGCGTTCTTCCTGAACTTTTATCACCTAGACCTCATGTCTTGTTTTTTCACAATTATATAAAGCACATTTAATGCCAACTTCTAGGCTAGTAAAATTTTGCCTATTTCAGATTTTTAAGCAAAAATGTGAAATATTCTTGGCAGTCGCGCCAACGAGATGACACAAGCTAAAAGTTGTGTCTTTAAAACACCTACTTCA
>JAGRAE010000036.1 GCA_020435005.1 Bdellovibrionales bacterium
AAAGAACTTTTAACTTTAAAGAAAGAGTTTCATTTAGAAAGTATGATGGCTCCAATGACGAAAACTATATATCCACACTTCCCTACTACGCCCAAAAACAAATGAATTTTGGTGTATTCACCTCATCAAAGTTAGTTCCAAATGAAAATGGTAACATTGGCCGAGATGGCAGTGAAGTGCACTTGCCTATATTATTTGATTTTAAAAATAGAAAAAAGGTCACTTACACTCTCGCTGGACTGCCTAAATCTGGTACATTGAGATCTTCACTCATAAAAGCGACAAAAAGAGTTGTTGATAATTGGAATAAAGGCTTAAGAGAGGCCTTCAAGGGATCGTCATTGGAAACACAAGAAGATTTATTACTCTTGGAAATTGAAGGTGAAGATGTAGAAGATGTTCAACTTGGTGACCTAAATAAAAATTTTATTTATTGGTTAGAAAAAAATGTTGCGTCAGGACCGTTGGGTATCGGTGGACCTTCTCCAAACCCACGATCAGGTGTAATTGAAGCTTCTGATATTATCATTTACGGCGGCAATATGAAGAGCGCATTAGAAACGGTTAGAAAGCGCGCATCTGCAAAAAAGTTTTATGAAAATATATTAAAAGTTGTTCCTTCCAAACAACTCACAAACAACCTCTTGGTAGACAGTAAAAACAACAACAATATTCTAAACTCTAAAAACTTGAAACAAGACCTGCCTATGGCAAGTGGATTTCAAATATTTAATTTCTCTCAATCCACAGAAATTAAACAGGCTAAAATATTAGCTCAGGATATACAGCTTTCACAAAAAAAATCGGATATCTCAACATTAACACCAGACACTTTCAAGAACATACAGCTTTTATCTGAAGCTAAAGCACTATATAACATATCTATTAAAATTAGAGAACAAAAAGCCATAACCGATAATCTTTTGCTCAAGAATATTGTAGATAATGAAATGTATGAAGCATATAAAGATCGACTTTCACCAAAAAACCACCGAGAACTAGAATCTTTAGTTATGCAACAGACTTACATAAAACAAATTGCTTCTTCCATTCAAAATGGCCATCAAATTGTTGAAATGATGGAAGATATGACTATTGCTGGTGAAAATGACATTCATCAACTTTCAGCCGAACAACTCTTGGTCGATAAATATGAAGCCGTTCTCGTACACGAAATGGGGCATGCATTAGGCTTAACTCACAATTTTTCTGGCTCTTATGATAAAAATAATTTTTTATTTACTCATGAAAATCCTGAAACAGTTAAGCCTAGAACCTCTAGCTCAGTTATGGATTATTTACCAATGGATATATGGGAAGACAATGCTCCCGGCCCCTATGACATACATGCTATTCGCGCAGCTTATACTGGTCGTATTGAGGTTGATAATAATGTACAAGCTCAGGCCAAAAAATTAGATAGTGAAGATTCTGAATTAAATTTAGGTTCAATAAAACTAACATTGTCTCAAGGAAAATACTTGCATATTGAAGATTACAAAAAAGTTTTAGGTCTTTCGTCATGGTTAGATTTTGATAGTAATTGGGCTCAAGTTATACCACTAAAAAAATATGAATACTGCCCCGACTCAGAGGTCTACAGATATCCTACTTGCAATCGTTTTGACTATGGTGGCAGCCCTACGGAGATTGTTGAAAATATGATAAAGGACTATCAAGCTTTTTATTTATTAAATAATTTTCCAGATCAAAGACTTCGCTTTGAATGGTGGGAAAACGGTAGTTACATAGGTCGTTTGTTTACAACCTTTCAAAACATTAGACACTTTATGGACGAAACTATTTTTAGACTTTTTAATAATGACGTAAGTGAAATCACTATTGACCACGCACGTGCGGCTTTTATCGGCATGCAATTTTTCCACTCAGTAGTGAGAACACCGGAAGCTGATTATACAACTAATCCCTTAGACCGCTTCGCAAGCCTAGAATTATCTGATGGACGAACAGTTGTTTTTGAAAAAAAGTGGTCAAATGATATTTTGCAAGCTGGAGGTCAAGGAAGATTAGAGGTTCGTGGCATTGAATTAGATAAGGCCATAGCTATGCTCATGCTGACCCAGAGAAGATTAGGCGTTCCAGAATATGATCATCGTAATGTGAGAATGTCTTATCCTGACTTTGAAAGAATATTTTTAAGTCAAAACATATCCACAAATACTGAGTTACCAACCATCACCCTAATTAAAGAAATATTAGAAAATAACTTGCAACCCATGGCTATGACCTCGCTTGGCCCCATAAACCTAAGTGGACAACCTACTCATCGAGTTGAAATTACAGATTTGCTCCGTTCAATAAGCGTTCAAGGTGCAATTCTTAACTTAGACGTTAATACGCTTGAGGAATCTGATAATTTTGCTGCTTATTTTCGCTTTGGAAACACTTTGGGAAATAACTTGCCTTCAGATTTAACTGTTCTTACACAACTCGGCACCCAACCAGACAGTCCTACAACCCTAAAATATTGGGCTTTTGAGGGCGCTGATGTTAGTCAATTATTAACTTCAAAAGCTTTGGGTCTAAAATACTTATTAGACAAACAAGACATTTTCATTCCCCATTTGCTTAAACTTATTTTAGAAGAAAACCCATTGGATAATAGCGAACTTAAAATGCTTTTCGATAAAGCTCCTGATAGCATAGGCATTAAAGATTTAGAAGTTATAAAATCTTATATGGAAAATCAAATTTCTATAGCTCAACAACTATCTGAATTACAGAATTCTATGTCAGCAGATCAATTAACAGAAATATACAAGGGCCTAATGCAACAAAATCAGTCTCTAAGCAAAAATTATCCAATACTCGCTGTCGTGCAAGCCTCTCTATTGACGATTCCTGACGAACAGTTAGCTAATATTCTAAGTCAATTTATGCCGAACTCACGATTAAATATCGAATACGGCTTAATTTTTAGCAATATAGAATTACTGAATAGACTATTTTATTTAGTTCGCCCAGAATACAAGAACTAAAATGTTTACAAGATGTGAGGGACACTGTAATTTAAGGCTATGCAAAAAGTTCTTATCATAAGACTCTCCAGTCTAGGCGATATACTACAATGCCTTATAAGTGCGGACCTTATCAAGCAAGAATGGCCACAAGCGAAAATTCATTGGCTTGTAAAAAAAGATTTTTCATCTAGCTTAAATGCATCACTATCTATTGACGAACTACATGTGTTTGATAAAAAAACAGGTTTGATAGCTTTTGTAAGGTTAGTTTGGAACTTACGTAAACAAAATTTCACCCACGTTTATGATGCTCACTCCAATTTGCGCTCACATATTGCGTCGTGGATTTTGTGTCTTTCAACAAATAAAATATCATTTCTGAGGCGTTCTAAACAACGCTTTAAAAGATGGCTACTTTTCACTTGGCATTACAACTTACTACCCACTCCATTTAGAGGAGCAAAGTCTTTCACCGCACCGCTTGAAAAATGGGGTCTATCTGATTCTGTGTGGCCAAAAAGTCATATTACTATATATGCTTCCGACAAAATCAGAAACCTAATACAACATAAAAATTTTATACTTCTTGCACCCTCAGCCGCATGGGATTTGAAGAAGTGGCCACAAGATTATTGGAAAAAATTAATTAAATTGTGTGACAAATATTTTTTTGTCATAGTCGGTGGACCTCAAGATCATTTTTGCCAAGAAATTGCCAACAGTTCGCCAAGTAATTCTATAAACCTATCAGGACAATTAAATTGGCAAGAAACTTTTGAGGCTGTTAACGAAGCCTCACTCGTAATCAGTGGAGACACCGGAGTCTTACATATGGCAGATTATATTCAAAAGCCCACACTAGCCATCATTGGACCAACAGCTTTTGGCTACCCTTCAAGCCCTTCTTCAATAACCTTAGAAGTCCCACTGCCTTGTCGACCCTGTACAAAAGATGGTCGTGGCAAATGCAAAAATAACACTTTTAAAAAGTGTTTAATAGATATCACCCCAGAAATCGTCAGAGATAAAATAAATGAAACAATGGCATGACACATATTCCTCTTTTTGGTTAGATCTTATATTTATAACCTTTTACAGAATATTTGTAATGCCTTTAGCATTATTGATAATTCTTATTCTTGCCTTATTGGGTCACAAAAAAGTTCGTCAAGGCATTATGATGAGATGGCCTAAAAATAATTTCCATCCTTGGTTTGATCTGCCTAAAAGAAAAAAACCAATTTGGATTCATTGTTCTTCAGGCGAGTTCGAATACGCTAAACCACTAATTTCAAAAATTAAAAAACAGCAGCCCGACTGGAAAATACTCGTTACTTACTTTTCCCCTACATACAAAAAAAACATTGAAAACTTCCCAGGTGTCGACTTGTCATGTCCACTCCCTTGGGATTTGCCAGGAGCTATGTCATCCTTTATTAAGCACCACAATCCGAAAGCCGTTCTTGTTGCACGCACCGATTTATGGCCTGAGATGCTTTATCAATGTAAAATTAGAAATATACCCAGCACGATTTTTTCTATGACTTTAAGCCAACCCAAAAAATCAATTTTTAAATTGTATTGGCATTGGCTTTACCATCAGTTCAGCCTTATTTTTTGCGTCTCACAAGATGACAAAAATAATTTATTAGATAGCGGAGCTGGTCTGGTTCAAGTTATAGGTGATACTAGATACGATCAAGTGTTTGCCAGACTGGAAAACCCTAAACCTTTAAAGAATTTGTTCGGTCTGCATTCTTCTAGAATCTGTTTTATTGCTGGTTCAACATGGAGCGAGGACGAAAAGGTTATATTAAACTCATGCCATAATTTTATTAATAATGGAAAAATGAAACTTATTATTGCTCCGCATGAACCTACAGAATCACATCTTACAGATTTAACAAACCAAATTAAGAAATTAGGACTTAATTACCAATTTTATTCCGAATCCTCTTCCTGGCATGAAGAAAATGTTTTAATAATTGATAAGGTGGGAATTTTAGCTGAACTCTACAAAGTTTCTGACATGGCCTTCATCGGCGGTTCGTTTAAAAAAAGTGTTCATAGTGTTATGGAAGCTCTAGCAACAGGTTGTATAGTTTTTGTTGGCCCATTTCACTCTAACAACAGAGAAGCTCTAGAGTTTAAAAATATCACCCTTGAAACAGCATCCCAGTTAAACATTGTTAACACCGTATCTGATCAAGAAGAATTCTCTCGGAAAATTCACAAAGCCATTGAGTCTGGTGCAAATGCTAATGATATTAAACTTGAAATTAACTCCCTTATCAAAAACAAAATGGGAGCTACTGAAAAGTTACTGACTTGGCTGGAAAGTATTGAAAATTAAGGTTCACCCATAGGCGGATTACCACCCTCAGAAAACTCTTTAAAAAAAGTATCAGGACTACCAGGACTTATATCCCTAACTTTAGTTTCAACATGCTCTTCGACAAACCTTTTCATTTGTGTAAAATCAGGCAAGCCTAATGCCGTTCGTCCATAATTCGTATCTAAACTTTCCTCTTGAATACGCTTATAAGATTGTCGAGGTAACTCATTCCACGGATAATCTTCACCATATTGATCAATCAAAGTATACATGCCTGGGAAACTTGGCAATATATGTGAATAGACTTCTATCATACGTTTTATAGGCCACAACTCATCATCATGAGATGCCGTAGATAAATCAGCAATATTATAGTCTTCAGTAGCCATTTTACTCAAAAAGGCCGCACCATCTCGCGATCCTCTTAAACCTAATAGCCAAGGATGGTTATATAAGTCACCACTATCCAACATATCACCGTCAGTAAAATGCTGAGTAAAATAAAAATAGTGCTCTCTGATATATAAAGGTGGTGGAGTTTCCTCTTTTCCTGCACATAAAAAGTATCCGCCAGGGATATATATTAACCTACCGGTGTTGTTAGTTACTCCCACAAAACGCGTAAATAAATTTTGACTATTAAATATTTCAGGATTCCATCTTATAACAGCACAATTTTCGTAGTCTTTTAATTTAATATCAAAGGCGGCTGACTGCATTACCAAAAATGTTGCTTTTTGAACAGTCGTATTTACAGCCTTACTTTTGGAATCAGTATAATCAATACCAAGTTTTAATATACCAGTTACATCACTTATGAATTGAGTAAAAAATCTCCCGGCAGCAGCTATATTTAAACCACGAGCAAAACCAAAACGTTCATCTCTATGAAATGAATGTGCAGCTCCCACGTTGACGTTCATTTGCTTTCCACCTCGAAATACAGGCTTATCACCCAAGCTGTGAATTCTAATTCTTCTATCAACAATAAATGAAGGCATTTTTTCATCAGTTTCATGATCAAAACAAGCTTCTTTTAATTTACTAATTTCTTTATGCTTTTCTTTAGGAAAGGTCATATCACCAAAAATATCACCAAATTTTGTTATTAGACTTGCTAAGTCTTCATCTGGATTCAATGCTATTTTAGAGGAGCCTAATACTAATTGACGGATAAATAAACCACAAAATCCATGTGCAATTTCGGGTTTTATTTTACCAGTCATTATAACTTCTTTTAAGTCTTCTTTTGTTAATTCATAACCGTTCAAATATTTTTTAACTTCATTGACCACATCATTTTTTGATTTTTTAAGCTTGTTCACAATGCCTTTTGTTTCGTCACTTTCATCATCACCAAAAAAATTATCAATGATGGAGTCCTTAGCTCGATCAATATAAATTAAACTTCCATCTCCAACTTCATTTTGTCCTAGACTATTAAATGTATTAATAATTTGATCAGCAGTAAAACTGTACTTTTCATACTTATCGACACAATCCCCTTCAAATCCCTGCTGATAAACTGTTTTACAACTGTTGTTAACCTTTGTTGTTTTTTCATCGCCAAGAGATATAAATTCCAAACCATAAAGATCAATAAAGTTAGTAATACTAGAGCGTATTTCGTACTCTCTTTTCCTATTTAATAAACTTTGTTGCCAAGTGGGAATTAAATTGTCCACCTGTACTCCACTAAAGTGCTCTACCGACGAATAATACTTTTTATTTCTCGTATGCCTCAGTATAGACCCTTGCTCTAATTCTTTTATCTCAAGTTTTATTTGTTCCTTTTGAGCGGAGTTTAAATTCTCAGTTTTTAATCTTGTTTCTAACTTTTTAATTTCCGGCACGTCTTCTTCTAGATATAGACCTTTTGGCGTAATCCCCCAGCTTTTAAAGTTGTCACAATCGTCAGTTCGACAAAATTTTTCGTCAATGTTATCCGTAGGTCTTACACTTGAATGGTTACTGTTTAAAATGAAAGTGATGGGACCAATAAAAGTCCTTGCTCTTAAACCTGATTTATCGAATGGTTCTACAAAAATATCGAGATCTTCAACAAACGCTTGGGCTGATGCAAGGGTAAAATCATTTAATTGTAATCGATTACGCACTCGACTAAGAAGACTCCCTTTTACATTATCAAATATGTCAAATTGTTGCATTAAATCACTAAACACATCCAACTCTTCGTATTCAGTACCTTTTAAAGACATGAGATCAACAACTTGTCGACCGTGTTCATCAATTCCTACATCATGTAAAGCTTTTTTCTGTGCTGGCATTAGTTTTTCTGAAGCTAACTTACCAATTAACTCCTCTAACTGTTCTTGTTCATATTTAATTTGCTGTTCAATTTCTGCTTTCTTATCTTCAGTTAAAATATTGTACTTTGCTCTTGCCTTATCAATTTCAGAGATCTCATTATTAAAAGTATCCAAGTATTCGTCAAATTCCATCTTTCTAGATTCAAGCTCTTTTTCCACATATGCAGCTTTCTGTTCCTCTTTAAGAGGTATGTAATTTGGATTTTTAATTCTTTGCTGTCTTTCTGCCTCGTTGAGCTGATCAAGTATCTGTGCAGCTTGTGTTTCCCTAAATTTATCGTAAACCTGCTTATACCATCTTCTGGCTTCTTCTTTTCGCTCGTCGTTTTCTTCTCGTTGTTGCTCTAATAAAAGTTCAAAGTCTTCACGGTTAACATTTAAAAAGTTTTTAAACTCTTCACTAATTTTTGCGTAAGTTCTTTCTGATGCCATTTCATTATAGGCATTGGCAACTTGCACCATCCTTTCATCTACAGGTTGTAACTGCACTAACATTTGAGATCGCACTCGCATTAATCTCAAGTCACGCACCTTTAAAGTTATGGGTGTAATAATCTTACCGTTGTTTACACGAACTAGTTTTTTTACAATAGAAAGATGCTGTTTTGTTTTATGGCGTTTTTCATCATGAGTTAAATCACGATACTCATTAATGTAGGGATCCCAAACTTTGGCCTTATAAAGGTCCAAAGGTGTGGAGTCAAAATCTCTTTTCTCAGTTTCTCGTTTTATTAAAACCCCTTTGGCTGCCGGGTCGAGATAATCCTTTTGGTAAGCCACTTTCAACAGATACAAACCATCTCTTAATTTTTGAATATTATTTCTACCAGGCACAATTCCTGAATACCTTAAAACCCATGGCTCTAATTTTAGAAGAACAGATTTTTCAACTGTTAGATTCATATACTCATCAATTTCGTAACCAAAACGCAAAGTCTGGTAGGAAAAATCTGATATAAAAAATCGAGACTCGATCTTTTTTTCTTCGACTCTTAATTTATTAATATCTAATTCATTAGATAACTCTTCCGACAACATTCTCTCATCGCGGAAAAATGTGAACTTATCATCCCAAGGGTTAGTGTAAACAGTCAGCTTATACTTTCCTTTGCCTGTAGTTTTGATTCCCTTTTTCTTGGCGAGTATATTGGGTGCATCATACTCGATCTCAAATACAGTGGGTTTTAACTCTTCAATTTTATAAAAGGCATGGGAAACCTTCCCCAGCATAATTAAACAACCCTCTTCATTTGTTCTTGAGTCTTTCTCTGGTATCAATACCCCATTACGCTTGATTCTAAATTGTTTATACTGTTGCCTTCCGGTTTGAGTGGCATTGTCGAATATACATGTTTCAACACGAAACGCCACAGTTCTTTGTGTCGCTGTCTCACCAGGCAACACCATAACATAATTCCCCTTTGCCACACTAAAATCAAAAGGGTCTAAGTTAAATGCATAAGTATCTTTTAACTTTTCGAAGCCGGCAGAGCTTTGCAAGTAGTTATAGAAGTTAAATTTTCGTTCGCCGACATAGTAAGTGTCTTTATCGAGCTTTGGTGAACTTGAACCATCTTGTTTTTTATAATTTCCAACGACATACAACCCTTCATAGGGAGTAATTGAAGATGGAGCATTAATAGGCACGACCCTCATAGCTAATTTTAATCGGCCAGAGCTCACTCTTCTAGTGACTGTAGCTTCTATAATTGGCGAGAGCTTACCAAAATGTGTAGATTCATTTGTGCCATTACTGCTTTTTTCAAGCGCAACTTCTAAGGGGGGAGAGTTGGGTGTTAATATTTCTTGAGATGTGTAATCACTTTTATCTTTTGTTAGTAATAAATCCTGATCAGCAGCGGCACCTAAATTTGTAGCGACCAACTCAGCAAAGACTCTGAATTTACCCTCAGGCACAGGCAAATCAACAATGTCGCCGTTGATATTTTTTAAACGTACCATTGGTTCCATATCCAAGTGTAATTGAATATCGTAACCTTTCACAACTTTATCAGCTTCTCTTGCTGCTAACTCTTGAAAATCAGGCTCGCCATTTTTTTTTTGATATTTTTCTGCATGCTCCTTATTTTTTTTATCAATTTCAGCTTGTCGACTTGAGAAGAAAACATCACCCAATTTAGACTGCAACATGGATATATTTTTCATATAAAGCATGCCACGCTCTTCTGCTTTTAAGCCAATACCTTGCATAGCTTGAGCCACAGCATCTTCGCCCTCAACTATGGGTTTGTCTTTTACAGGATTATCTGTATTTTCTGGCCACCAAACAACCTCATCTGGTTTAAATCCTTTGGCCGCACGATAACTGGCCCAGGGATTGACCAATAATTTCACTTTTATCACACCCTTGAGGGGTGAGTTTTCTGGAGCTCGAATCATTCGAGTAAACACCAAATATTTAGAGGGTGCGTAATAGTCAAATCTCATCCCCTCTTCACTCCAGTATAAACAACCATTTTTGGTCGTTGTCACAGGCAGCACAAAAGGAGAAAACGAACTCATTTTCTCAACAACAAATTTTTGTTCAATGATAGGAGAATTAGTAATGCTATCTTTTAAACAAACTTTAAATTTAAAGTTTTTTTCTTCAGGAATATTCCATTCTTTACTTAAAATATTGTGCCCAGTAGAAGCTCCATCGACACTTGTTAAATAAAAATTTGCAAATGATGTTTTGGATTCAACCTCTTGTTTAGGACTCCAACATGCGCTCACCAACAGAGCTAAGCTAAAGAGAACAAATAAAGGAGAATTCTTAGAAGCTAACATAAAGTGTCTCCAGCCTTACAAGATAATTGATTCTTTGAAATTGATGAGTTCTTAAATTTATAACGTCTGAATCTGCATATTGTGCAATGATTTTAAAATTGTAATCGCTAAACTCTAATTCAAAACGTCCAAATTTTCCAATGCGATTAGCGCCTCCATAATTTAAATTCATATAATAGGCAGGAGCTACATCGGGTTCGGCAAAGAATTGACCATAGTTAAATGTCCATTTCAATTGACCCGTCTGGATGATGGGACCCAGCCAAGCCATCTGGCCACGGCTGTTCCCAGCAGGAGCTTCGGAATTCTCAATTAACTGCAAAGTACCAACTATATTTAGAGAGTCTTGTAATCGCCAATCTAAACGGGTTTGAAAGGCGTAACCTTTAAAGTTATATTCAAAATAACTATTAGCAATTCCTTGCTCAATAACTGAGTTACCATTCACAATGCTCTCGTAAGCCACTTTAGAAGGCAAGTTATCAAATTGAAAATAAGATCCACCAACAATGCCCTTTAACGAATCTGTATTAAATTCGGCTTGTAAAGTTTGTGAAGTAAATGAGGGAGTTTCTTCTTTTTCAGCTCTTTCCGTATTAAGACTCGATGAAGAAGGCAAACTTTGTTGTGCTGTCAAATAAATTTTGTAGTTTTGTTTGTTGAGAACTAAAGCCTCTTTAACGCCAGCAAAGGCACGACTTTTACTAAACAGAAGCTCTTGTTCCAAAAAACCTTGGTTAAGTATTCCACCTTCAATCATGATAAATGATGTAGGATAATACTCTAAAGAAGCATTACTTAAACTCATGAGGTTTTCACCCTCTTGATAAAATCTAGCTTGGACTCTACCACTTTCAGATTTAAATTTCATATCAGCTTTGAGAGTTAAGTTTTCTAAAAGTCGATAGCTAGGACGAACACTTAAGGCAACCGTTGCTAATTTCTCATCATCGGTATCTTCTTCAAAAGATTGCGCTCCAATTTCTAACTTCCAATCACCTTGAAATTTAGAACGACTTAAAAAGCTTTCCTCATCGAGTTTAATAGTATTTGTTGTAGGAGAGTTTAAATTTTGTGCTCTTGAGTTGGGAGCAAAAAAGACGAATATAGCCATTAGAGCTAAGGCCCAAAAAATAGAGTACTTTAAACGGCTTATAGTTCTTAAAAGACTAATAACACTTCTCCCTCAAGTGACATACTTTCTGCTAATCAAACACTTATGCAAGTTTCATTCATTCGAATAAATATATATGTACTTGAAATTACTTATGTTTTCTGCCCTCAACTCAAAAGGTGGTGGCCAGCATTTAAACATGGGACACAAATTGTTAGCTACAGCACCTTTTTGTGGCTATATAAGCATATTTCTTAAACAAAGTCTAAATATCACTAAAAACTAATGTCTATCTAATCGTAATTACTCATCTTTTCCAATTTTTACAGGGTAAATTTACTTTTTTATAAGATTTTTAAACAAAGTGGAGAAAACTATAAACATTAAAATCACTTAGATTTTTTTAAAATCTTTTAGAAAAAATCATAAATTGGGAGCAACTAACAATTAACAAGATGAAAATAGAAGCGTTTAAACAACTAACTAAAAGATATTGCTGAGTTTACAGGGTGACATTATTAAAGATCACTGATTAAATTTATTTTTTATTTCTAAGAAATGGAGATTCAATGGATAAATTCACCCCTCTAAGAGAATTGCCCCACCCTTCTCAATGGAGCTCTAAAGATGTACTCGTTGTTTTTGGCGAATTATTTTCTAGAGGCTACGCCAATGGTATTGTTGATTTAGCTAAAGCTAAAGGCATGAAAGTCATTTACTCAACAGTTGGTCGCCGTGATCAAGCTCAAAACCTTCGCCCTCTCACCCTTGAAGAAATAAAAGAAAAAGAAACTCCACTCATCAATGTACCACTTGAAGCAGGGTTTGATCTTCAACCCAACTCAAAGGGCCAGACACCAATGGATTATTTAAAAGGTTATAAAATGAGCGAGTGGCAAAACATAAAACTCGACTGGAAACTCATTGAAGAATCACGCCTTGCCGCTGTTGAAGACTTTCGTGAACGTGTACAAAAATACATTACCGAATTAAAAAAAGAAATACCACATAACGCTAATGTTTTATTTGTGCATACAATGGCTGGGGGCTTTCCGAGAGCAAAAATCGTTATGCCAATAACCAACAAAGTATTTAAAGGTTATGATGATCGTTATAGTTCTTCAGAAGAATTTTGGATTAGCGACTTAGGTAAGCTTTGTGCTTTAAATTTCAAAGAAGTAACTGGAGAAACTTTTAGACACCTCATTGAACTAACTTCTGAATTAAGAGATGAATTAAATAAAAACAACCAAAAAATTAGTTATGTAGCTTACGGTTATCATGGAACGGATGTTCTAATCGGTGAAAAATACCATTGGCAATCTTACTCCCCCTATTTACAAGGATGGGCCAAGCTGCATCTAGAAGATATCTCAGTACAGTCTTTTTCAAATGATATTCATGCTTGTGTTTTCAATTGTCCTGAAATTTTAACTAACTCTAGCAGCATATTTTTAGGTGTTGAAGTTTCTTTGTATCCACTTTTGGGAGCCCTAAAAAAAGAAGGCTTGTCTCACCCTGAGGCTCAAAAAATATTGAGTGAGTGCCAAGGGTTACTCAGTGATGGACACAATTTGGAAGACATAATTATTTATTGCACAAAATATTTAACGTCCGACACCATAAAGAAGTGGACGGATTTTGATTCATGGCCTCAACATAACGGAAATGAACAGATGAAGCTCATGCGTGAATCTTCCGCGGAACTTATCGACATGCATAAGGACCCCAAAAATTTGATTACATACAAACTAAGTGAAGTGGTAATTAAAGCTTGTGGCAAAATTATGCTTAATGAGTCATGGCAACCAAAACAACCCGTCTGGTGGTTAGGACACGATATCGTCGCCAAGCAAACTCTCTCATAAAAGGTGCCTTTTAAAGACTTTTGAGTATTTTCTTTAGAGCATTAATATTTTCTAAAGGAAAAGAACCTACACTGTCAAAGGCCATTTGCTTTATTGCCTCCTCATCAGACCTTCCCTCAAATGTAACAAGTCGGTCGTACAAATTACACAAACCAACGATTTTGGCTAATCGATCTATTTTTTTATCCTGCAAACCTTGAGGAAAACCCTTGCCATTTCCCAACTCCTCATGCTCCATAATAATAGTTATAACGGCTTGATCTAAATGTTTTTTGTCTTGCAGAGACTCAGCTCCCTTTTTGGGGTGCTCTTTATACAAAGCTAATTCTTCCGGTGTCATTTCTGACGTAGGTCTTTGCCAGTTTAAATCTGTATCATACAAACCAAAATCATGAAGACTGGCCCCCAGTGCCAATAACTCTAATTGCTTTTTATCACTTAGACCGATTTCTATAGCAAGATTTACCGAAAGTGATGCCACACGTGTGCAATGATGAGCCAAATCCTTATCTGTGTTTTGAATTTCCATTATTGAACTCAAGGCTTTATCATTGCTTAATAAAAAATCTGTATATTTTTTAGTAACTTCTTTAGCATGATTATAGGCCGACTCACTACCAGGATCTTCGAAAACTTCTTCTACACTAGCTTGTGTCATCCCCTGCGCTATATGAGCTCGACTTTCAACTGAAGCAGAGCTGTCTTTGCTAAATGCATTGTCCAAATTTAAACTTATATAATTTTGATATAATTCCTCTTGGTCAGCGGGAATATATAATTTTCTGACTTTTTTTTCTTTCAACCTAATTATTCTTTCTTTATTAAACTGTGAACCCTCTCTGGCATAGTGAATGTATTTTGTGGGTAACTTCACATAGAGATCAAAATCAATTTTTTGATCTCCCCTTAAAGTGCTAACTCTTACCGGTGTATATTCCATTGAAAACATCCTACAAATTGTTTAGACTTTTTATTATGGACGAAATTTTAGAAGAATTTAAGCTAGAATCTGAAGAAATACTGGACGAAATGTTAACTTTACTGGAAGAAGTTGAAGAAGATCCAACTTTAAATCCTAAATTGGAAGATTTTGGCCAAAGAGTTGACCGCATCATGGGCAGCTCCAGTGTTCTTGCTATGCAAAATCCCTCCCCTCTTTTAGCAAACATCACTATTTACTCAGAATTATGTAAGTTAATTGGTTACAAATGCTCACAAGTAGATGGAAACTCTGAGCTTTCTAAAATTACAGTCGCCTTTTTATTGGATGCAACAGAAATGCTTCAAGATTTTATCCAAGGCCTTGGTCAGGTTCCGGAACCTAGTATCAAAGAAGCTCTTAATGAAGCTTTTAAAAGTCGATTACAAATGATTGCTGGAAAATTTGATGAAAACTTAAGAGCCAGCGTATCGTCTTCGACTTTGAGTAACAAAACCACTCAAAGCCAAATAGACGATTTATTTGAAAAGCTTAAATAAAAAATTAAAGAAATTGTTCAGTTTTCCTGCTTAAAAATTATCGCGTAAGCGATTCATTTTTCTTTTTATATATTTAGGCTCGCGCTCTACATTTTCAATAATTTCATCGATAACATCATTATTATCATGCTCATCAACACAACTTTCAATATCTTCAGGTTTGGCCACTAGTATTCCTCTGAATATTTTAAGTATTTGTAAAGGCCCTAATCTTTCAATTTTAGTTTTTGAAATATCGTCCCACGCCGCCTCTAACTCACTATTGGGAACTTTTGCATACTTTAGTATTCTAACAAATGTATTAAACAATTCATCATCATCAAAATTATAACCACGTTCACGAGTGACACGATCTAGTACACCTCTGAAATGAGGATAAGATTTAATACCCTCATTGACATCAATAAAACCATTTTCGTCCTCATCAAATTTATGAATGGTCAATTGAATATAATGCAGTAGCATTGTCGCTTTACCCATTTGTATAGAACCCATCCATTCTGCCGATTCACAGTCGTAACGAATTAATTTATCCATAGAGACTTTGAAATCTTCCCACTCATCCTGGTTCTGTTCTAAAGTTGAATTTGGATTTAAACTCAACATAAAACTTTTTATACCAGGAATCTCATTAAACTCTGGACCGTAAAATTGTCCAAAATTTTGCCAAAAACAATTTGATAAATACTTTTCCTTACCAAAGACATCTTTAGGGCCTTGATAGCAAGTTTGCTCATATTTTTCTGATATACTTTTATTGATAGAATAACTGGAATATAATAAAGAAATTAACTCTACACCTTCTTGTAAGGTCAGCAAATGCGCTGTCGGTTCATCTTCTGTTGGTTCATTGATTCCATTTCCTGAAATGGTAAATAAATTACTCTCTGTGAACATTCTCTTACCTACATTCTTCGCTGTAGGTGGCATAACATTTAAATCCTGCCAAATGAGTTTAAAGTCTGAAATAAATCGATCCAAATCTAATTCAGTCAAACCAAGTAACTTTTGTGCTCGTGATAAATCTTGAGGGTAGCTGCGTGCAACCAATCGCACGGCTGTAGCAATAATATTAACAAGTGACAACTGATAAAAATTTCTTTCTGCACGCATTTCAGAAACTTGTTCTTTAGGTGCTACTACTATGCGTCCACTTCCCCATTTGTAACGAAGGGGTGTGTTTTGCCACAGGGATTTCATTTCAATGTAATGTGAAGCCGTCTCTGGAACAGATGAGATAAAATTGGACCAAAGATTTTCGTTAACAAATTGAATCAGATCAAAGGGTTGATTCCACTTCTTAAATTCCTGCACAAGTAAGTTTTGCAACTCATACCACTTGTAAAACTCAGCTTCCATCTGTGCCACAATCTCTCGATCCAAACCCTGACTTGCACGCTTGTCAAACTCGACACTACTATCGCCAAAAACTTTATCGAAAAATGGATGCAAAGCTGATTTTATTGATTCAGCTCTAAACGGTGGAGGCAACAAATTAGCTTGAGAAAAAGCATCGACTAGGTCTTCCATATGTTCGTAACTGATTGCTGCCTTCTGTTCATAGCGGTTTATTACTCTTTTAATGCCAGAAAGAATTTCATCTATAAAATATTTGGTAGAATCAAGTCCCTCTCCCTCTAATAGCTTGGCGTCCTTTAACTTGTAAATGTAATACAATCGAATCGAATACCAATAGACTAATTCACTATAAAAAATTTCATTATGTTCCTTGTGAATTTTTCGATTATCATGAGGTTGACCCATAATAATATTATAAAATTTTTCTGCAAGATTTGTAAAAGCCGTCGCCTTTTGCGTATCCCCTTGGCTGAATTTCTGGAACTCTACAAGAAAATTATTAATGCTTTCAAAGTCAATTTCTTTTCTATAGTTTTTAGTAGCCGCCAATACATTAATTATAGCTCGCTCGAGAACATGTTTGGCATCCACTAGTTGTTTGAATTCAGGCTTGTGTAAAACCAGTTGATTTATGACAGGTATGTGTGGATTTAATATTATTGCCGAGTCTTCCACCGTCCAGATTAAATCTTGTAATCTTCTTAGTTCTTCACGAGAAACATGATCTACACTACCACCAACTAAATAACTTTTTAAAACTAGTGCTGATGACACCAGATTTATTGATATAGGGTTGTCTGGAAACACAACTTCACTTAAAGTTTTTGAAATTTCATCTTTAGTATAATAATTTGGGTTTTCGCCAATAGTAAATTTATCAAAGTTATAAATGGCATCGTTTACACAAGTGGCCCAATCGTATATCTCATTTTCAGACAATGAAGCTTCTAAGTACTTATTCATGCCTTCGCCAAGTTCACGTACACATTCCATCTCTTTATTGGCAATGTTTAATGGCCTACGTGGACTTTCACCAATTTTTAAACTACAAGCACTCAAAGATGTTAGAACAAAAATCAAACTAAAAAACTTGAATTCTTTAAAAAACATAATTCATGCCCCCATAAATTCTGTCGTTACTTCTGTTTTTAGCAAAAAAATCATTATTATCTTCTTTATTGGTGCCAATAACATCACCACCAAAGATCCATGTCCAGTTTTTAAAATAACTATATTCCCATTTAGCAGATAGCATATCAGCATTGCTCGCAATGGATCTTATCCAACGCAGATCAAATTTCAATTTCCCCAATTTCCCTAAAGATTCATTCCGTTGATAGCTCAGTTGAGTAACTTCGTTAAAAACATATCTATCTGATAAACTAGAGAGATCTTCACTTTGGAAAGCTGAGGCCACTTCTGGTTCTTCAGAAATATTTTTTAAATATGAAATGCCAATAATATTTTTCGCCCACTGCGTGTTAAAGCCAACAGAATAGATTTCTTCTCTTACAAAATCTGGAGCAATCCACCGTGGATCTAAAGCCTCTTTGTAGGGCTCGTCAACATTCAATGACATCCACATATTCCAGCTACTCAGACCATAAGCTATCTCCATCGTGTATAACTTATGCCTATGAACTTCTGGAAATAAATAAATTTTAGTTTCTCTATTAACATTACTCAAACCAATATTATGTATAGGTTGAACACCAATAAACAACTGGTTTATTGGCTTATCTGCAAACGCAAAATGAACGGATCCACCTTCAGAATCTCTACCCCAACCCAAATCGAAGGCATACGAAGGATTAAAAATTACATCTTCAAATTCTGGTTTTTCTAATTCATACTTCAAGGGAGACTCAATTTCTCCGATTTGTACACTAGCTACTCGATTGTAAAACCAACGATTGTATGAAACCAGCTTCCCTTGCTCCACTTTTACCTGTGGCCCTTGGTCAGGAGCAAAAATTGGCGACGCAAAGATGGTTAAATTCCAACTTTGAAAGTTTTGATTATAGTAAAAACCAGTCAACCCCTCTCTGTTAAATTGAAAACCATCAACTTTTAATGAAGGCTCCCATAAACCAAGAGCCCAAACGCGATCAACAAAACTCCATGATTTTTGAACTCTACCTACTTCAAACGAGCTATCATTTAATTTATATTTGAAATTTACATTTTGTATATGAGGATACACTTCAGCACGCCGACCGACAGAAACAAAGACTTGTCCATCTAACTGACGATCCCAATGGCTTTGTGTTTTCAAATAGTTCCACTTTAAAGACACTTCACTATAGTCTTGGCTGTGATCTTTTGCTTCTTTGATAGTGATATACTGCTTCTGTAACCATTGGGTTTCAACAGTACTCTTTGAATCTTGTGCGTAGAGCTGCCAACTGAACAGCATTAAAATAAAAAACACCATAAAACTAATAACCACCTAAAGTCTTTAATACATAGGACAGATCCAAACGCTCACCTTCAAACTGCCAATCCGGTCGTATTTTAGACCATATGTGGAAGCGTAGACTACCCCCATGGTCACCCGTGTCAAGAGGCGATTTGTGGTATTTTATTATGTATGTAAAGAAAGCATGGATATATTCCTCCAAACCCTCTTCATTTTGCCCTAACAACATAGCTATAGGTGACATAAAATCATTTAAAAATAACTCAGCTTCCCGCGGATTCATAGAACCATTTTTATCTAAATCAAATCGGTACATAAAAGTTTCAAGATATTGCAATAAAATATGAAATTTTAACAATTCTCCACTCGTGAATCGCTTTTTTACAAAGACCTCATTAGAAACTGTCTCCATTAGATTACTAATAAATGTCCAAAGTTTTTTAGGGTCTCGGTTATATACATCTCCAACATAGATTTTTAACAATTCTAAGTGATCTAAATAAAAGTCTTTACCTGAAAGGAATTGTTGCTCGAAACAGTTGTAATCATAATAAATCGTTTTACCTTCCATTGTTTCACAAAATTTTAAACCCATTTTTTTCATAAGGTTTGCATTGGCCAATCCCGAAAAAGCAAAGTGCAAAAAACTAACAGCTTCGCCAAAGTCTATCCATTCATCACCATTAGCGTGTGGTACAAACAAACTGGTGTCGCGGTAAAACCTTCTTGAAAACTCTTTGTCAGTAGGATCTAAAAAGTTAAAGTAGACCAACAGCTCATGAAGATCTTCCATGAGCATGTCTGTTTCTTCAATCGACAAAGCGGTTGTAGACTGTTTGCGTTCGATTTGTGTTGCATAAGCTCGTATCATTAGGTCAACCACTAATGTTTCAATATTGAGATAAATCAGTGAGTCTCTATCATAATAATTATTAGAGTTAGGGATTTGTACACGTCCATAGTCATCATAGCTCAAAATAATTGCACTGCCTCTAAAAGCTCGCTGCAGTAATCCTAAACGAGGATCATTAGCGTCAAAATCCTCGCCGTAAACTTGATTAATTCGAACTTGCGTATTGTACCAATTGATAAAGTATTCCCTGAAAAAAGCCACTTTTTGTGGAGTTAACCCTTCTATTTGAGCCTTTGAATTTGGTGGCACAAACACTTTATCTATTAACCACGTCCAATACTTCACTATCAATTTATGATCTATTCCAAATGGAATCCCAATAACCTTATCTACCGCCTGCAGCCAACGCTTAGCTTCTTGGTGAGTATAAACTTGGATCAGTCTTTTTGAAATTCCGGTATAAATGTAGGTCAAAACTTCTTCTGTCAAAATATGAAACTGTGATAAAGCCGTGCCGGAAGTAATATCTTCTCCTCTAAGAAAATTCTCAGTCCTCAACCAAACAGTATATGCATTGGCGATGAGTACAAAAAATTCACTCCACTCTGTATTTAGAATCTTTTCATGATCCGGACCCACTAATAACACTTTTGTTTCTTGAATAATGGGTACAAAAAACTCTATTCTAGAAAATAATGAGTCGTTAGCTGTATTTGATGTGAGCAGTGGCTTAAAATAAAGTAGAAGCTTTTGAATTCTAGCAAATGGATAGTCATAACCATTTTTAGAAAATACTAAGCCAAACTCTCTCATAACACTTCGGAACCTGAATACAGAGGCATTAATGTCTTCTTCTGTTAGGTCTGGCTTTCTTTCATTGAGAATACCAGAGGTTAAAACTCCAATGTCCTCCACAAGACTCACCGTTAAATTTTTCATGTCTTTGGCTAAAAAAGCTTCCATTTTATTAAAATCAGTGAGCGAAAAACTGTCGTGCCTTCCACCAAATAAAACTTGCTTAAGGTACATGAGTTCATTTAGAAATTCGTCACCAAAGTATTCTTTTGGCCAAAAATATTCTGTTAAAAAATTTCTCACATGATGAGCTGGATATTCACCATTCTTATCAGCCTTAGCATAGACTTTAAATGTCTTTATGGCTTTAGCAGTACAGTCCCAAAACTCTTCCAGATCTTTCTTTTTCATTTTAGCTGAAAAATAATTAACAATATAATTTGTAAAGTCACTTAAACAAAACAACTCACTTCTGTTAGTTCCCGGCTTTTGCATGCCGGCATCTATAATTTTAACTCTGGGTATTGGCTCACTTTCACTAGCACATGAAAGATTAAAAATTAAAAATACAATTAGTAAAAAGTGAAGGCATTTTTTAGAAGACAACTTGCACTCCTAGTTTTACTTGATCATTCCTTTTGAATGTTTCTAAAAAATTATTGCTACCCACTGTGTCTGCAGTTTTTGCTAAAGCCACTCCATCAGCTTGCAAATAAGTTCTAAAGTTTTTACTTACAAATACACCCAGTTCACTGATCCAAGACCAGCCTTCCTGAACAATGTCCCATGAGGCTTGTGCCTCAAAATTAAAGTTTTTAGATAAAAAATTAAAATCTTGGTTATAACCTACTCTTACCGCTCGGTAGTAATCGTATCTTTGTTCAAAAAATGAACTAGAAAGTGAAGCTTTTTCGCCATTGTCTTTATCGTCCCCACCCCACAAATTAATAAAACTTAGGTATGTTTTAGCTCGTCCAAAATTAAAACCAGCCAATGTCGTCAATGCAGAAGTCTCTTTGAGTCTTTTAGAAACCCACTCTGCAGGTTGTTTTTTGTTAATAGGATTGTCATTGGTTGCTGATACAAATCCAAACCAACCCAACTGATCTGATTCTCGACCACACTCCCCGGTTAATAACCGATGATCATTAAAAAAAGGATACAAATCAACTCCCGGAGGAGCCCCCTCTAAATCAATACGAATTACTGGATTGGCGCTTAGAAAAACTTGATTTGATGGTTTATAGGCATAGGACATTTGGCAGAAATAATCTTGTTTTTGCCATTTTACTTGAAAGGCAACTGCCGGCTGGTATAAAACTTCATTAGCTTCAGGCACATTAATGTTATAAATTATTTCTTTATTATTTATAATTCCAGGAACTGTTGCAAATTTTGCTGGTGTTTTAAACCACGGATTGCTTGAGGTAACTTGATTGTTTTCCGTTTGAAACTGAGGACCCAAATCTGGAATATAAAAAGGCGTTAAAAAGCTAGTCCATTGGAAATTTTTAACAGCACCTTGTAAAAATAAACCCGTCAACCCGTTTTGATCTGGGCGCAGTCGAGACCACATAAAACGTGGTTGCCAAATTCCCATATCCCAGTATTGATCAGCCAAACTCCATGTATTAAATTTACGGCCCAAATGAATATCCACAAAGGACCATCTTTTTGAGTAATAAGCTTCCTTTAAATTAA
>JAGRAE010000037.1 GCA_020435005.1 Bdellovibrionales bacterium
TTAAATAAATATTTTTAATTTATATTTAATTTTGTTTAGAAATTCCGAAAAGAATAAATGTCTAGAAGGTATACTTTAACTTATGGCTTAATTGGAATTTTTTTTGGTATTGCATTTCCTGTTATTGCCACTACCATCGTAGTTGTTCAACACAATGTTTCATTTTGGAATGCACAACTAGAATATGGCACCTTACTGTGGATAATTGATACAGCACCCATATTTTTAGGAACAGTTGCCTCAATAGCCGGCTGGAAGCAAGATCAAATAGTAAATTTAAATAATCAGATTAAAAATCAATTGCAAAATACGCAGACTGAATTGTTTGAAGTTTTCAAGAACTCGCTGAATGAAATATACATTTTTGAAAAGGAAACACTCAATTTCATATTTGCTAACCAATCAGCACTAGATAATTTAGGTTACTCAATGTCAGAATTACAAAAGCTTACACCTATTGATTTAAAACCTGAATTTGACAGAAATTCTTTTAGAGAATTTTTACAACCATTGAATAGTGGAAAGAAAAAAACATTAAAATTTTTAACTCTGCATAAAAGAAAAGACGGCACAACTTATCCTGCAGATGTGCATCTACAAATTAGTCACAGAGATGAAAAGACAGTTTACCAAGCAGTTATTTTAGATCAAACAGAAAACGTTAAACTGCAAAAGGAGCTATTACATGCATTAAAATTAAGTGCTATTGGAGAATTAGCAGCTGGAGTTGGTCATGAAATTAATAACCCTCTTACTGTTATAAGTGGGAACCTTGAGAAAATAAGAAAAAAATTAATAGCTACTCAAGATGACAACTTAAATAGTTCCATAGAAAAAATATCTTTATCCATTAACAGAATTAAAACTATTGTGAATGGTTTAAGAACATTTTCTAGACCCGACATTGATGAATTCGAAGAAATAAATTTAAAATTTGCTATTGATCAAACAATTGATCTTATTTCTGAAATTTATAAAAAAGAGGGAATAAACATAGCAATAGACAACATCTCGGACGAAATTGTCTTTAAAGGGACGATTGGTAAATTCCAACAAATCTTAATGAATCTACTATCGAATGCTAAAGATGCATTAGAAAATGCAAAAAATCCAAAAATAGAAGTTAAAACAGAAGTTCAAGATAATTTTATCAAAGTACATGTTATTGATAATGGTGATGGAATATCTAAAGAACATGGTGAAAAGATTTTTAATGCTTTTTATACAACAAAAGGTTTTGGTTCAGGGACAGGCATGGGTTTATCAATATCATCAAACCTAGCAAAAGATATAGGTGGTAAGTTAGAATTTTACTCTGAACTTGGTACAGGTACAAAATTTACTATTCTTTTACCTGTGGCCAGTGAAAGTCGTTTCATCGCTACAAAGATTGATGTAAAAAATGTTTCAGATCAAAGAACGCTAAACGATTCTATAAAAAATATTTTAGTTGTTGATGATGAAGAGGACATTAGAGAAATTTTAGTAGAAATTCTTTCGGAAAATAATTGCAATGTAGTAGAGGCTAATAATGGAAAACAAGCGCTCGATAAAATAGCCAATAACTCTTTTGATCTAATTATAACGGATATTAAAATGCCAATAATGGACGGAATAGAATTAATAAAAAATATACGGAATATGAAACAAATTATTCAACCAATTATAGTCGCTTCCACAGGTGGGGCTACAAACTTAGACACTGTTATACATTCAGAAACAAGTAACCATTTTGTTGACGGCTACCTTTTAAAACCATTTTCGATTGATGAAATCCCTATTAGTTTGAATGATATTATTGAAAAATTTAATTCTAAAAAAGAAAAAAGATCGGCCTAAAAAAGTTAAACGAGATCCTTAGTCATAATAATAACTACTTTTTAAATTCTGAATTATTGAATTAACCAAAACTTAATTAATTTAATAATTATAAACACTTATTAATAATCCAATAATTCCAATGGCTAACCAAATAGGTTATATTTTAACTTATTTGGTTGCTGATTTATGTAATCAAATTAGCGTCTAACAATTAATTAAAGCGTCGATAGTTAAATAAATACAGGAGTTGGATCTTGGCTATTGAATTAAAAAATCTAACATTTGATCAGGAAGATATTGATGAATCGATTGACCAGATCAACCATTTTCTAAATAGTTTTTATCAACTTAAAGAAGGCAAAGTTGAATACAACGATATGTTTTATAATGAAACATTCAGAGTATTGCATAATTTAAAAGGAACTTTTTCCATGTTAGGCCTTTTAAAGTTGTCTAACTTTGTTCATCGTTCAGAAGCACGTCTATTATCTATAAAAAATGACAAACATATAATGCCAGGTATGATAAGTTACTTTATAAAAATTGGAGAAAATATTCTCAATGCCCTAGAAGACGGTAGCTTTGATATTCACCAAGAGGCTTTAGCGGAGTGCTGGAATTGCTTAGAAAAAAAATCATTTAAAGAAGCCTGTAACAATAAGCCCATAAGTCAGACAAATACAAATCATCCAACTAAGAAAATTGTTATCATTTCTAAAAAAGATGAAAGAGACATTATAAATAAAATAGATAATAAATTTGAATATAAATTATATGATTGCCCCAACAAGGTTTATCATCAAAAAGAAGATATTCTCAACGCTGATTTAGTTCTTATTTGTGATGAACTTAACGAATCAAATCCATTTAGTTTTATAAAAGTCATTAATCTAGTTAATAAGAATTGTCTGGTTTATTTACTCAGAGGAAAACGTGAAATTGATTTACCCGAGCACTATAAAAATAGGATATTCTTTTTATCGGTAGGAAGAGATACGACAAATTACGTAGAAAGAATTTTTCACTTTATAAATACGAACTCTATTTAATTGCGTTTTTTTTTAACTTACTTTTTATTGTGATGATTGAATTCCATACGCTATAATACATACGTAAATTATTAATATTATTTAATAATTTTGAACTTTGAATATCTAGTTTTAAATTAAATTCTTTTAATATTCATTTAACAATGTATAATTAAAAAATCAAATTATATCCAAAATATTTTTAGCTAGTTGAGAAGATATTGAAACATTGTAAGGTTATTGGACAAAACATTAGCTGGTACAGAAGGCAAAAGGGATTGCGTCAGCTCGATGTGAGTGAAGCCACTGGGATCAATTACCGCTACTATCAAGATATTGAAGCGGGGAAGAAAAATTTAACTCTTCAGACGTTAAAAAAAATTTGTGATTTCCTTGAGGTTTCTTTAGATGATATTGTCAATTTTTGTAGACTTAATATAAGCCATGACCTTGAAGATTTTATTAAACTTAATAAGAATAGATTAGATAATCTTAGCGATGAAATTTCTATTTCCATTAGAGATAGAAATAGAAATTTCAAATATGCAAACAAAGTTTTTTTAAATATAAATAAGACTACGATTGATCAAGTTATTAACCAACCTGTCGACAAATATCTTACAAATTCAAGCGAAGAAGTTGTTAATTCTATCTTAAAAAAACATGAGAAAGGTTTAACTTGTACCCAATTAATTGTAACCCTTAAAAGAGAGGGTAAAAAAGACTTATTTAATGTCTATGTATATCCTGTCTCTTTAATTTTTGAAAATAAAGTCGTTGGTGTTTTAGGGGCATTTGTTGAAGTTGAAAAACACGATAAAAACTATTTTGCAGAGCTCCAGGATAAATTAATAAATGCTTTTTTATAATTCCATAAAAGGTTGCAATTTATGCAACCTCGTCTGTCTCCTTAAATTGTTTAATTGACGACTGTTGATGTTCAATAAAGTCTATCCATTGCTTAGAAACATTATTTAGCTGTAAGCCATAAGTGTTTTCTTGCTGTTTTGAGACCACCTGGACATTTAATCTTAATATATTTTTATCGGCAATGGGAATTCTAAGCTCTAGTTGAGTACCACATTCTAGTTTTCTGCCTAATACTTTTACTTTAAGACCATTTGTCGAAACATTTATACATTTTGTGTAATACATCAAATTACATTTTTTATCTTGAATAACTCCATTTGAAAAAAAAGTGACTCTAGCTGAACTTCTTTGGTAATTTCTTGGGACGCCCTCTTCTAAACCTGCTGCTACAATAAGGCTTGGGTTAGAGAGAGCATTGGCAATATTTTCTTTTTCTATTAAATTTAATTCTTTGAAGTTAAAATTATTATCTATAGCTTTCTTAATTAAACGAGGTGTTAGTCTGTAATCAGAAGACTTAAAGTACTCTCTTTCAGGAAAAATTGTATTTTTAGACGGTCCATTTGTAAAAAAATATTTATACAGATTAGTCTTATTACTGTGTTTTGCATAAACTTTTTTGTACAGTCTCGACATTTTTCTTGCATCCATATAGTAAGCTAATGGCTTGCTGTCTCTTACTAATTTATAGTTGCCTTTAAAAGATTTAATGGGCTTACAACATAGTATATCGCGGCAAAAAGGTTCAACTAATTTATTGAAGACGCAAATAATTGCCTCGGCATTTAAGTAATCAATTGTATATTCAAACATAAATTTTAAAAGTGGAAACAAAACTTCTCCAGGATTTTTTGGATATTCTAAATCTACAGCCATTGCCGAGATCTCATAAATAGCAGCATACTTATTAGTTAGACTTTGTATATCCCAACCTGACTCTATGGGCAGTCCAAGCTCTCCTCTTCCTATAACTGAAAGAGTTCCAACAACTTTGTTTCCTTTTTTTGCAACTAAAATAGTTGAAGATGGAAGCAGTTGATATTTTGTTAAACGAAAGGGATTGCGTTGATCTTTAATCAAATTTGTAGCTAAATAAGACTTATAATGGATATTTAACGCTTGTAAAATTTCATCGTCAGTCTCTGCTACTTTTAAAGTTAATTCTGTAGTTGCAATTTCATTCAAATCGAATCGACTTAACAATAATTTTCTTCTCATATTTTCAGGTATTATATTAAACAAATAATTCCTAATTTTTTTTCTAATCCCTTTCTTCATTTCTTCCCCCTTTGTTTACATTTATAGAATAAACTCTTGGGAACCATATAAGTTTGCACAATTTAAAAAGAGCAAAGGGTTATAACGCATTGAAATTACGACAATAATAGGGTCACTTTTCTTTAAATCCTTACTTTTGTATCAATTTGCTACAAGTAAGAAAATATTCTTACTTTTATAAACATCGAGATATATTATTTATTAAGAAGTTAATTATGAATACAATTAGAAATTTAGATCAAAAGCTTGTTGAGTGGGACGCGCTAATAAAGAGTGGCGAAGGAAAACTTGTAAAGAGTGAAATCGCAAAGATGGTTGTCTCAAACGTTCCCAATCGTTTGATTGTTAAGTTTGCTGATATTTGCCGTCGCTCCGAATCTTATGACAAAGGTTTGTTTTTGTTACAGGGACATTTGTTTAGAAAAGGGCAGTTCGACTACAGCCAAAACAATAAATTAATTTCAAGTTATTGTGAGCTACTACTAAAGGTAAATGCAAGTCAATATGCCTATAAATTAATTAATAATAAAACATTAACGGTAGATGAAAACATAGCCTATTTACGTGCTGTACTAGGAATGGTTATGTGGGATATCGAAGGTGCAAGGAAAAATTTTGAATCTTATTTGAATTTTGATATCCAAGATGCATACAAGAAAACAATACAATTGCTAAACTACGCATCAGCTCTTGCTTTTTTGGGGGAATATGAAAAGTGTCACTACTATTTAGACGAAGTTATAAAAGTTAGTACAACAAATAGTTGGAAATTGTTAATTGGCAATGCTCTTGAAAGCAAGGGCTATGTAGACATGGAACAAAATGAACTTAATAGAGCTTCTGAAAGCTTAGAACAGGCAGATATATTTCTGGAAGAATCAAACCCTCGATATAAATTATTTGTTTCTATGTGGAAAGCACTTATTGAACTAAAAAAATCACCAACTTCTGAAAATGCTTATAATAATCTTGAACGAATTCGTAATTCTGCTTTAGAGATTGGCAGTTGGAATTCTGTCAGAAAAATTGATATGTATGCTTCTATTTTCACTAAAGACATCTATAAACTTCAATATGTCTATGCTGGCAGCCCCTATTCGCAATTCCAATACAAAATAAATTCTTTATTTGGTAAAAATGTTCTTGAAGACAACAATTATCTTTTAAAATATGGCAATAAACCTAGGTATGTTTTAAATATAAAAAATGGAACCTTAACTTTCCATGATAATTTGTTGATTGAGTTTACGAAGACTATGAAAGCCTTACTGAGTTCATTGTTAAAAGATTTTTATCGCCAACCGCTTATTCCACAAATTTTTTGCGAGATGTACCCAGATGAATATTTTAATCCCAATAGTTCCCCCAGAAGAGTGTATGTTGCTACGCAAAGATTGCGCAAAGCTTTTGAAAAAAATAATGTTCCTCTTGATATAGAGATTAAGGGATCAAAGATTAGATTAATCCCTAAAATTTCTTGGGAATATTTTAGTATCGTGCTACCCTTGACCTATGAGTAAGTAGTAACAACTATGGGTTCTTTTTTATTAATTGAACTTCCATTGCTGAACCTTCACTACTAATATTTCTTTGAATATTTGAATTATTGCTTAATGCTTCTTCAACTATTAATTCTCTCAGTGCTTGACTTGGTTTATTAAGAACAACTACAACAACGAATCGATCGCCATCTCCAAAGTCAATTTCTGGAAGTTCGTTCTCAAGATTTTGTTCATCTAATTGTTCTGCCTCAACTACATTGGCATTACATTGTTCACTGTCACTTAAGTCAGCTAAAGCTTGAGTATTGAATAGAAGAATCGTTATTAAAATTATTATTTTATTCATGTTAAACCCCTAAATCCTTAAATTATTCATTTCACCCTGTAAAATAAGAATAACTAGATTTAGCTCAAATAAGTTTGCACAAAATAATTTTTTCTATATTTATTTAAACACTTAAAACATCAGGGAAATTACCAATTGATTTTTACAAAAAGCTTATATTGTCTCGATTTGAGATGGGAAGCTACAAATACATATATATGATGTATCCAATTCTAAAATGATTTTTAAAGAAAAACTGGCGCAGCCGAGAGGACTCGAACCCCTAACCCTCTGATCCGAAGTCAGATGCTCTATCCAATTGAGCTACGGCTGCTAGGAAGTTCATTTATTAACATTGGCTGATTAAGGTGGCAATAGTTACTTGTTCGTGGCCTTTTTTCTAGTGCCTCGTCGATTGGAAGGTTTTTTTTCTGAAATGACAAAGCTAGACGTTAGTGGAAAGTAAAAATCACAGGCACTCTTTACCTCTGGTGAGGTGGCCTCTGGCCACGACCAGACTTCAACACGACATCCTCTAGATCTTAAATACCACACCAGTGGTAAAAAATCTTTATCTCCACCTAATATAATAACTACGTCTAATTTATCCGCCAAAGTGACGGCATCAATAACTAGAAATGTATCTGCATTTTTTGCTGGCCGTTTTATTTCGCCACCTAAGCTGGACCAAAAAGATACAAAATCATTTGAGATCTCTTTATATTCAGGTTTGTAGTATAGAATTCTTAGAATTTCTCTATCGCCAACTTGCTCAAGAATTTTTTTATAGTCGGTGCGCCCCTCATGGTGTCTTAAACCAGACATTTCAATGTTTTCAGCATCGACAAAAATCCCTACTTTTTGGAAGACTAAATGCTTTTCATTTCTTGATTTACTTGTATTGCTATCCATTATTCAGCCTTTCTTAATTAATAATCCTAAGTAAAAGCTAAAGATTAAGCAATTTAAGTTGTGGATTAATGGTAAAAGAACTTTCACGCAAAGAGTCAATAGACATTCTCTGCAAGTTTTATGTGAGTGTATTGCATTTAGCTAGGCATAAAAAATGAATATAAATATTTTATATCCTGGGTCCTGCCCACAGGCTTAAGAGCCAGAAGTTCCTTCTGGCTCTTTTTTATAATTTGCTGTTATTACAGTGTGGATATTACCTCTTACGTTAAAATCCGCCTTAATTTCCATAAATCTAGGATTTAGTAACTCAACAAGTTCATCCAAAATGCGATTGGTGACATCTTCATGAAATACTTTTTCGTCTCGAAAGGCATTTATATAAAGTTTTAATGATTTCAACTCCACACACCATTTATCAGGAATATAATTAATATAAATTGTAGCAAAATCTGGAAAACCACTTCTAGGACAGATGCAAGTAAACTCTGGGCAAGTGAATTCTATAGTATAATCGCGGTGTTGAGTTCTATTTTCAAATCTCTCTAACTTATTTTCTTCAATAGCTATTTGGCCATATAGCTTATCTTGGGTCATTTTAACTCCGTAGAAACAAATTTTCTTCAGCTAACTTCAACAAAACCTATTGTCAACTAAATGAGAAAGTAATATATTCCCTCTAATGCGCGGTATGTCAATTTTACTTTTTACATTATTTTTAAGTGCTTGTAGTACGACGTCAAATCTTCAAGTTTGCCAAGAGGCTGATTGGTATGAGCTCGGTCGTAGAGAGGGCGTCTTGGGCAAGCCGATGATAGCCGAAAACACTCACCTACCTTTACTATGCCAAAACTCAGATCCCGAGAAGCAAAGAATTCTTTATGATATTGGTAGAAAAGCGGGATTAGTTGATTACTGCAAACCTATAAATGCTTTTGAATTGGGAAAAGATGCAAGAGAAATTTCTAATGTTTGCCCGCCAGAATCACAAACTTTATTTGTAGAATTTTATAACAAAGGTCTTCAAGTTAGGAATTTACAAGATACAAACCAAAGTTTAGATGAAAAAATCAATCTTCTTTTTGATCAAATAAACAATATTGCCTTACAAGATAAAAGTAAAATTGAATTAGAAATCTCAAAACTAAAAAGTGAAAAACAAAAAAATAACAAACAAGTTCAAAATATAGAAGAAAATCTGAGTTTATAAATAATAATTAAAGAATTTTATTTAATGTAACTTCAATTTGTACAATTGCTTCTTCGGGTACTTTAAAGTTTTTTATCTCTTTTGATAAAGAGTTGGGAACAATTAAAGTTCTCTTTCCACCTTCGCGTAAACCTTTGAGTGAATTACTCCAGCCTTTAAATAGTTCTTTTTTGTTGAGAAAAACTTTTTCGCCCTGTTCGTTTGTTTTATAAATCAATTTACCACGATTTCCTTTTCTCGCGGGATCGTAAATATAAACTTGATAATCTAAGAGCGCTTGTTTTTGTTTTAATAACACTTCACCTTTACCCGATTCAATGTCTGTTTTAAGTACTTTTTCAATTTTAATTCTAGAATAATCTGGGCCTTGTTTGGATTGTGTTTTTTCAACTTCCATCGTGCTTTGTTCTTGCACTGGAGTTTCTGGTTCTACAGTTTTGTGATAAGCTACTCTGTACATATAGCTACCGATTAAAATAATTAAAATGGCAATAACTACTAGTATTTTATTCATAAAATTATTTTAACAAAACTGTCTCGTATTGAGTCAACTCTTTAAAGGTCTTCTTAGATGAAGGCCCTATTATTATTGTATTAAAATATTGTTGCATCAACTCAGAACAATTTTCCAAAAAAATTAATTAAATTTAGTCTCTAGAGTTAAGTCCAGACTTCAAGTGACCGAAACATATTATATGGAAAGAATTAGGTATCTGGTACGTCCGTTAAAAATATTTTTTTTCCTTGGCTTGTTTCTATTATCTGCTTGTAATGTAAATACAGAGATAGAGTTTGCTGATGGATACTCTGCAATTCCAAAATTCAATGTCGAAAATTCTTCCAGTCAAGAAGGTAGTTCTGTAAATTTTAGTTTTGATTTAGATGAGCCGGCCACTCAAGATTATTCTATCCGCTGGGCCATTGAGTATATCAATAGCGACAACAATGACTTAATTTCACAAAGCGGAATTACAGAAGTTAAAAAAGGCGATAAGACTTTTACTATTTCTATTCCCACAAGTGATGACAATTCTTTTGAAGAGGATGAAGAATTTAATTTAATACTTACAGAAATCAATGGTCTTGAGACAAATGAAATTGTTGCTAAAGGTACTATTGCTAATGATGACCCCGAGCCCGTTGTACAGTTTCAAAATATTTCACAAACCAAAAATGAAAATGGTGGTGTTGCGACCATTCTAGTTATTTTAGATATAGCTGCTGGGGTAGATGTTTATGTACCTTATACTCTAAGTGGTACAGCGGATGCCAGTGATCACAATTTAATTGCCGACTTACTTTATATCCCCGCCGGTGACGTCGCCACTGGCTTTGCTATTACTATTACTGATGACAATGATCCAGAGTTAGACGAAGACTTGATTATTACATTAAACACGCCAATAAATGGCCAACTGGGCACTAAAAAAGTCTACACACTATCAATTATGGACAATGATGGTGGTATTAATATTACCACTCCCCTAGCAACAGACTTTATCAATTTATCCAATGAAAATTCCTTTACTATATCTGGCACTTGCTCAACTAATGGTCAAGAAGTCACCATCTCTGTTGATGATACGAATGGAGCCACTGCGGCCGTCACTCCTGGAATCCAACCTATTTGTAACACTAATGCTTTTACAGCGAACTTAGACCTTTCTTCGCTAGATGACAATACAATCACTATTACTGCTTCTCACCTAGCCACAAATGACACAGTTTCATTAACTAAAGATACAGCTGTGCCCACGGTGACTATCACTTCTCCCATTGCCACTGATTATATTAATCTAAGCAATGAATCTAGCTTTACCGTTTCAGGAGCTTGCTCGGAAAATGGTCGCGAAGTCACTATCTCTGCCGACGATACCAATGGTGGAACAGCTGCGGTGACTCCTGGAGTACAACCCACTTGTACCGCTAATGCTTATACAGTCAATTTAGATCTCTCTTCTCTTGATGATGACACCATTACCATTACTGCCGATCACAATGATGTGGCTACTAACTCCGCCACGCAAGCTTCGGTGAGTTTAACTAAAGATACAGCTGCTCCTACAATGACTATTGAGCAAAGTGTTTCAGAAACTATTGGCACATGTACATTTACAAATCAATCTGACCCAGCTGTTGTATTTCCCATCGAATTTAAGATATCAACAAATGAAGCTATTAATGCCTCTACTCTTGAAGTCGCTGATATTGCTAATGGTGGTACAGCTGGTGGAACAACTTTAACATGGACAATTACAAGCTGTGGTGACGATCAAAACTTTTCTTTAAAAGCAACAGCTGTTGACCCTATGGGCACAGTGATTCCATCAATAACGACAAGTAAAATTTCAGATGTTGCTGGAAATACAAACACCTCATCTTCTTCAAGCACTGATAATTCTGTCAATTACTTGCCCAACCTCTTTTTATGGATAGGTGGAGTTGATAGCAACTGGAGCACTAATGGCAACTGGTCTGGTGGTACAGCTCCTGGGAATAGTGATGTGGCCACTTTTGACAATTCTTGTGGGGCCAATTGCAATGTTACAGTTGATAGTAATATTGACGTAGCGGGTGTTGACATAAAGGCGAGTTATACGGGTACAATCACTCAAGGCAATGGTAATACGATAACTATTGGTTCTAGTAACTGGACACAAGCTGGCGGTACATTTACTGGTGGTGATGCGACATCGCCGATGAATATTCATGAATTTTCACTTTCTGGTGGTGTTTTTAACGCTCCTGCAAGCACATTACATATTGGCTATTTATTAGGTGTTGGTAGCACGGATAATACAGATGGTTTTATTATTACTGGTGGAACATTTAACGCTGGCACTGGGACAGTTAAATTTGCTGCCAACTCAGCAGCTAATGCTATTCCAGTAACTGTAATCAACATAAATGTGGATAATAGTTTATTTTTTAATAATTTAGAATTTACAGCTACAGACACAACATCTTCGGGTGGCAAGGCTTCAGCAGTCATAGTAATTTCCAGTGAGGACACTTTAATAGTTAATGGTAACTTAATTTTAACTGATGGGAGTCTTATTGGTGGAAACATCGAACTTAAAGGAAACTTGATTGGCACTTGTGTTGATGGAAGTGATACTGCAGGCAATTGCGCCGGAGGTGGCAATACCCTGATCACAATGAATAATACTTCTCCTCAATTTATTGATGCAGAATCCAACAGTGCATTTCCGGCAGTAACCTTTAA
This sequence comes from Bdellovibrionales bacterium, assembly GCA_020435005.1. GTDB lineage: Bacteria > Bdellovibrionota > Bdellovibrionia > Bdellovibrionales > UBA1609 > JACKAN01. The sequence goes on from JAGRAE010000037.1 coordinate 12,173, forward strand.
TAATCCGACTAGTATTTCAATGTCCAACATAAGTAATAATTTTTCAGTTTTTGAATTTAAATTACTACAAGGTACATTTAATGCACCTGATGCAACTTTAAGCATAGGGCCATCTGTAAATTTAGGAACCATTAGTAATACAGATGGTTTTACTATTTCTGGTGGAACCTTTAATCCAGGAAGTGGAACAATTCGTTTTAATGGTACTTCTAGCTCAAATATTGCAGACGTCACAGTTACAAAAATTGATGTGGATACCAGTCTAACATTTAACAATTTAGAATTTTCTGCAAATGACTTAACTTCTTCTGGTGGAAGAGACGAAGCTGTTATCGAAATTGCCAGTGGTGACACCCTAATAGTCAATGGTGACTTAACTTTTTCAGATGATAAACTAACAGGTGGAAGTATTGAATTAAAAGGTAACTTAATCTCAACATGTGTAGATGGGAGTGACTATAATGGCTTTTGTCCAGGCACAGGAGACAGCCTATTTACTCTAAATGGAACGGCCAATCAAAGCATAAATTTACAAAGTTCTCTGCCTTTAAACTCAATAAGTATAAATAAATCAACTGGAAGTATTTTCCTAAATTCTGATTTAAATTTAAACTTAACGAATCAAGATCTCTCCATCATCAATGGTGATCTAGACCTCAATGGTTATGATTTGATTGTAGATGATCAACTCAATGTCGGTGACGGTGTGGGTGCTGCAAGTACAGCACGTATAATTAAAGGTTGCTCTATCACCACCGCTGGTACTACAAACACTAACCCTACTGACGGTGAAATTGTCGGTTCAAGTTCTAGTCCTAATATCACTATATCTGACGCTACAATAACTGAAGGTGGCGACTTAGTTTTTAATGTAGCACTTAGTGAAGGTGTCTGTGGTGGTGACTTCACTGTCAATTATACCGTAAACGATGGTACTGCAACTACTGCCAATTTAGACTACTCTACTCCCGCTACTGATTCCGATGCCACACCTAATGATGGTATTTTAACTCTATCTGCGGGCACTACTTCGGGTACAATCACTATTTCTACTAATGTAGATGCTACGATGGAACTTGATGAAACTCTCACTGTAGTTTTAAATACTCCATCACATGGCACACTCACCGACGACTCCGGCGTTGGAGTCATCGAAAACGATGACGACAATGGTTTTATTTGGACAGGCGACGCTGGAGATGGCGACTTCAGCAATGGTGCCAACTGGAGTAATGGAAGTACTGCTCCAGGCTCTAGTGACATCGCAATGTTTGATGACACTTGTAATGATGTGCCGGCGAATTGTGATGTGAATACATCATCAAATATTAGCGTTGAAGGATTGTGGATCAACAATGGTTATACAGGTACATTTACACAAAGTAGTGGTCACGCTATCACTGTTGACGCTGCAGATTTTATTCAATTAGATGGAATATTTGTAGGTGGAGATACTACAATAACACTAAACAATAATTTGGCTATTTATGGAGGAGACTTTACAGCGACTTCCTCAACCTTAAACTCATTAGGAGATATATATATTTCTGACTTGGCCATATTTAGTCACAATAGTGGAACCTTTAGGTGTGGTCCGCAAAACTCTAATAAGTACTGGGAAATTGTAAACCATAAAATTTATAATTTGGATTTTTCACTTAGTGGAGGAGGAGTACCGGACCTTTATATAACAGGGATACTAAACATTGAAAATACTTTACACATACAAGGGGGATTCAAGTCCACCTTGAATGGAGATGTGATTTATTTAGAGGGTGATTTAATATTAGACTCCCACGAAGGAAATGAGTCGACGTTACAAGAATTAGTTTTAGTTGGTAATGGCACACAAACTATAACTAGCACGGGGGGATTATTACCAAATACAAGAGTTGCAAGTACAGGTACTGTTGATTTTAATAGTCAGACTGTTGTTTTTGGTAGAAACTTCACGTACACTAGTGGAACTGTTTTAACTAACGGAAGCACAGTTATATTTTCCCCCAATAATTATAATTACAGTATTGATAGTTCTGGTATGAGTTTTAATAATGTGATTATGCAACCGAGTGGGGGGCCAACTCCTGACTTAACTTTAGTTAGTGATATGGATGTGAATGGCGATTTAGAATTAAATTTCTGTGATTCTTGTAAGCTCGAAGGGCAAGCTATAAACCTAGCTGGTAACTTAAATATAACGACAACAGGATTTAGCTCTACTAGTGTTACAACTTTAGGAAGTTTAAGACTTGATGGGTCAGGAATACAAACTATTACATCCATTGCTGGTTATACACCAAGCCTCATTATTGCATCTAGTGGCACGGTGGATATTAGCAACCAATATCTTCGTGTTGGAGGTCATTTAACTTATCAAAGTGGTACAGTCATAACCACTAATTCAACAGTTCAAATGTCAAACCGCGACCACTACCAAGTTGATGTAAGTGCTGCGGGATTAGAGTTCAATGATTTTAGAGCCACTGGTTCAGGAGGCGCAACTCCTTATTTAACTATTTTAGGAACGCTAATAGTAAAAGGTGATTACTACATCGATGGAGTTACTGGTTATGTTAATGGAGTCATGGAACTTTACGGCGATTATATTTCATCGAGCCCAAGATCAAACAAAGGAACATTGAGTATTAGTTTTTTGGGAACTAATGATCAAATCATTGATACACCTGACAACGATATGCCTCTGGGTGATATGTTCATTAATAAATCCAGCGGAAAAGTAATTCTTGCAAATGATTGGATGATTGATGAAGGCGCTCAAGATTTAACTATTCTTGATGGAGACTTAGACCTTAACGGTTACAACTTAAGTGTTGATGTATTTCTCAATGTTGGTGATGGTGTGGGTGCAGCTAGTAGTGCGCGAGTTCTTAAAGGTTGCTCTACAATCACCGCTGGCGCACAAAACATAAACCCTACCGATGGGGAAATCGTTGGGACTTCCGAAACTCCCAATGTAACAATTAGTGATGCCACTATTGCTGAAGGTGGCAACCTTGTATTTACTGTCAGTTTATCCGAGCAAGTTTGCTCTGACTTCACTGTAAACTACACAGTGAGTGATGGCACTGCGACAACCGCTAATTCTGACTACTCCACTCCCGCTACAGACTCTGATGCCTCACCTAATGATGGCATTCTCACTATTTCTGCTGGGACTACTTCGGGTACCATCACTATTGCTACTAATGTAGATGCTACGATGGAACTTGATGAAACTCTCACTGTAGTTTTAAATACTCCATCACATGGCACACTCACCGACGACTCCGGCGTCGGAGTGATTGAAAACGATGACGACAATGGTTTTATTTGGACTGGCGATGCTGGTGACAACGATTTTAGTAATGGTGCAAACTGGAGTAATGGTTCTACAGCTCCTGGAGCCAGCGACATCGCCTTTTTCGATGACACTTGTAATGATGTGCCAACAAATTGTGATGTGAACACCAGTGGCAATATTTCTGTTCAAGGACTTTGGATAAATGCTGATTATCCAGGGACTTTTACTCAAAATAATAATCACGACATTAGTGTTAGCACTAGTTATTGGCAACAGTTGAGTGGAACTTTTGTTGGCGGAGATACAACTTCTGATATAACCGTACACGAATTTGTATTGAGGGGTGGTGTATTCAATGCTCCGGATGGTAACTTTGATGTGGGTTATGGAGTTAATACCTCTAATAACTTTGATGGATTTACTGTAATGGGTGGCACATTTAATGCTGGAACCATTGGAACAACTCGGTTTGTTGGCACAGCCTCAACATGCACAACAGTTACCACTCAAGGTATTGATGTTGATTCATCAATTACATTTAATAATCTCGTATTTTTTGTTAATGATACCAATAGTGGTTGTGGTTACGGCGGCGCAAAACTAAGTATTGCAAGTGCTGATACACTTATTGTTAATGGCGATTTAACGTTTGTTGATGGCATTGTAAATGGTGGGAATATTGAACATAAGGGTAATCTCACAGTTTCTTGCGCTTCTACTAGTGATAGTGATGGTGTATGTGCCGGAGGTGGTAGTACTGTTGTTACAATGAATGGAACTTCTCCCCAACAATATTCAGGTACCGCAAACGCTTTGTCCCCCCCACTTATAATTGATAACCCTACAAGTGTTTCTCCTGCAGCGGCAGGTAGTTTTTCCGTTTCTAAATTTGAACTATTACAGGGAACTTTTAATGCTCCTAGCGTGGATTTTAACGTAGGTTTTTATGTTAACAATATTTCTCAATCTGATGGCTTTGTAGTTTCAGGAGGGACATTTAATCAAGGGACTGCAACAGTCAAATTTGTAGGAAGTTGTTATAATAGTGCTCTTACAACAACAATGGTAGTTGATGTTCCTCCAGGCTTTTTGTTTAATGATTTAGAAATTGCCATAGCTGATCTAGACGGTGTCAGTAGTAGTCAAGGAATCGTGCAAATAGCAAGCGGTGATACTCTTACTATTAATGGCGATTTAATCTTAACTGATGGTCGAATTGATGGTGGAAATATTGATCTAAAAGGCAACTTAATTGTCAACTGTGCAGATGGCTCTGATAATGATGGCATATGCGCTGGTGGTGGTACCTCAGTTTTGACCATGAATAGTAGCTCTCCTCAAACTTATTCAAGCACTAATGGTGGTAAAACACCATTTTTAATAATTGACAACCCTACTACAGTTTCACCATTAAGTGCTGGCTCTAATATGGGGGCCTGGGAATTTACACTAAACCAAGGCACTTTCGTTGCTCCAGATGGTAATTTTGACGTTGGCTATCATGTCGGTGGAACAAGCAATACTGATGGTTTCACAGTTTCAAGCGGAAGCTTTGATGCAAACAATGGTACTCTTCGGTTAGTTGCAACTGGAGCAAGCAATCCACCAATGACATCTTTCACTATTAATATTAATAACACCCTAAATTTAGAAAATTTAGAATTAATTACGACCGAAACTTATAGTGGTCCCGATGGTTATGATGATATCGCTGTTGCAATTGCAGCTGGTGATACTCTAATTGTGAATTCTAATCTCACTTTAATCGATGGAAAATTAAATGGCGGCACCATCGAGTTAAAAGGAGATCTAAATATTAACTGTGCTGATGGCAGTGATTTTATTGGAATTTGTGCCGGGGGTGGAACGACTCAGTTAAACTTTTCTGGAAGCAGTGATCAAAATATATCAATAGCTGCTGGGGCCATTGCATTAGGTGGTTTAACTTCCGTAGATAAAACAAGTGGAAAGGTAAATTTAACTTCAGATTTTAATTTTAGTACCACCGGCCAAGACTTAAGTATTTTAAATGGTACTTTAGATCTCAATGGTTACAACCTTACCGTCAATGACCAACTCAATGTCGGTGATGGTGTGGGTGCCGCAAGTACAGCTAGAATTTTAAAAGGTTGTTCAACTATTACAGCAGGTACACAAAATGTAAATCCGACCGATGGTGAAATTGTAGGTAGTAGTTCTAATCCCAATGTAACTATTAGTGACGCTACAGTAACAGAAGGTGGTAATCTAGTATTTAATGTAACCCTCTCCGAAGGTGTGTGCGGTGGTGATTTTACAGTTAACTACACAATTAACGATGGTACAGCTACTACAGCAAATTTCGATTACAGTACACCAGCTACTGATAGTGATGCTGCTCCTAGTGATGGCATCTTAACCCTTACTGGCGGTGCAATATCGGGTACTATCACTATTGCTACAATAACAGACTCAACAATGGAACTTGATGAAACTCTCAATGTAGTTTTAAATACTCCATCACACGGCACTCTAATTGACGACTCTGCCATTGGTACTATTGAAAACGACGACGACAATGGTTTTATTTGGACTGGCGATGCTGGCGACAATGATTTTAACAATGGTGCAAATTGGAGTAATGGAAGTACAGCTCCAGGATCTAGCGACATAGTAATGTTTGATGACACTTGTAATGATGTGCCGGCGAATTGTGATGTGAATACCAGTGGTAACGTGAGTGTTTCGGGCTTGTGGTTTAATTTAAATTACACAGACACATTTACACAAAACGCAAGTCATACCATCACTGTTGGTGCAAACAATTGGAAGCAGTTCGGCGGCACATTTATCGGTGGTGACTCCAACATTACGGTCAATAGCGCTGGGCAAATTGAGATAGGTTCTTTTACAAGCTCAACAGCAACATTAAATATCAATGACAATTGGATGGTTTCAGACGCTGCAACTTTTAATGCCAATGGTGGTTTATTCCATATTTATAATACTAGTGGTACTAGTCAAATTTTTCCTGGCACGGGTGAATATGACAATGTTCAAATACAATCAGCTTGTGCTGGAGCTTATGATCTAAATAACAAAACAATGATTATCAATGGACAATTAGAATTAAAAGGCAATTGTGATTCAAGTAGTTCTTTAAACAATGGTATTCTCTTGGCCAAGGGTGATGTTGTTATAACCAATAATGGTAAGTATGGTACAGCATTACTAAAAATTGGTGGTAGTGGTAATCAAACCATAGATACCACAGGTTTTACCTCAAACAATTTTGCACTCAACTTTGAAATTGCTTCCACTGGTGGAACAGTATCTTTTGTGGGTGCCAATTTTCGTGCAGATAACGACTTTACGTACACTTCTGGAAATGTAGATTTTGGCACAACAACATTGCGTGTTTGGGCAGATGGCAATATTGTTCCCGGACCAATAAATTTTGCTGATGTGGTTTTTGAAAGTAACTGTGGCGGTGTTCGCGATCTCAATGGTGGGACCATGAATATTCTTGGCAACTTAACCCTTGATCATGCATGTACAAGTGGTAACTCTATCAATAACGGAACTTTAAACGTGCAAGGAAACATTAGTTTTCTTCAATCTGGAATGCAAGGAAGTGCGAATTACATCCTATCTGGGGCAAATGATCAAACAGTCTTTTTTGCAGCCACTGCCGAGACTCCTCTAGGTACTTGGACAATTAACAAAACCAATAGTTCTAACATAGTCACATTGTTATCTAATGCGATATTAAATGCTTCTGGCCAAGATTTAAATATTTTAAATGGTACTTTAGATCTCTACGGTTATAACCTCACAATCAATGATCAACTCAATGTTGGAGATGGCATAGGCGCAGCAAGTAGTGCCCGCATAATTAAGGGATGCTCTACCGTTACCGCTGGCACACAAAATGTAAATTCTACTGATGGAGAAATTGTTATTTCAAGCTCTAATCCCAATGTAGCTATCAGTGATGCCACAGTAACTGAAGGTGGTAACCTCGTATTTAATGTAATTTTATCCGAAGGTGTCTGTGGTGGTGACTTCACCATCAATTACACAGTGAGTGATGGCACGGCCACAACCGCTAATTCAGACTACTCCACTCCCGCTACAGATTCTGATGCCTCACCTAATGATGGAGTTTTAACTCTTTCTGCAGGAACTACTTCGGGTACCATTACTATCGCAACAACAACGGACTCTAATCTAGAGTTTGATGAAACTTTAACTGTAGTGTTAGATACTCCATCTCATGGATCTATTACCGACGATACTGCTGTGGGGACAATAGAAAACGATGACGACAATGGTTTTATCTGGACCGGTGATGCAGGTGATAATGATTTTAGTAATGGCGCAAATTGGAGCAATGGAAGCATAGCTCCTGGAGCTAGCGATATCGCAATGTTTGATGACACTTGTAATGATGTGCCCACAAATTGTGATGTTATAACTTCTAATTCAATCAGTATAGATGGAGTATTGATAGCACCCAACTATTCAGGGATTTTCACTCAAGGTAATGGACATACTATTTCTGTAGGTGGATCCAATTGGATTCAAAATGGAGGAACATTTATTGGTGGTGACGTCACTTCTAACGTAGATGCCAATAAATTTACTTTAGATGGTGGAATTTTTAATGCTCCAGCAGGGACCTTTACCGTTGGTACATCCGTAACCAATTTAAATCACCCCGACGGTTTTGCAGTACTCTCAGGAACATTCAACCCAGGCACTGGTACAGTACAATTACACTTTAACAATTCAGTGGTAAATTCAGGAACAGCATTTAGAGTAGCTAAAATAATTGCTGTATCTCCCATTAACTTCTATAACTTAAATTTGAGAGCTAATGAAGATTTGGGTACAGAAAGAGATGGAGCATACTTTGAAATTAGTACTGGTGGAACACTAAATGTCTCTAACATACTCACACTTCAAGATGGTTATATCGAAAGTGGTGAAATTTCCGTCACTGGAAACGTAGTTATTGATTGTGCTGGCGGAAGTGATTATGACGGAGCCTGTGCCGGCGGAGGTAGTACAATTTTACGCTTCAATGGAGCATCTCCACAAACCTATGAAGCAACAGCTTCTGGGGGTAAACTACCTGAAGTTGTCATCAACAATCCAACATCTGTGAGCCCCGTTCAGCCGACCAACAATATAAAAATGACCAAATTTTCTCTATCTCAAGGTACATTTGTGGCACCAAGTGCCACCCTTGAAGTGGGGGGGTATATAGGACCAGCTCAAACGGATGGGTTTACAGTTAATTCAGGTAGCTTTGACCACAACAATGGTACCGTCTATCTTAATGCATGGGCTAGCATTTCAAATGCAACAAAGAAAACTGTTTTAGCCATAGACATAAATTCTTCTATTGAATTTAACAACCTTATACTTAGAGCAAGAGATTCAAATAGTGGCTCTGGATACGATGAAGCTCAAATAGTGATTGGAGCTGGTGATTCACTTGTCGTAAATGGCATCTTAACTATTGAAGATGGAATTTTTAATGGTGGAACTTTAGTCACTAAGGGTAATGTAGAACTAGGATGTCCTGCTGGTTCTGATTCAACTGGAATTTGCGCCGGCGGAGGAACGACTGCGCTTAGTTTTTCAGGAACTTCGAACCAGACATTAACTATTGAAACCGGCGGGAACCTGGTTGATGGCAACATTACAGTAGATAAATCATCAGGGAAAGTTACCCTCTTGTCAGCAATCGATATTACATCTAACGGCCAAGATTTAAATATCCTTAACGGCGACTTCGATCTAAATGGTCACAACCTCACCGTCAACGATCAACTCAATGTGGGTGACGGAGTGGGATCAGCCAGTAGTGCCCGCATAATTAAAGGTTGCTCTACAATTACTGCCGGTACACAAAATGTAAACCCTACTGACGGTGAAATTGTAAATTCCTCTGAAAATCCCGATATCACAATCACTGATGAATCTGAATTAGAAGGTTCCGATCTTGTGTTTACAGTCAGTCTGTCTGAAGGCGTATGTAGTGGTGATTTTACAGTCAACTATACCGTTAACAATGGTACAGCCACTACGGCAAATTCTGATTACAATGCCACACCTGACGACTCCGACGCCACACCCACTGATGGCACTTTAACACTTTCTGGCGGTGCCACTTCAGGCACTATCACTGTACACACCACTACAGATGCAACTCTCGAAACTGACGAATATTTAACTCTGAGTCTTAACACAGCTTCTCACGGAACAATTACCGACAATACGGGCGTTGGTACACTTCGCAATGAGGACGGTCAGGAAAACACAACCATTTTGGCCAGTACGGGCACTAATAATAACTCCGAGTGGGACGGAAC
>JAGRAE010000038.1 GCA_020435005.1 Bdellovibrionales bacterium
GTAAAAAAAATAGAAAAGATTGGAAAAAAATAGTTAGAATTATTGTTTTTTTAATAAGAAAATAAAGTATTAATATTTGTTATATATTTGTATATAAAAAAATAAATATTATATATTAGAATTGTTTTTATTTTTTATTTAAAAGAATATTTAAAATGGATCTAGTTGCCACACTCAAGTCAAGAGGTTAAATTGAAAATATGATACGCAAAACTGTTGAATATATTAAGGTGCCAAAAAAAATATTTTATTCGATTTTAATTTTTTTAGGATTAGCATTTTTAGCCTTTTCATTGCGTCCTCAAAAAGTTTTAGTTGATGCCACTATAATAAAAAAAGGATTATTTCAAAAAACAATAACGGACGAGGGTTTTACTAATTTTAAAGTAAAACACACAATTTCTGCACCTGCTGATGGCATAATTCCCACTCATGATTGGAAGGCTGGAAACGAAGTTAAGAAAAAACAAAAGCTTTTTAAGTTTGAGTGGGATAGAGACTTTTACATAACTTCTCCATTGGATGGTTTTATTCTACAAGTATTTGAAAAAGATAGAAAGCACGTGGTTCGTGGTACACCTATTTTAGAAGTGGGAAGTCCTGAAAGTGTGGAAATCATTGCGGCGTATTTATCAGAAGAAGTATTAAATATAAAAAAGGGTCAAAAAGCATTAATTACTAATTGGGGTGGAGATAAACCATTGAGTGCCACGGTATCAGAAATAGAACCACAAGCCAGAGAAGAGATATCTGCTTTGGGAGTCAAAGAAAAGCGAGTTAATGTTCATTTGGATATACTCACTGATCGGATGCACTGGAAAAGCTTAGGTGATGGCTTTAGGGTAGAAGTCTCTATTCTTGTAAATGAGATACCGAATGTATTACTTATTCCAATTGGTTCTTTGTTTTCAAAAGATGGCCAGCCAGCGATATTTGTAATTGAAAATGACCAATTAAAATTAACTCCTGTGGAAATAGGTGATCGAAATCAAGAGTTTGCTTTACTTTTGAGTCAAAACCTTCAAGAAAATGTTAAAGTAGTATTGTATCCAGGAAGTACACTAAAAAATGGTGATAAAATCAAAGTTAGGAATTAATTACCCATAGCTTCTTGAGCATCTTCACTGACTTTAGGTTCCGCAATGACTTCAATAAAACCAAGTTTTTCTAACTGATGACTGATCCCATCAGTTTCTTCAAGTGTAGATAAAATAATTAAGGGTTCACCGGGAAATTTTGAAATTGTATCTTCTAACATAGTTCGACCATCGCTAATTGGTGTCTCAAATACGGCGGATTGATTATAATCGGAAGTCTTGTCTTCACTTTTTTGTTTTTTATCAGTTTCGTCTTCGCTATCGTCATAAAATTCAACAGGCCCTTTTTTATTAACAAAACCAACACTGGCAACGTCTGAATATGATGGATTAAAAATTTGAGGAAAATGCCCCTTTTTATGCAACTTGAGCATGGTATACATGGATTCAACTTCTTCTAATTCAAAATTGTAATTATACTTTGATTTTAAAAGCTTTTGAAAAGCCGAAATGGCATCATACTCTAATGATGTAAAGTCACTAATTAAAGGTCCAAGATTCGATCCAATTTGTTTTGTGCGACCGACAAGTGCACCATCTTTTTCAATAGGCTGATGTCCAAAAAAAGCTATAAAAGCCTTTTCTATATAGTCATCCTTTTCAATTTCAAAATTATATTTTTCAAAAACATACTCTGGGTAGACTCCAGGATCTACATTATCTTTTTTAAGCCTCTTTAATATTTTAACATACTTTTTTTGTAGGAAAACTTTAGACATGCTCATTAGCTTAATGGCGTTTTCTTTGTTGATTGCAGGAACATTACCCTGTTGGAACATGTTTAGTGTAGTGGCAATCAGTCTAGAAACGGCTAGCGCAACAACGGGCCATTTAGTTCCCCAACTTAACTCAAAATATTCATGACCACCATGTTGCATATGTAGCCAGTCTGAAATTGCTGAATAAATAAATAATAATACAGCCGCCGCGCGAACATCTCCACCCCAGCGGTCGGCATCAGCTACTAAGTTGCGATCGTATTTGTCGAGAAGATAATAAACTTCAATCTCATCTTTACTCATTTTAAATTTTTTGTAACTTACAATTTTTCCCTTGGCATCGTAAACGGGGAGTCTCATGTGTTTAATGTCATCTTGTAAGGGCAAACGCAATGGACGCCAATGATTAGGCATGGGAATGGGAGCCCATAAGGAGTGAACAAATAACCAACGTGGAGCTCGACGTGTTCCGGCTTCCCACAAATATCCAGCACCATGAATGAGAGTGACAAGAAAACCAGTTAACCAATTGAGATCACCATCATTAAATCTTTTTTGAATTTCCTTCCAGCGCACCCTAGGTTTGGGTTTAGCTAGACCAATTCTTTTAAAATGAGAAACTAACTCTTCAAGCTCTTTGCGATCTTGATTTTTCATAACTTTGGGCGAGCCTTTAACCACAATGAGCTGTTCTTTGTCTTCGTCATTTACTTTAGTAGTTTTTTTGTAAACTCTAAAACTAGATTTTTCAGGATTTTTTAAGCGGGTATCACCTCTAACAGCTCTTACAGTATTATATATTGGTATGATAAATGTTAAATATCCCAATCCCATAGCAACTTTAGTGGCATACTCAACTATCTTTTTAGGCTTCCGATTTTTAGGAGCTTCTAAATATTTATGAATAGCATTCACAAATTTTACATCTAAACCTATGATATCTTCTAAATATTTAATCTGCGAGTGGGAGTCATCACTCATTGCGACTTCACACGCTTCAGTGGAATTTCCAACTTTTTCGACAGGGTAAGCAGCAAGTGGGCTGAAAGCCAATGAGAAAATTATGATAAAATTGAGTAAGTGGGATCTCATATCTCTCCTGTTTACCTACTGTACAATAGGCAAAAAATGTCATTAAAGATAGGCTGAATCGCTAAATTACAGGCTCTCAGCCAATATTGTGTAAAAATTGCTAAAAATGTGCCTTAATTTAGGTTTGATTTCAATGAGTTAGATACTAACATAGTATTTATGGCAAATTTAGCCTTGGATAGCTACCTATAAAGCGATAAAATTTTTATATCTATCATCATGGAGGGGGAAAGATGTTATTAAAAGAAATCAATGACAGCCAATTTAATATGTGGCGAGCTATTGTTGCACTTGTTCATGCTGATGGTCACAAACACTCTGATGAAGATCGGTTTTTAAAAGAAACTTTTGCAAAGCTACCTTTTAGTGACCAACAACTTGAAATTTTAAGTGAAGATATGAGCCAGGTAAAAAAAGTCGATGATTTTTACCCTCAAATTTCTGACCCAGGTGACCGTTCCCAATTTATTTATTTTGCGCGATTACTTTTTTGGAGTGATGGAGACTTCCACCACCAAGAAGAAGCCATTCTTCAAAGTTTCCGTCAGCAAACTTTGGATAAAGCTAATCTACAAGAAGTAATGAAGTCTGTAGATGCAATAGCTGAAGACTTTGCTAAACAGGAAAATGAAAGAGGATTTCGCCAAAAACTAGCTGACTTTGTAGGGAGATTTTTTGAATGAAAAAGTACTTTTTAGTTTTTTTAGTCTTTATAGCTTACCCTTTTAGTTTTGCTCAACAAATGGATTCTGCCAGTCAAGAAGCACTCAAACAAACACAAGAACTTTTACAAAATCAACAGCAAAGAGACGCCTATATTCGTCAAAATAAAGATGCCGGGCAAGCGGATCAAAATGTAAAAAATTTAACGGGTGGAGATGCAGCTAATACTCAAGAGATGTACAGTATTGCTGCTGATGTGATGAATATCGTAGCTGAGAAAGCCAAAAAGCCCAATGGGGAAGTTGACGTTGAAAAAATGAACCAACTAATGATGCAATATCAGTCCAATCCAGAAGCTTTTTACCGGGAAATGACTCCAGAACAGCGAGCGCGAATTAAAGCCCTCGGGAAAAAAATTGGTCCCGCTCCGGCTTCTCAAAACTAAAATTAACTGTTATAAGAAAGCCAAGGTTTTACGGGTGAATGCTCTTTGGAGATGAAAATCTCAGAGAGAGGAAAGTCCGGACTCCGCATGGCAGCCTAAGGGGTAACGCCCCTCCACCGCAAGGTGAGGACCAGTGGAACAGAAAGAATGTCCAGAGCTATGATCTTAATAGTGGGAACGGGAGCTATTTTGGGAGCTGCTGGAGTGAAAACAGCTAAACTTCTAGGCGGAGCAAGGTCAAATAGGGAGACGTTGGAGTGCGGCCAGCACAAGTCTTCGGGTAGACTGCTTAAGGGTATGAGTAATTGTGCTCTCAGAGGAATGTTCACCAATGTTAGTTTGTCGAGGAACTAGCGGAACAGAATCCGGCTTACAGCAAAACCTTTTAACTCGTTTATGGGGTGAGTGTAAAAGCTCACCCCTTCTTTTAATTTTTTGAACACCAGTATTTATAAATCCAATTAATACAATCTTTAACCCACTCTTCCCAATCTGTTGGTTTTGGTTCTTCGTTATCAGACCAAGGATTAACACTTTCAGATGTTCCTGAAACATTATATATCGAGTAGCCTGACTTTCCATAAGTCATACTGCCTTCTGTCTTGTTGTTTTTAAGCTCAAGTTTTAAGTCCTCATAACATAGTAGTTTAAGTTGACCGTTTCTAAAAAACTTCAACTCGATATCCTCGGGGACTTGTTTTTGCCACGCCTTAGGTAGAAACTTCGCATCCACAAACTTAAAATTATCATTTTTTTTAGACATGACAGTATCGTCTTATGTGGATGTAAATTAGTCAACTTGGTCAAAAACTCTGAGTGATTTTATTTACTTTATTTTACTTTGCTGCTCTGATCGCTAGAATTTCGATTTGTAGAAGGTGATGAATTACTAGTTTTGCAATCTAGACTGCTATATTGAACAATACAGCCGGGATTACTTTTACAATTCATACCAAGGTAATCTGTTGTTGCAGGAATTTTCCAGTTTTTGTTTTCACTGCCGTAGGAGTTTACAGTAAGAAATTGATTATTTTCACTATCATACTCTTCTAGAGTGACACAATGATATCCGCTAGGAACTTTTAATATTATACTTACTGGTTTTCCTGACTTTAATTCTTGGATGATGGAATTTTTGTAATTAGTGAAATCATCATATACTTTAGTTTTTGTTTCACATTTTTTTGCCATGTAATTATCAGCCTTTTTAAAAGCCTGTTTGGCGCAAGCTAAAAAGTCATGTTCTGCATCTTGGACATTTTCAAGTTCATAGGATAAATCTGTTGTGGTATTAATTCGATTATCATAGCAAAAAAGTTGACTTGCACTTCCAACTGAAATTCCAAATTGATCTCTGAAGTCATTTTTAGACTTTTCATAATTGGAAAATGAATTACGAATTTCGTCTTCTGAAGGTAAATTAACATATCCTGAGTCTTTTAATTCTCTAGCCTTACGGACCAATTGCTCTAAAACTTCTCTATCTCGATCGGTACCACCAGTAAAATTACTGTAATCGCCATTTTTAGTACTATCAGGATCAAATATTTTTTGTGCAAATTCTTTTATTATCTTGGCATGTTTATGATAGTTTTCATACCAATTTCCGGATGATAAGAATTGAGAACCAAGTAATTGACCATTTCTTTTTTCCTGTTCATATTTTCTATAGATATTTGTGTCACAGTAACCTGTATTAATTAGTGCTTTTTGGTTTCTATCTACATAACCAGCATTTCTCCAGGTAGATGGAGCTCCTCCATCACAAATTTTTACCATGGCAGAGATAAGTACATTCCAATTAGCAGAAGATCGAAAGCTATTTCCTGTATTATTGTTTTTATGTTCAATATAATCTGTTGCACATAATGTGCAAAATGCATGACATGTTCCGTTGTTCCCTTGATCATAAGTTCTGTGACAACTAAATTTATTTTCATTGCTTTGAATTTCAGATGTATATTTTTTTTCTAATTCCTCTAGTCTAATTCTCATAAACTCACAAGGTGTAGCTTTTTGTTCATTTGTGCAAAGCTCAGATTGGAGTCTCCATAACATCTCCTTATACTTTGCATATTCATTTGCAGTTGGGTAACTACTTTGTCCGGCTTGATGACAGCGCTCAGATAAACTATTAATTTCTTTTCTTGGAACACAAGCGCTTCCATAAATAATTCCACATCTAAAGCCATCTGTCATCATGCTGCCATCACTTGTTTTGCAACCTTTGCCTCGCCCATAAGTGGGACATAAGCCGTTCACTTTTTTTCGGATCAGACCGCCAATTATGCATTGATTAGAATCTATGGTATTTGCATAAGCTTGTGGGAATAAAGTTTCTAGAATTGATTCGTAAAAAGAATACTTCTCACCTTTACTCTTTAGCGTTTTCTCAAAATTTAAAACGGCAAGTCGGAGCTCTTGAATGTATTTCTTCTGCTGTACTTTACTTAAAGCGGAGTATTGTTTTGTTGAAATTAGAGGCCACTTTTTTACCAGATTTTTGGAGTGAGAAACAGTAGGTGTTAAAACTAAAAGTAATAAAAAAGATAAAATAAATTTTAATAGTTTCATGTTTAAAACTATTATAGCAATGATCCTTTGTGGACTGTCAAACATCATATAGACTGGACTCTTGTTAAGATTGTAAAACATTTACTCGACGGACCAGTCTTAAATCTAAATTCTATTAAAACCAGACAGTCACAAGTTATATAGAGTATTATAAAAATAAAAGTTATTTTTTGAAGGAGCGTTAAAAAGTGTATAAAGCCATACTATTAGCATTGATAATTAACTCTACCAATACTTATGCGTGCTTGTCAGTGCCAGATGATATTACCCTTGAAGGATCTAGTTTTTCAACTTTGCTAAAAACGTCTATTAATAAAAATTGTGGATTTAGTCTAAGTATGACTTCTAAAGAAAAAGAGGATAAAGCTGTTGAATTAGGTAAATTAAAAGAAGAAGCAATAAAAAAATGGCATCAAGAAAACCCAAGAACTGCACCTTACTTCTCAAACGCTGACGAGGAATGGCGGAAAAAACAAGAAAACTTTTTGGATTCTATCAGAGAAAAATATCATCAAGATATTGAAAGAAAAATTAGTATTAACTCTAAAGATGGAAAATTATGCATATCATCAGCCAATAGAAACAAACCAAATGAATTGGTTTGTGAAACAAAACCTATAGAACTGTCCGAAAAAGGTAAAATAGTTGGGATAGTAACAACAAATAAAAATGATATATTTATTTTTTCAACAGATAAAAATGGCAAAAAAGATTTAAACCTCCCATATATAAAATTATCTCCTTCAAAGGAACAAAGCGCTGAAATAGTAGCAATTGATCGTGGAGAAACTATTGGTTCAATGACAATTGATGGGGAACATTGCAGTAGGTCGATTGGTAGTGGAGCAAAATCAGGAACATTGTCACTAAATGGTAAAAGATATGTTAGTGACGGAGGTGGTTGCCATGGCTCATTTTCAGTAGTGGACTATCGTCAAAAAGCTAGATTTATGATTAATGGAAAAACAGTGAAGTAAAGTACAGATGGTAGTTACAATTTAAGTGAAAACACTTCTTGTAATATGACCGTAGGGACGAATATTATTGGAGGAGCCACTCTTCTTGGTGCATTGGTTGACAATGGTGGTGATACTAAAACTCACTTGCCAGCAGCAGGATCTGTGCTTATTAATGCAGGAAGTGCTGACTATTGTCCTACCAAGGATCAAAGAGGTTTGCCTCGGCCAGTTGGGACTTGCGATATTGGTTCAGTCGAAGTTCAATAATGGATTTAAAAATTGCTCCCATTGTTTCGGATGCTTTTAGTTTTTGCAAATCCAATCAGAAGAGAATGTAAAAGTACTTTGTTACCCAAACCACCCAAAGGAATGTAAAATTTTAAATAAAAATAAATAATTAGTTACTAAGTTAGCTTACTAAAGCACATACTTTACATCATAGCTAAATGTTGTAACCATTGCTCCGCCGACTTTTTCATATCTGGTGTTTTTAAGGCTTTTTCAAAAGCATCGTGAGCCTTTTTAGTATTGCCTAGGCTAAAATAGCTAATGCCCAATGAGATAAGAGCTACTCCAGGTTTTTTTAGGTGACCTTTTGCCAAACTTTTCTCTATAGCATCAATGGCGTCTTCCCATTTTTCTAATTCCATATTAATTTGTCCCAACTGCAACCACAATTGACCATCTTCCGATTGTTCAGCCGCTTTAGCTAAAGGTTCAAGCGCTTTAGTGAGCTCTTCTGATTGCATCCAAGCGTTGGCCAATATCTCGTAATTCTTTTTATTGTCTTTAATTCTTCCTTCTTTTATCCATTGTGATAAAAGTTTTCCCGCTTGATAGGGATAACTTTCCATTAAAAACAAACTGACGAGGTTTAGCATTTCTGCTTCGGTTTCTAAGTGTCCCCACTTTCTGGCCAACTCAAGTGTGGCTAAAGATTTAGCGTAGTTGTTTAAATGTAAATAAACTCCTGATAGTTGTTTCCAGTAGTTTTTCTTTTTTGGATATTGAGCGGTTAGGTACTCCAGGGAGGTGGCTACCGCTTTATAGTTTTTAAGTTCATAATTGAGAGCAACTGAGAGCTGCAACCAATCTTCTTGCGGCTTTGTACTTTTAGAAATGGCATAATCTACATATTCCAAAGCTTCTTTTTTTTGCTTTTTCTCAAAGAGAATCCGTGCCATTAAAACATAAGCTTGAGCGGCAGGTTTTTCTGTTACTGCAAACCACTCTTGAAGCCGCTTTTGCGCTTCATCAAATTGATTAAGGCTAGTCAATATGCGAGCGGCATTATACATAAGTGTTTTTGTAACTGCAGAAGGCAAGACTTTTAAAGCCAAGGCTTCATCAAATATTTTTAAGGCTTTGTTCATTTCATTTTTATTTACATAAGCATAGCCCAAATTTTGTTTTACCAGTGCTAATTCATAAGGGCGTTGACTCACTTTATGCTCTAAGTCTTTTAAATATTTTATGGCCTGATCCACAGTAGACTTATCAGACATAAGCTTGTGAGCTCGAGTTAACTTTTTATGAGTTTGTTTAGGTGTTAAATACACTTTTCTCGAATTTAAATGACGATCTTGTTCTAAGCTGTAGTGATTGGGTAGGGCAAAAGCTATATTTATAAAAAATAGTAAAGCAAACA
This sequence comes from Bdellovibrionales bacterium, assembly GCA_020435005.1. Classification (GTDB taxonomy): domain Bacteria; phylum Bdellovibrionota; class Bdellovibrionia; order Bdellovibrionales; family UBA1609; genus JACKAN01. The sequence goes on from JAGRAE010000038.1 coordinate 9,198, forward strand.
TGTTATCCCTCGAGTTTAAATTCTAATTTAACTTTCAATCCCGTTTGTAGCTCGGGTTTTCCATCTATAATTTTAGGTTTGTACTTCCATTTCTCTAAAGCTCTTCTTGCCGAGGAGTTAAAGACTCTATTGGGTTTGGCATCTAAAATTTTTACGTTTTCAACGTGACCAGTGGGGGTGATGTCAAACTCTAGTAAAACCCAACCCTCTAAACCTTGCATGGCGGCTTGTCTTGGATATTGTGGTTCAATTCGGACTAACGGTAATACATCCCCTTCAGAAATTGATCCTCCAGATTCTCCTAAAAAGGGTCCATCTCCCCCAGCCATGAGATTACTCATTTTGGGAATATCCATTTGTAGCTGTGGAGTTGATGGTGCTTGCTGATTAGCCACTTTTAAACTTTTTGTTTGAGGAGGAGCTTTTGGAGGAGGTGGTTTTTTAGGTAGCTGTCGTTTTCGATTTTCTACATCATCTTTTTGCGACACTCTTAAAAACTCAATGGCAACGCCTTCAGTGTCTGGTCTCTTGTATTCTCCATCCATAGCAATCATTTTTGCCATGAGTGTGAACAGTCCTGCAGCAATAAGACCACCGAGACTGATGGATAGTAAGATTCGCTTTATCATTAGTTAACTCCCACTTTGGCAGCTAAAGAAATATTTTGTACACCAGCTAATCGTATTTGATCCATGACTTGAACCAGTAAACCATTCTTAGATTGTTTATCGGCTTGAATAACAACAGATCCCTCAGGGCTCTCGGCATGCATTCTTTCTACATTGGCACGGACCGAACGTATATCTACTTTTCTTTTTTGTATCCAAATTTCACCAGCTTCATTAATGGCTACTAAAATATTGGCACGCTCTTTTTTTTCGGCCGTGGCCGCGCTCGGTCTATTTACTTGTATTCCAGATTCTTTCACAAAAGAAGTAGATACAATAAAGAAGATAAGCATTATAAAAACGACATCTAACATAGGAGTTAAGTCGATGCTGCTCTCTTCTTCAGCGTCGGATATTCTGACCTGTCTTCTCATAAATTCCCCCTATTCAATACTTAAAATTTCGGATAAATTTTCTCTACACAATTTAACTTTTTTTTCCAGAACGCTGCTAAAATAAATTCCTGAAATGGAAGCCACCATCCCCGCCATAGTGGGTATAGTAGCCATAGAAATGCCTGAAGCCATGGAGCGTGTATTTCCATTACCCACTGCGGCCATGACGTCGAAAACATTTATCATGCCGGTGACTGTTCCGAGGAGTCCAAGCAAAGGACAAAGAGCCACCAAAGCTTTTATGGTTCCCAAAAATTGATTTAAACTTTGATCTACTTTTGAGATGGTTGCTTCTCGTATGCGGTGAGAACTCCAAGAAATGTACTCTGATCTCTGGTTCCATGATCTCGACAAATCCTTTACAATTTCGGGGAAGTTAAACTTTATAAATAAAAATCTCTCTACAATTAAAGCCCACAGTACAAATGTAGCTATGAGAATTACCCATAGTACTTGACCACCTGATTCTAAAAAAGTTTGAATAAGTTCTAATGGATTCAACATTAGGCTTTTTCTCCTTCCATTTTTGAGGCGATTAATCCCGCACTTTGTTCTTCAAGAATTTGCACAAGCCTTTTACTTTTACCAGCTATAAAATTGTGAAGTAAAAGTAATGGAATGGCACATACAAGACCCAATACCGTTGTAATAAGAGCTTGTGAAATCCCACCGGCCATTAACTTGGGATCTCCAGTACCGAACAAAGTGATGGATTGAAAGGTGAGTATCATACCCGTAACTGTTCCCAATAATCCTAGTAGTGGAGCGACCGCTGATAAAATTTTAATGGTTCCAATACCGCGCTTTAATTTGGGTAAGCTGCGAATTATGACTTCGTCTAATTTAACTTCAAGAGCTTCAAGGTCTTTGCCCTTGTTATCTTCATAGGTTTTAAGAAGTTTGCCAATGGGATTGTCGAGTTCAATTTGATCACTGGTTAATTGTTTTGCCATCTTTTCACCTTCACGTTTCAAGACAACCCACCTTTCAATGACAAGTCCCATACCTATTGCGAGTAAAGCCAAAATAATATATCCAATCAATCCCCCTTGATTAACTCGCTCACTTAAACTAGGAGTGTTAATAAGCATTCCTAAAATGGTGCCACGAGAAGGATCCAGGGCAAATGCATTGGCAGAAGTTTTAGAATCTTTTAGATCAGAAATCATTGATAGATAGCGACCGGAAGGTTGCCTGGGAAGTTCAACAATTTGTTTGGCTTCAGGTTCATAACTAAGGTAGTTGCCATTGGCCACTAAGTTAAAACTTCCGACACGGGTTATTGGGCTTTGCTTTTGACTTCCATCTGGAAGCACAACAGAGCCGGCAAATATGACGATTTTTCCTGATTCGGTCATTTCCTTTTGTATTTCAAACCACAAACCTTCGAGATCATTAATCCCAGGTAAACTTTTAGCTTCAGCTAATTGTTCCATAAACTTTTCTCGTCCCGGATATTGGGCGGAAATGACTGAATTTTGTAACTGACCTCTAAAGTCTCCAGAGACTTGTCGAACCACTCCAAAAAGTTCGCCCAATGTGCCTGTAGCAATGGTGAGCTGCTCTTCTAGTTTTGAGAGACTTTTTTCATTGTCTTCAAATTCTTTGAGTAATTTGGCAGTTATAGCTTCTTGAATCTTCAGCTCACTTTGCGCGACCTTTAAAAGTTCTTTTTGTTTTTCCTTTCGTGTTAAAAATTCTTGCTCCCTTTGCAGGTTCTCTTTTTGTTGTAAAACTTGATCTTGTTTTACTTGCTTAAGTAAATCATCAAGACTTTCTGTGGCAAAGGTGGAGAGTGAAATCGAAATGATCGTCAAAGTTAAAAATAGTTTTTTCATTATAGAACCTCCGGTGCCGATACGGGAATTTTTACTAGGTCTGGTGCCATTTGCTTGCGCGCCATGCGTATACCTTTTTTAAGAGATTGACTAAAGTTATCAGGTAATTCATCCCAAGACTTATTTTGTTGATTCCATAAGCCTGAGATATTTCCATCAAGGGATTGGTACATGAGTGCAATGCGACCCACTCGAAAGTAATCTACAGTGATTTCTTTGTTTTCGCTTTGCTTGACACCTCTATAAGCTTCAATAGTTCTACCGTATTCATTTTCAACTTGATAAGCCTCAAGTATTCTTCTGTACTTTTCCGATACAGAAACATCAGCTCGGTTTAACATAGATTTAAGTTCTGCCACGCGATGGGTTCTTTCTTCAGGAAGGAAAGGCATATCAAGAGTCACAAACTTTTCTAAGGTGTCAACCATTCTCACCATCAATGGTGTAATTTCACGGCTGGTATTTTTCAAATCTTCAATCTGCTTTTTAATAGACTCCATTTCTGAAGTTTGAGACTGAATCATTTTTTTAAGTTGTTCATTGTAAACTTTTGTGTTTTCTACTTTTCTTAAAGTGATTCGGTATTCGTTAAGTAGATCACGAGTATCATTGGCAAATTTTGATACCTTCTTTTGTGATTGAACTCCCGCTTGATTAGAAGACTGTTGTTCTTTTATATTTTGATCAAGTTTTTGTTTGTCGCTTGACCAACTGTTTATCGAGAAAATTAAAATTAAAATTGCGAATTTGTTAAATTTCATTTGATTACCTCTTATTAAAACGATTTTTTGTAGTTAACATACATGCTTTGACCCAGCTGACTGTAAAGCTCAATATCTAGTTGATTGTTTGTATCACTATCATCTAATGGAGGAGTGGTCTTAAATAAATTCTTTACTCCCGCAGTGAACATGCCAAATCTTTCAGTGTCGTAAGAGTAGCGAAGGTCGTACTCTGTATATTGTTGTAAATCACCATACTCAGGAATTTCTTTGTCGTGACTGGCAATAGTACGGGCCACTAGACTAGCTTCTTGGTTTTCTTTAGGTGAATAACCTAGAGTAATATTATTTCTCCAAGCGGGCTTCCCCTTTTCACCAAGAATATTTTTAAAACCTAAACCTTGAAAACCTTCGTATTTATAAAAGAACAAATGGGAGTGCTCTACAACCACACGAAACTTTCCTATGCCCGTGTAAAGACTCTGTTGGGCAGTTAGGTCGATGCCGTAAAGCTCCTTACCAGATAGGTTTTGGTTGGGGGCAATAATTGAGGAAATTTCACCTGTTGTTTCATTTCTGTTAACAGTAATACCTTTAGCGGCCAGGTTTAAACCTACAGCATCGGCATCCATAATAGCATCATAATCTACGTCCACAATGTTATCAATTTTTGTAAACCACAGATCAGCACCAAAACTTAAATTTTTAGTGGGTTGAACCATGGTTCCAAAATTGTAACTTACAGACTTTTCTTCTTCGAGTTTTTCGTTACCACCAAATTGTGCGAGATATTGAGTGGGGCGACATGCAGGTGTAACTCCACCAGCTGCTTTTTGCTCATTACAAAGTCTTTGATCAATAACTGTAGGAAAGCCGTAACCTTCAGCTGCATAGAGGTCAACCATACTTGGAGCTTTAAATCCTGTACCTGCAGAAGTTCTAAACATAAGCCAAGTTTTCGGTCTATAAAGAAAAGCAATTTTGGGGTTGGTAGTTTCACCGAAGTCACTGTAGTTATCGTAACGAGCGGCTAATTGCATTTCGAGACTAGATGCCAGTGGAACTGAAAATTCAGAATATAATGAGTTAGTATCTCTCTTGCCTCCGCCTGCACTGCCACCACTACCAATAACATTTTGCTTTAAAGACTCTTCGTCAAAGTTATCAACGTATTCCTGGTGAGTGTTGGTATAACCAATAGCTAATGAGGCCGCCCCCGATGGCATATCAAAAACTTCACCAGAAGCGACCACGTCATTAGTTAAAATTTCTGACATGGATCTTTGCCAAGGCACATATTTAGCATTGCTAATATTCCCACGTTGGCCTTCAGGATTGGTGGGTTTAAAGTTACCACTCTCAATGGCTGTCTCAACTTTATCTTCTAAACCATAGCCATTAACACCCAAGTCTTCTCGAAAGACACGATTTAAAGAAGTGCTATACTCTAACTCCCAACTATCTCCCAGTTCTTTGGTAACTCCACCAATGACATTAAAGGCATTGGTTGTGACTTCACTTTGTCTATTGCCAAGTTCTTGTAAGCGATAATTAAATTGAACATCACTACCTGCGGGAATGCCAGCTAAGCCAAGGGTGTCAGCTGTGGCGGCATCTACAACATAAGAGCCTGGTGAGGGAGCGTATTGCCAGAAAATCTTTTTTTGTGTTCCACTCATTCTCAAGTTTAATTTTAGTGAATCGGTCATATTGTAGGTTGTTTCAGACATTAAGCTTTGTTGTTCTAGGCGAGGCAGTGATGTGGAAAAGTCTGTGAATTTATAGGAACATCTTTGTCCAGCTGGACCTAAGTCGATAACTGAACCGGTCGGACAGTTGGGATCAACAATCCATGGGCCTTGATTATCAGCATCTATGTATTGGCGGTAAGCTCCCGGGCTTCCTGTTAAGCTCAAGCCATCGTCAGAAAAGTCTCTATCCTTGGCAAAGATCTCATCATTTTTACGATATTGTGCAACGTTAACCATGTTTAATTTTCGAGTATTCATCCCGTTGACCACACTCACTTCAAACTTTTGTCCTCCTGCTTGGTCATTAATGGTTTGTTGGAGTGAAACTTCAGTGTCGCTATAGTCTTTGCGAGTAATTAAGTTGACAACACCACCGAGGGCATCAGAGCCATAAGTTGCCGAAGCTCCATCTTTAAAAACTTCAATACGCTCAATAGCCGCCATGGGAATTAAGTTTAAATCCACAGCTCCAGTTATAGCATCAGTAGGTAAACGCTTTCCATTTAGAAGTACTAGTGTTCTTGATTCTCCTAATCCACGTAGACTCACTGATGCTACTCCCGCAGCATTACTGCCGGACATCTCTTTGGGTGCACCAAATGAACTGGAAGCGGAATCTCTCAGCACATCTGAAACAGAATTATAACCACTGCGGTCTAAGTCATCTCGGTTGAGAACTTGAATAGGCGAGGGTCCTTCTATATTAATGCGTTTAATATGCGAACCAGTGACTTTGATTTTTTCGACGTCTTTATTTATGTCCGAAGCCTTAACACTATCTTTAGGTGCTAAATCTTCAGTGTTAATTGATGATTCTCCTTGCGCCCAAGCCATGTTTGTTACAAACAAAGTGGGTATAATATATAGATATGGTTTTAAAAAGTTTTTCATGAAATAGGCCCCCCAGATTTATTTCCCATAATTGGTTGAGCAAATCTTGTACCGTTTTGAAACTTTTATATTTTTGATTTAACCTTTTTTTGAATTCATTTTGTCACCAATTGATTAAGATATTTTTTTAGTTAGTGTCACTTTGGTTCCATTTGGTTCCTGCATGGCAGCAATAGTGTGTCATTTATAAAACTGAGAAATCAAATGAACAAATAAACTTGAAAATTGGGGAGGGGGAGCTTTTGCAAGATAGATTTTGTAGGTAAAGCGGAAGTTTTCGAGGCGAGTAAGAACCTCACCTCGAAGCTAGATTTTTTATTCGCAATAAGTTGTTTTACAAGAAGGAATTGCTTCAACATTTATATGTTTAATAAGTTTAATTTTTTTCAAATCGTCACGATAAGATAAACCCATGTAAGTCATTAAAACTTTTTTAGTGAATTCAGAGTCTTTACTCTCAACTTCACCACAAATAACCTCCCAGTTAAACTTACCATCAACAGAAGAAATTGCATCTTTACTTTCAAAGTGACCACTTAATTTTTGATTTCTGTCAAAAACTACCCAGTTAGCACTGCCATCTTCATTAATGAGCTTACCGTCTTTTAAAACTGTAGAAATATATATATTTTGCTTGTTTAATTTGCTGGACTTAACACGGTTAATTTTTCTTGACTCTATATCCTTCTTAGAAGTTTTTTTATCTACATCTTCCTTCTGAGCGGCAATATTTGCCAGATTACTTATAACAGACTTATTTACACAATAAGTATTTACGAGTTCTAAAGCCGTCTCCGTACTCATTGCTAATGCGCCTTGACCTTCATTAGCTTGTGCAGAACTAAATCCCATAAGCACTAGGCTTATTGAAGCTATTTTTATTGATATTCCTTTCATTTTCATTACCTTTCTCTAATATCTCTCTTCTTGATATATTAGAATTTGTTTAAAGTTTTCAATAATGTAATTGAGCACTTTTTATGCCATCAATCCGGCAAAGCAAGCTATTTATAATTAAGAAAATTGTAAAATTGCCAGATTTTGTCACTCGGAAACCTAGAAACAGAAGTTAAATTAACTTAATATTAAGAAAAATAGAATTATCCATGAGAGTTCTGATATAACTAAAATATATATGAATCAACTTTTTACCACGGTTTTTTTACTGCTAGTATCAATTAGTGGCATGTCCTCGCCGGAGAGGTGTAAGGAAAATCTTGAAAATAATGAACTAAAAAATGTTTATGAATGTCGTCCTGAAAAGCTTAGAATCTTTAAAAGAATCAGTGCTAATACTCCAAGTTTCAAAACAAGTAGGCCAACCTCATATTATCTATCTTTAGGTGGAAGCTTTAAAGATAGAAACGAAGATATTCATTATTTTGATCCAGTAAATAATTTAATGTTATTAAAAAGTGATGATCAAATTTTAGATTTGGGCTCAGGTGAAGGTTTTGCTGCCGAAGGTTTTTTGCATAGTTTTAATCAATTCTGGCAATCTACTATGGATTACCCTGAAGTTAAGGGTATGGACTTTTTCTTACCGAGTTTTATCGTATATTTGATTAAAAATTATGATTTTGAAAGCAAAAAATTTAAAAAAGGAGCTAGTGAATTTAAGGAGTGGTATGATAAAGCAACAAAAATAATTCAATTCTATAAACGCAAAATATCTGATAGACCACAAATAGTTGGGTTTAGCTACAAAATGCAGAGTAGAAAAATACCGAATAAACTGAATAAATTAAAATTTATTACTGGTCATTTTTTTGAAGAGGTTGATTTAAGCAAATTGGGTAAATCCAAACTTGTTTTTGATTATTTTGGTGTTTTTAACTACACCCTTCATCCTGATTATTATTTGTTTGCACTCGGGTCCTTGTTAACTTCAGATGGAATTGCTTATATAGCCTCCGCTTCAATTGAAGAATTAGAAATTCATGATCGAGCATCTGATGAGATATATGATCTTACTGATTTTATTAACAAGTATTGTTCTGGTATTCATGCCTATCGCTCAACAGTTCACCCCACAGTAGTTGTAAAACGAGTACCAGGCACAAAACTTATAATTCCCAAACTTTCCTCACCTACTGTCAAAGAAAGTAAAGATAAGTCAGGAGCTCCAGAGAGAAAAGTTCATATCATTAAAGGTAGTTATAAATTATAGTAAACTACACAAATAACATTTTTTGAACTTGCTTGGCCGATTTATTAGATAGATCTTGCAAAAACTCTAAATGAATTTCATTTTCGACTTGAGATGCTACTTCTTCATAGACATGTCGCCATAAATAAGCCGTAGCTTTGGCATCATCTAAAGCTCTATGGGCACGCTCTAAATTAATTCCTAAATGAGTGGCTAGGTTGCCAAGGCTATAGCTGCCATGTCCAGGCAATACTCTTCGTGACAATCTTAATGTACACAAAATAGGGTTTTCTAATTCTATTCCCACTCTGCCCATCTCTGCTTTTAAAAACTTGGAATCAAAAGGCGCATTATGGGCAATGATAGTTCGATCGCTAATAAACTCAGCTAACTGGGGCATAACCTCTTCAGCAGAGGGTTGGTCTTGCAACATTTCGTCGGTAATACCTGTGATTTGAGTGATGTGATAGGGTAAAAAATCACCAGGGTGAACTAATTGTGAAAAAGTACCCACACAATTTTTGCCATCAAGAGCAACAGCCCCGACTTCAATGATTCGATCATTTTCAGCAGATAAACCCGTTGTTTCAAAGTCTAAAACGACCACGTTCATTGAATAAGTCCCTTTATATGTATTGTTTCCAGAAAAAAGTAGCAGGTAGCTTTTAACGTTCGAGGATTTCTCGTTCGACGTCTAAGTTTCTCTTGTCTGCTTTTTCTTCGGAAAATTTTTCGCCATAGCGGGCTCTTAATTTTTCAATATTTGTATCCATTATTTTTGCAAAGGGAACATTGAGTTCGTCAGCAATAATCGCGCAGTACCAAAAAAGATCGCCTAACTCTTCAGATAAATTAACACGGTCTAATTCTTTACCGTAGTAAACGTGTTTTTTTAAAGCATCTAAAAACTCACCAGCTTCTGTAGCTAAGCCAATAGCTCCATGAAGTAAACGAATATTACCTTTCTCAGAGATACGCTCAGCAATCTTATCAAAGTCGCGAGACTCAGTTCTCGTCGCATTTTTTACATAATCTTCAGTGTTCATATTCTCTCCTTCAATTGTGCATAAATTACGAGTTCAACACCTTTTCGCCAACTTTCAGACTTTTTCCAACGCGTCCAATACAAGAAATTAAAGTAATTTTTAAAGCGTTGTCGATACTCCCATTCAGATCCACCATAAGGTGGATGAGCTTTTTGTTCCATCACAAAAAAGACGCCTAACAAATGCCCATGATCCGCTAAACATTGTCGATAGACTTTAACTAGATTTTGACGTTTTTCAAAAGGTACAGCGCAGAAAAGAGTGTGCTCAAAAACAATATCAAAGGCTCGCATATAACTCTCAGATAGCTTAAACACATCTGCTTGTACAAATTTAAGATTTTGAATATGGCCATACTTTTTTTGGGCAAGATCTATTGCTTCTTGGCAATAATCTATGGCAGTCACTATATGCCCCTGTTCCGCAAGGAAAGCTGCATCATTACCCGTCCCACAGCCGGGAACTAATATACGTGATCTATTTACTTTTAACTGAGGCAAAGCTTCAACGAGAGGTGGTGATGGTTTATTCAGTTCCCACCCAGGCTTGTCAGTTTCACAATATTTTTTTTGCCAAAAATCCATAGGCTCTGTGGAAACAGGTGATACTAACCATGGGCCAACTTCGTACCTAACATTTTCAAACGTGACACTGTCATCATCAAAACTATCTACTAAATTAAAAAAATCAGCTTGAGCAGAACGCGTAAAAACAAAGGGCCTATTTTGTTTGTCATAACCTAAAAATCGATCCCATTCATCAGCTCTCAACGTATTCAAAGAAAATTCAAAGCTATACTCATATGGTGTTTTTGCCTGCCAGATATCATTTTGTAGGTGTGCTATTTGATAGACGACTAATGGTGAATCAAAAGCTTCCACATAAATTTCTTTATCTTCGTAAATAGTTTTATAACCCATTAATGGTTCAACCACTAATTGACTTAAGAGGTGGTGGCCCAGCTCTTTATCTAATACACGTTGCCCATCAAAGTGAAAATAACCTTCTTCATCAAGTTGTATGTATTTGTCCATGAATTATTTTGACTCATTTCCAATAGTAATAGCTTCACCCTCTTCAAACTGAATATGATTGTTTAAAATGTAAAGTTCATCAAAATTCCACATTTCATATTCTTCATTCTGATCGAGTGTTCGATTTAAAATAGCATAACCATCTATCATTACTCTAGCGGGTCCAATATCCTCTCCAGGATCATCAAATGAATATGTAAAAGTAGCTTTTACCTGATTGGCATGAGCTCTTTCCGTCCATAATCTTTCAAACTTTAAATTTTTAGAGTTTGGTAAATTTTTTTGAATATAATCAGATATTATCGTTCGCAAATCTTGCTGTAAACTTAAGTGCGTTTCTTCAGGAATATCATCTGAGCTTTGTGTTAAGCTCCAAGTATAATTTAAAATGATTAAAAGCACTATTAAACTAAAATATTTCATTGATACATACTAGCTTATTGAATTACCTCAAGCAACTTAGTACTCTCAACTTTAATTATTTCTTTGTTGCAGCGTCGTCGCGGTGCCAAGCACAGCCTCCTCCTTGCGCCTCGAAATAATTAAAGTTTTATGTTAAATTTGTATTATTTCTTTGTTGCAGCGTCGTCGCGGGTGAATGGTGAAAACATTGTACAAAATTAAAAATCGAAGCAAAGTGTATTGGCAGGGAATTCGTCATTTTTGTATGCATCCCTATAAATTAAGCCAACTTATTGCAGAAAATTCACCTGTCAAAAAAACACTTCCCAACAACCTGATAAGACGCGTCAAAAGCCACTTCCATGGGGGTGCACAGCTAGAGGTCACTCAACTTTCTGCTGAACAGTGTCAGGTGACAATATGGAGACCTAAGGAGGGAGCCGTTCTTGCAAAAGAGGTTACTCAATTGAACCCCTATTTATTTGGTGTTGAAGAGTGTTTGTTTCATTACTGGCAAAACGCAATGATCATTTCTTTTGCCATGCAATTTCATAAAGCCGATTTGCAAGTCAACTTCACAGATCACTACCCAGTGGAATGTCTTTTTAGTATGGATATTGAAGAGAAAAATCAAGTTGAAAGAGAGTTGATTAAAAAGGGGCGAGTTATTCAAAAAGTGAATTTAACTTTTTCGTCACGAGGGATTGAAATTGGTCATTGTTTCGTTGAATTTGAGTTAAGTACTCAACGATTATTACCTGCAAATTAAAAAAGGTGTTGTATGGAAATTTTAAACTCTAAAGTACAAATCCAGTCTTCAAGCTTTAAAGAAAATAAAGAACATAATTTGGCTTTAGTAAATAAATATAATGATTTACTAAATCAAATAAAGGAAGGCGGAGGAAAAGACGCACAAGATCGCCATCGTTCTCGCAAAAAACTTCTTGCTCGAGAAAGAATTCAAAAGTTAATCGATCCTGGAACAACTTTTCTAGAGTTCTCTACTTTTGCAGCTTTTAATATGTACAAAAATCAAGCGCCTTCTGCTGGTATCATCACAGGCATAGGTGTAATACACAATCAAGAATGTGTTATTGTGGCCAATGATGCTACAGTAAAGGGAGGTACTTACTTTCCAATGACGGTTAAAAAACATTTGCGCGCTCAAGAAGTAGCTATTGAAAACGGTCTACCTTGTATTTACTTGGTAGATAGTGGTGGAGCGTTTTTACCTATGCAAGCCGAAGTATTTCCTGATAAGGACCACTTTGGTCGCATCTTCTATAATCAAGCACAAATGTCTGCCCTTGAAATACCTCAAATTTCTATAGTTATGGGAAGTTGTACCGCTGGTGGTGCTTACGTTCCGGCAATGAGTGATGAAAATGTAATTGTTAAGGGTAATGGGACAATTTTTTTAGGGGGACCTCCTTTAGTAAAAGCCGCCACTGGAGAAGATGTGACAGCTGAAGAACTAGGTGGAGCTAAAGTTCACTGTCAGATAAGTGGAGTAACAGACCACTTTGCAGAAGATGATGAACATGCATTAGAAATTGCAAGAAGCATTGTTGAACATTTAAACCGCAAAAAAAATATTCCTGTAAAATTAAAGGCTGTTGAAGAGCCACTTTATTCTGCAGAGGATCTTTATGGTATAATCCCTAAAGATTCTAAAATTCCTTTTGATGTCAGAGAAGTTATTTGTAGGTTGGTAGATGGTAGTG
>JAGRAE010000039.1 GCA_020435005.1 Bdellovibrionales bacterium
TCAGAAGTGGGTATAGACACGCCCATTCTTGATCCCATAGATTTAATTCCCACCACAGCTATTTTGCGTGCCATTGCCAAGGGATCTTTGTTAAAATTCGGCGCAAAAGAAACGGGTGAAGTTTTAGCTCGTGAATCGGCTGAGGCAGTAGACACCGCCCAGAGAATCGTAGGTAAGGATAAGGGAATTCTAAAGTCCGGGAAAGGCATTGATTTAACGAATCCAAATACATGGCCAAAACCGCCAGTAAAAGGCAAGGTAACTGTGGGTAATCCTTCAAGGGGAAAACCAAGGGCTAGAGGCGAAAAAAGTTTTTTTGATGAGAATGGTGGCGAATGGAGACCTGCTAAACCAGATAAATATCATGATAAGGGCCATTGGGATTATAAGGCCCCTGGGAATAATACTCCTTGGCAGAATATAGATGAATAGGTGAAAAATGTTAAAGATAGACTTAGTAAATGAACAAGTATATGGGGAGCCTGGCCCGAATTTATTGATAAGGGGAACCAAAGAGGGTATCTCGTACTTTTTGAGCAAGGTAAAAGCTGTTTTATCAGGGCATGGTGAACAAGTAATTACTAGTTCAAGTGAAATTGAGTTAAAAGGTTTGCGCTCATTAACATTAAGGTCCTCCAGTGGCGGTAAAATTGTTTCAAAAATAAATTCTTCAACTAATAATGTTCTGATAGACCTTGACACTAGCTTATGGGAGATGGGCTTAACCATATTGAATGGTTTGGATTTAACTCACGGATTTCAATATTTTGAATTTGATGACGTAGAAGGCTTAACTGAAGAAGCAAATGTCATTGTTGATTCACTTCCAAGGGAGAAGTTAACTAACTAAAACTCATAAGGACTCACCTTACTCACATCCTCAGCCTGAAAGTTCCCATACAGGTCCACGGTCATCTGAATAGACTTGTGGCCTAAGATAGCTTTGAGTTCATACATTTCTCCACCTGATTTTAAATAATTATGGGCAAAACTTTGTCTGAGGTCATGAACCCTCCAAGGCTTCATATCAGGGTTTAATTGCTGAAGCCTTATCACACATAGTACTAATATTTAAGTTAAACATTACTCAAAATTTTTGATATTTAAAAAATCTATCGACCAAAACTTCTGGTACGTGTGTGTGTCGGCGTAGGTGAAAGCTTTTCTATAAAAATATTTGCATCTCTTTTGCTTTGGTAACGTCGTCTTACCATTTTAAAAATATCATCTCCGGCAACTCCAATAGCTTCACCGTTAACGACTCTTTGCATGCCGGCCACCGCTGCGGGTTTGCGACCTTGGCGCAATCTTTTTAAATAATCGTCAAGCATAGAGTTACTATCTAAGCCTTCAAAATTAAATTGCCCGAGACTTCCGCCACCACCACCGCCGCCATCAAAGCCCATAGATGAAACTTTATAGTCGGCATTAACTTTGTCGGATATTTTTTTCATTTTATCTTTGAGATCAGCATATTCACTTTCTGATAAACCCGTACCGTTAGAAAGCATATCATTAAGAGAGCTAAGTGAAGTTTCTGTACCATTGGGATCTGTCACAGTTTGTTTTTCTAGGTTTAAATCATAGCCGGATTTATCAATGTCCCCTTTTAACTTTTGAATAGCTGCATTTAATTCACCTGCTGTTTTATAAGGACCGTCAATAGGTGTATTGGGAGGAAGATTTAAACCAAAACCTGCACCATTGCCATCATCGACCTTCATGCCGGGAACAACCGGCACGTTAAAACACTCTGGACACGAATCCACTAAGCCAGCAGAATTAAAGGAACCACCTCCCGCCCCACTACTCTGAGCGGCTTGGGCAAAAGACGTTAGGCCCATCATTAAATACATGTATTGACAGCCTGGAGGTGTAGTCGCACAAGAAGCATTAAAGGCATACATAGCTACTGCCCCTGTAGCTACATTGAGGGCTGTACTAAGTCCGGCTTTACTACCATTGCTGTTACCAGCGGCATTAGCTCCACCACCGGTACCACCACCCGCATAACCACGATTATTATTAGTTCCAGGATTTACTGTAGCTCCACCATTGCCGGCGTTATTATTAGTTCCTGTATTGACACTACTACTAGAAGCTAGTGATGAAATAGAAAAAGCAAAAACTGAAATTAAAAAGATAAACCACTTTATGACTTTCATATTCGAATCCCCTCGCATCTTAATCGAATAATTAAAAGTTAGCGTCCGCGATTTGGACAGTACAATCTATTTGTCACACAATACTCGATGTATTTATTTGTCACTCGCGACCAAATGTTTTCGTGCTTACCAGCTATTTGACCATTAAGGCCACCACCGCCGCCACCCAAGCCAGCCAGTTTTCTCTGAGGTGGTTTTTTAGGTAAATATTTTGCTAAATCAAATGGCTTTGCCTTTGCATTTCTTCCGCCACTGCCAACGGGATTGGAATAGCCGCCATCGCCGCCGAAGCCCATACTCGATACAGAATATCCACTGCCGCCACCAAGGCCACCCAGAATATCTGTTTTTAAACCTTTTTGTTGACCGCCACCACCGCCAGCTGCTCCGCCTCCGCCGCCACCTGTTCCTCCACCACCGGGAACTCCACCACTTGTACCACCTTGTGTAGCAACAACAGAGCGATCACCAATTTCATTATTGCCAGTGGATGGTAATTGATTACCAAGACTTTCATCAGCTCCACCAAGATCTACGGATTCTCGTGTTCCACCGGCCGCGCCAAAAGGAACAGAGGAACCAGAACCACCACCCAATTTATTTTGAGTGACATTGTTAGCTCCCTGACACTCAGGTAAATTCATGCTGCCAGGTTGTGAACAGAATTGTTGGCGACAGTAAGGGTTGCTTAAGTCTGTGGGGTCAGAACATAAATTATTACCAGGAACTCCTGGTGCCACTGGGGGAGGAGACCCCATAGAAATCACTTCCTTACAAATATTTGCCATTTGTGAAGTACTAATAAAAGTGGTTGCTGCCCGCGTACCCATGTCCACTTCTGCATTCACTAAGGTTTCACATTTATTGATATGTTTAGTTGTTTCCGCAATTAGGTTTTCATAAATATATTCACAAGTTCTTTTTCCATCTGAACAAGTTGAAGCTTTGCGTGTTTTAATTCTATCGCGCAGAGAAGTACAAGTGCTATCGCAAGTACTGCGTTTCATGTGGCATTGTGTAGCCATTGCGGTATTTACACCAGCTCCAAAATTGGCTAAACCTGCCTGACTATCACAGTTTTCTGCCATACTTGTAAGTTGACGATTAGCAATTAATGCTTGAGCGAGCATGGTGCCTACGGAAGCAATAGCTCCAATATCACTTTCTTTAGGTGCACCAATTAGACAGCCCATGGCAGTAGGACCACAGCAATATTCCGCGTCTTCACGTTGTGGTTTACATTGTGCCTCAATCTCAGCTTCAAATTGCGCTTTATCAGCTTTAGCAATGGCATCTTGATCTTCAGGTAGTGGTTTTACATCCGGCGGTGGTTCTGGTGTGGTCGTGCCCCCGCCCCCACCATCCTCAGGTGGGGCTGGTGTATTCTGTGCTAGAAATTGTTCACATAGTTTTTCTACCTCAGATCGTTTTGTTTTTCCAGAAGCTAAATTTTTAAATTCTTGGCTATTCAGACATTTTTGCATGTCAACAGAGTTTTTCTTATCATTTCTTCCAAATACACCACAGCTTACTGTACCATTCTCATCTATAGCTGCTTCAGCTGGACAACCTGTATAAACAGTTGTATTGGCCTCATCCATACACCTGGCCTCACCTTGGATTACTTTCATAAACCCACCATAAGCACATGAAGGCCAGCCATTTATACTGACAGGTTTTGTAGGGTCTTCGATAGTACAAGTAACTTTTTCAACCCATTGTCCATTTTCTTGTTTTCCCGCACCATATCTTTGAGTTGTATTATCTGGGCAGGTGGCTCCACTATCTAAGTAAATAACCCCAAATTGATTAAAATCATCAACCGCATCACTGCCATTAGCAAAAGATAAGAGACTAAAAAATATAGGTGTTAAACAACTAAGCTTAAAAGTAAAAGATAGAATATTTTTTTGATTTACTACCAAAGTTCCCCCAAGGTAAGTACTTAATCGGCAAATATATTTGAATTATTAACAGCTTACGATCTTATGAATTATTATAGAACATTTGAGCTTTAAATATCAAATTTGAACATATTTACTGTCTCAAGTTGAGACATCAAAATAACATTTAATATTAATTTTCTAATTATTTTTTTCTTTCGATTTTTCTGACTTCATTGTTCAGAACAGATTTCATATTCATATTAAATCTTGTATACAAGCCACCACGGGCTTGTGTTGGATTATATGATCCCTCTTCAACGGGTCCCAACTCACCATCAACAAGGGCTATAGCCTGCAGTTCACCATTTTCTTGTCGTTCCAACATCGGGCCGCCACTAGCGCCGTGAAAATCATCACAGTTACCAACAATTGAATTGCTATAGTCAAAACCTTGATTTTTTTCAACGGTTTTTAGGATAGGATATGCAGCCTTATCATCAGGAGAACAATTTTGTGAGAATTCAATTTTTTTAGTGTCTGGACGGTAGCCACCCACAATATATTTACTCGAGTCTTGTTCGTGTTTTTTCCAGCTGGTTTTATCGCCAAATTTGATTTTTAAAGAACCAAAACCATCAGATACTTTTTTATTCACCTTAGCATAACACCAATCTTTACCATGAACACCACCATTAATTTTATCAGTGGCATTTATACCACAAGTAAGTCTTTCAATAGAAATCGCATAATCTGGTTGGTTTAATAAATCTGGGTAATACTCACAAAAGTTAGCTTTGCCAGTAATCTCATTATTTAAAACATGTGAATCTGTAGCAATTATATCATAATTACGATTTTGACTTGCTCCGAATTCATCAATGTTTACAATAAATCCACTTCCATCAAACATGTTAAACTTTTCATCCATGCAAAGAACAGCAGAAACCGCTTTTAACTGTTCTTTTTCATCAGGGGTAAATCTATATTCAGGGGCATAATTGTTTTCATTAACTCCCCAAAGTGGGCGTCTTTCATCTTTACCCCAAATGCCTACTTTTACGCTTCTGGCTTGTGGGTAACCATCGCCACTTCTTAACGAATCGCATTTTTCTCCACTTTGTGACTTTTCAAGTTGTGCTAATTCATCTTCGCTATACTCGCAACTTGTTACTTCTTCTCCTGAATCCAAAACATAAACTGTTTTTAGTCCATTAGCAGAAATTAATTTTGTACAGTTTGGTCTTTTTTTAGGAACAATGTACTTAGTTTTAATAAAGCCATCATTTTGTTGGTTCATTAATTGTTGTCTTTTTAACTTTTTAAATCTCACAATCATAGCTTTGGCTTTGCGGAGATTCATTTGATTTTCAGATTTTTCAACAACCTCATGAATTTTGGAAAGATCCGTACTCAAATCAGCTTTAGAGGAAATAGAAAATAAAAACGTAAAAATACTTACTAACCAAAGAGTAGAAGTGTTTTTTAAACTTTTAAATTCCATAATGCTTTTCATGTCTTTCCTATTTGTAGTTTTCTCGTCGTCACTTTTAACTCAAATAATGAATTATCATTATTGTTACGCTATATCTATATAAATATATACAGCGAATTTTATACCAAGTGATATGGCCTATAACATGTTGAAATTGTTAAATTTATACATAATAAATTTAACATCTTTTGTAAAAATTTTTGGCAACTTTTGAACAAATTACGTCACTGGACCGGTTTGAGATTGAATTGAGATCAAAATTGAAGGGATTTTGTGCTGATCAGACAGTTTAATGCCTTTAAAAATTTTCAATCAGCCTTAAATAAGCTAGAAGAGTTTTTGTCAACTCCTTTGGTTGATGATCGTGATAAGGCTGGAGTTATGCATGCTTTTAAATACAGTTTTGAAACTTGTTGGAATTATATCCAGAAAGCCGTAGAGTCGCATTCAAAACAAGTGGGATCACCTAAACAAGCCTTCAAGGCAGCTTTTGAGCTTGGTTGGATAAAAGAGAGTGAACAAGAGGCATGGCTAAAAATGATTGAGGACCGAAACTTAACTTAACATACATATAAACAAGAAATTGCAGAGGATGTATTAAGCAGAATTCAAAGTATGCATTTTCAATTGTTAAAAAGTTTTAGTTCATCACTTCTCCATTCATTTAAATTCATAACCTGCTTGACTTGTTTCTCTCTGTCAAATTCTTCCATGTTGTTCATTTAATTTTGGCAGTAAAACAAAAGCTAAGATAGTTGCAAGTAGAAAAAAAATAGTTCTTACCTCTAACTCTAGTTTCATACCATCATAAATAATTTCACCTAAAGCCCAAATACTGCCTATAATGGTGCTTCTAATACCAAACAAGGCTGTAGCCGAAGCTTTAGGTAGATGTATAAACCATAGCTGTTGGATGCCAATCATAAAAAAAGCGTAGCAGAAGAACAAAGCACTAAAGCCAACTAATTGCAAACTTGTAATTTTAAAAATAGTTAATAAAAGTGATACAAAAAGTCCTAATGTAGAAAAGATGACGGCTTTATACACCAATGAGCTTTTATCTTTTTTTAAACCTCTAGAGATAACAAGCCCACCCAACACATAAAATAAACTATACAGTATTAATGATAAGGAGTAGCCTCCCCATTGTGCCAAATGATTTTTGCCAAACTGAACCAATAGAACATTAGTGCCAGCAATTCCACTCGCAATAAATACTTCAATCATCATTAATTTAAGTGGAACACCATGAAACAATGCTTTTGCTTTTTCTATAAAACTGATCTTAAGTTGATCTAATGAATTTTCTAGTTCCACTCTTTTGCCAAAATAAAACAAAGTAGCCCCAACCAGACTCGACCCGGCATCCATGTACAGAGCTAAGTAAGCTATATCTGACATGCTAAAAAATATTAGCACCAATCCTGTTAAACCAAAACCTGCCTGGAAAATAATATTAGTTACCATAAAAGTTTTTTCGATGACTTCTGAGTGTGGCAACTCTTTTAGCCATTGCACTCGGACAACCATAATCAGTGAGAGAAAAAAATAGCGGACAAAAATGCTAATAATAAAAACAATAGGTGAGCTTATTTTTAATGACAACAATAAACCCACACATGCAACAAAGGAAAACAGCTCTCCCAGTATACAAAGTCGTTTTGAGTCTATGATTTCTCTAAACAAACCGCTAAATAAGGATCCAATAATGCCTGAAAATCTAATTATAAAAAATAGAATTCCTATGCTAATAAAACTCGACTGTAATGTGCTAAAATAAATAGGCATTAATGGGATTACAAATATAGCCGGAGCTACGGAAACTATACTTTGTAAAGTAAAAGTATTTAAAAATACGCTCTTCAAAAATTCACCTTATATGGAAATTGAAACTAGTCCCTTTTTTAAACTTTGTTTATCGACAACTTTAACGTTATACTCAACACATTCACTTCTTACTTTCGGGTCATTCCCTAATGAAGTCACAATTAATGCAGAATCTTTAAAGCCGTATTTTTCAATTAATTCAAAGCCCATACGATCCGTATCGTTGGCATTCAAATCGAGCAAATACAAAGTGTCATTATTATTAAATTTTTCCGCTTCATGCTCAAACTTTTTTCTATTATTAAAATAATGAAGTGAGTACTTGTTGTCCGCAACAAATTTTTGTCGCCAAAAACCATACTCACTTAGATCATCATCTATTAAAACAATATTCTTCTTACTTTGAAAATCAATTTGCGATGTAAACCATACTGGCTTTTCGCCCAAAGGGATATGTAATTCAATACTTGTGCCTTGGTTTAATTGTGAGTGAACAACAATTTCTCCATTATTTTTTCTCAAAATCTCCTGAGCATATCTTATACCAAGACCATTTCCGCTTGGTTTATTGTATGTGAAGGACTGGTAATTTAGCTTTTCTAGTACATTACTGGGAATGCCAATACCATTATCTGAGACTTCAACTTTTAACAAATTTTTAGAAATAATGTTTGATTTAATAGTGATTTCCAAAGTTTCCTCTTGCTTGGCTTCAAAAGCATTATTAAAAGTATTTGAAAAAATTCTTTTTAAGCAAGTTGTCTGTATCGAAGAAAAAGATTTGTAGGCATCTAAATTATTTTCTGCGGAAAAATTAAAATTCACTTGCTTCATAGAAATAGATTTCTCAGCAATGACCTCCTCGATTAACTCATAGATAGACAATTCCTGCATATAAACAGTTTCATTGTCTGTGGTATTTTTTCTATATGTCAAAAGATCATTCGCAATATTATTAATACTTAAAGCAGCAGTTTTTAATAAATTAATTTCATTGGATTTAAGTTGCCGTTTTTTAAGCGTTTCTGTCAAAATGTCGATTGCACCGAGTGGAGAACGTATGTCATGAGCTAGTTGTGAGGCCATTTTTGAAAGTGCAGCTTCTCTAGTTTTTTCCACTAACTCGGTTTGTGCTTTTATTGTTTCCCGAGCCATAGTTGTTAAGCCATTGGTTAGTTTTTGAATTTCATTAATGGAATTATTTTCTATTTGCTGGCTAATATCTGAGATTTTATTTAGATCTCCACGCTCTAATTCCGTGGATATTTTTAGTAAAGGTGATACAATTTGTAGCTTAACAAATCTAGATATAAAATATGCAGTCAATAACAATAAAATTAAAACAGTTGTTAATGGGACTAATTGCGTACTTAAAAAGTTTAATTTTTGTTTTTTAAATTCAAAATCAACATAAAATGCCGGTTTTGTTTTCAATTCATCATAGTAAATTATTTTTCTTTTAGTTAAATTATCTTTTTTCCGTTTACTATGTTGATATATGACTTTTCCCTCAGCATTTTCTATTTTAATTGAACTAATACTTTCTTTCTCAAGCAATGACTTTGACTTACGTATAACTTCATGATTAATTCCAAACAATAGATCTTGTGAGATATGCTCTAAAAAAGTTTCCGCCACTAATTCATACTGATTAACTTCGGCATCTTTATTAAGATTTAATATTGTATTTGCAGCAATTAAATATGTTGCAATAAATCCAATAATTGCGAATCCAAAACTCGTATAGAAAACTAAATTTTTTAGCCTTAATTGACTTTTTAACATTTTAATTCCAATAACTTTTCCAAAATTCCCCCTGATATCTAAAGGTAGTATCAGGAAACACTAAACTTCTAGATCTTAAAATAGGAACTTTCATTAAAAATAATGGGATAATTAAGTTTTTAGATTCAAACTTTTCAAGCTCTACAGAATACATCTTCAATCTGAAATTTGCATCTAAGTTATTTTTGTATTTACTTAAAGTGTCCAGAATTTCCGTTGTATCAAATCCACCCATATGTACGTTTTCATGTGAATTAATCACATTTAAATAACCATCAGGGTCTGGGAAATTACCAACATATCGTCCACCCACTAAATCATAGTTTTTGTCTATGAGAGTTTTTACTAAATGTTCACGCTTTACTATATCTAGATGTCCTTTAACACTACTTAACAGACCTTTTGCACTGTTAATAAATTCACTAGGCATAGCTTCTTCAAATATAACGACCTTGTAATTTTTAAGAAATCTTCCCCATTTTCTTTTAAATTCTTTTATAGTTACATTTTTTCTATCTCTTCTGTAATAACCGGTTTGCATTAAACCATAAGGTACAAATGTATTTAATTTATTAAAATACTTATTTGTTTTCAAAGCTTCATCCGCTAGACCAGAAAAGACTGAAGAGAGATCTGATCTAAACTCAGCATTTTTAGAAATTGATTTCCTAGGATTAAAGTACAAATGTGAAATAATCAAAGTTTCACTCAATTGCAGATCTAATTCGTTATCAATTGTTTTATTTGTTATCATTTTTGGTGATATACCAATATATAGATTTATATTTCCCGACTTTAAATCAGAAATTGCTTTTGTGTAATCTGGTTGAGATTGTACTACTATTTTTTTTAATGCATTTGAACTGTGTGGATACAAGTTATTTTTTTTAAAGACAATTTTATCATTATTTTTATAATCAATAATATATGGGCCCGATCCAATTATATTATCTTCTTCAGCTCCTGCAGGAATTATAGTAAAACCTGGTATGGTCAAAATATACAAAAAAGGTGAATAAGGTTTTTTTAAATGAAATTGAACAGTGTGTTCATCAATTACTTTTACCCCCTCAATTGTTTCTCCACTTTTTACCCTATCTGCGCCAACGACATGAAGCTTTAGATAACCACTAACTACACTTTTAGACTCTGGCCATACATGTCTGGAAAAAGAGTAAACGACATCACTACTACTAACTTTCTTATTATTATGAAAAGTGGCATGAGGGTCTAAATTCAAAGTTATAACTTTACCATCTTTAGAAATCTGCCATGAGCGAGCCAAATCAGAAACAATTCTTCCCGACTCACTCATTCGTATTAATGTTTGCTGAAATGCTTGCAATAATAAAAAATGCTCCATAAAAGCTACTTTAGTTGGATCTAAACTGGCTGGTAGATCTTTAATACTCATGAAAACTTCAGCCCTATTTATTTTGTCTAGTACAGTTTCATTGAGTGCACTTACTGATGATGTGTTAAATAGTAATATAAAAATGCTAAATATTTGCTTCAACATTAACTTTTCCGTGGTAAACTATTTTTATATTTGAATGATTCTTTTGCAAATTAAATTCATAATCTGAAAATTTGAAATTAGAACAATCTCTCATCAACCAAGCGAAAATTTCAAGAGAACCGGCCTCAATACAAGTTTGAGTTAAATTACTATTTAGCTTAATAAATGACCTATTTTCTATTCTTGTTAAAATCTCTAAGGCCAATTCATTTGACTCATCAATGCTAATACTTAACTCAGGATCGATAAAATAATAAACTTTTCCTGGAGAAGATAATTTTCTATAAAAATAAGGAACATCATTTCTGTGTAGTTGAATTAACTCTTCTATCAGAAAATTATTATTTGCAAACCTGTTTTTCAAGTACTCTTGATAGTCTTGAGTATTTCTAATAATTACTCTTATAGGTGCATTAATCAAATTGCTATTAATTTTGAATTTAGTTTCTATTATCTCTGATAAACTATCCAAAAGTAAAAACATATCTATATAACATTTCAAGAATGCCTTAATATAAGATTCATTTTTTACAATTAAAAATTTAATTGATTCAAAGCCCGCCATTTTACAATTTTTCTTGTGTGGAGGAATTAACCATGTTTCAGAGGGTAAGATATGAGCATTAAAAATTGACTCTATGTCAAAAGGAACAATATAAAAGTTTTTACTACTATTAAATCCAACTTTGACATTATCAACATGTAGATCAGAAACACCAAACCAAGTTAAAAGAGCTAAGACAGAAGCCATTGAGCTTACATTTTCAGTATTGATTTCTGCATCTGTATTTAGTTGGTTATCAAATTTTTCTACAAGGTTTTGTTGATTTATAGTTCTAAATTCTAGGGCGGGAATAACTGAGAAAGGATTGCTAATATTATTTTTTAAACAGATATCAGTAATTAACTTTCTCAACCAGCTTCTTTTTGAAAAGAAAAGCTGTTCCCACTCAGTCGTGCGAGGTTTTAAAACCCAGTTTTCACCATAGGTTTGAACAAATTTGCCAAAATTATGTGTGTCTCCAAGTTTCATTGCCTCGTCCAACTTTTAATAAGTTAATTATATTGCAAAAGTAGTTTTATAGTTTGCTACATTTACTAGCTTTTTTAGATTTATAACTTTTTTTTCAGGTTGAATTACAAAAGTATTTGTAGTTACAATTTTTGTTTTTAATTGCTTCAAGTTAATCTTTTTCATAAGAACTCCTTTGTTAAATTTATTCCGTAATTAGATTGTAAAAATAAACTTTTTTTATTAAATCATCTTCAACAGTATATTTTGCTGTAACCGTGATTGCCTTATCGCTACCCATGCGACCCATAACACGTTCGATGTGAGTAATGGTGTTTCCATCAACAACTTCTTCCAGTATTTCAGCATATAATTGGGGGCTAGCTTCGAACATTTTTTTGTATTCAGTCGCCAATTGTTGCCAGCCTTGAATTAATGGTTGAGCCAACCCTTCCCTCTTGATTTCAATATCATTGGCAAAGTAACTAAGAAATTCTTCTAGATTTCTACTGTTATATGCTTTTACTTGATTATGAATAACTTCTCTAATGTCTTTATTCATTGCTGATTCACACCTCTCGTTGGCTGGTACTGTGACCGTTACAAGATTTAAACACATAGTGATCAAAAGTTTTGTAAAATAGTAATGGTTACCTTTTGACCTCAACAAATTCATAAATAGCTATGTCAGCAATTAATGTTCCAACTTAATAATGACCCTCATGCATTCACAATCTGTAGCCATAATTTGCTTTTTGTATATATCGTCTTAAGATTATATTAAATGAGTCCAAAAAATAAGAATTTCTATTTTTTAGGACTGATCAAAAAGTAACCACCCTGTAATACTTATTCAGATGAAAATTATAAATATTTAATAGATTTAAACTTCAGAATACCAACACACCGGCACTAGCCCGCCACCTTGACAGACATTTATGATTTTATCTTCGGAGGCTCTAACAAAGGCCCCCGTAAACTTACCGCCATGGGCCCATAGGTTTATATTCACATATTTTTCGTTTCGATTTAAAATCAAATCTTCACTAATATTAGAAAAATTGTACTTTGGTATCTCAACATACTCCTGGACAGTACAATCACCTTGTATAAATTTATCTACATTTTCAGTCCAATCATCCTCACTCAACTGATGACCAATAACAACCCCGTACCCACCGAAACCCACATTTGGCTTTAATATGAACTTGTCTTTATTTTTTAAAACTTGGCTTTGAGTATTCTTTGTTAGAGGAAATGTTTCAGGAATATGTTTTTCAATAACTTCGTGTTCTTCTGACGTAAATAAAAAATCAAATTCTCCACACTTCATAATATAATTTATATTTTTAAAATCTCCAGCCGCCGAAGATATAGGATTTAATAAACAAATATCTCCATTTTTATAAGCTTCTAATAAATCCTTAGGATTGTGTTCTCTCTTTTCCATCCAAAAATCATCGATAATATCACGATAAACAATATCTATTTCCTCATCACCAACATAGAGACGACCCTTTCTGTAAGTGAAGTCAAAAGGATCTACTAGCCTCACCTTTGAGCCCAACTTTGTTAAATCATTTACGATTTTGCGAAAATCTCCTTCAATTAAAGATCCCGCTTTACACATCAATGCCAGGCTTGGGCTTTCCTTGTATACTTTGCTTCTATTTATACAAAACTCTCTGTATTTCTTTAGCAAAATACTCTTTAGTGGTTCAATAAAATTATCAAATTGAAAATTTAAGCTATTAAAATACTTATAGCTCTTGTTAATTTTCTCAATAGCTTTAACTACTCCTGCTTGAAATCCCATACCACTTGGGTCGCCACAGTTAAATTCAATAACTTTTAATGCTTCCGTTCGTGGGTCGTAAAAAGCATCTAAACGTATAACCATCTGGTGACCAGTATAATGGGGGTCTATACGACATAGCTCCTCAAACCCCGGAGACATTGGCAATAATTCATTTAGCTGCAAGGATTCGAATCTATGAACACAAATTTTTTCGAGTGCCGAAGTTAATTTTTCAGTAACATTCGCTAAATACGATCTTTTTTCTCGGTCCATAAAATAGGGCTGAAGATAAGTCGGCAAAAGCTCCTCACCTAATACACAATCGTTATTACGTAGATTTTTATGAAAGGCTTTATACAATGTGAGCTGGTCCAAACTTGATAAGTAATTGTAATAACTTTCTTCAATATTCATGATGCAATCCCCTTTAATGACACCGTAATTTTATAAGCCGCTGCTATAATAATTAAAGTTCCCAATTGTTGTGGTAAGGTCATAACTTCTTTAAAGACTAAAACGCCAAATGCTGCGCCAAAAACTGGCTCCAAATACTGACTCGATATTGCAAATACAGGAGTTTTTCTTAAGCAGAAAGAAAATAAAAAAAACCCTAACGGCACACCCAAACTTAAAACAAAGATAGATGCAAAATTACTAAAGTTCATGGATTGAAATGGAAGACCATCAACCAACCAATATCCTGCAAATAATAAAAATGAAATTAAATTGGAAAGTGCCGTTACTTTTAAATCAGACAACTGACTTTGAATGTCTTTCATAAATTTGGTTAAGCCCGCCCAGAAAAGGACTGTTACAACTAAGGCTATAACTGAAGATAGAGAGATTGAAGTCAACTTTTCTTGACTGATAAATACCCATGTACCTATAACACATAGACCAATGTAAAACCATGTCTGCCAACTCAACTTTCTTTGAACAAGCAGTAAAGATATTAATGGAGACAATGAGAAAAAAACGACATACCAAACAATTGGTAATTCACGAATAGCAAAAACCTGACAACCCAAATGCGCAACCAAACAAATACACAGGCCCAACCATCCACTTATAGATACTTTTAAATTTTCTTTTCTCAATTGAAAAATCAGTGGCGATAATAATACCGTACTTAAACCGTATCTTAATACTAAAAATAGCGACAAGGGCATTGCTAATGCCTGCACTTTAATTAGCACTGGAGAGAAGGACCATATTAAAACAGCTCCCAACCCTGCTAATATAGATTGAATATTTAAAAACATGGCGAAACCTCTCCTTGCTGAGTCTGTATTTGTACTGCTTTTAATGCATCAACAATTTCAGGGGCCACACCCGTAGCAATGCCTAACCAAGACCAGTTGTCTGAACCCATTGCCGGTATTTTTTGTTGAACATCTAATATTTGAGTGTGAAATCCCGGCAAACTATCAAGTCCATTTATTTTTTCGACAAAAGAAATATCCTTTATTCCATAACAAATAGATGTAGATAGTCTAGAAACCCTTTCATAGGGTGAGTGATTAATGTTAAACAATGTTAATTCAATGACATGTTGGTATACTTGAGATGGATCTAGATCATAAGACAAAGCTAAAAGCTCTCCAATACCTCCACCACCTAAGCGCCCAACATTTCCATCAATTAAAAAACAGTCCTCATCGTTGAATATAAGCTCAATATGGAAATAACTATGTTTTACTTCTGATCTCAAAAGTAAGTCTTTACATGCTTGATGTGCTTTTTCAACAATATGTAAAGGCAACTGATCATCAATTGGAAATTGGCTCATGCACTCTGTGTTTTTAATTTTCGTACGACTTGATATACCGAGAGCACGGAAGTCGTCGCCAAAAATATAACCCTCTACACTCACTAAATCACCTTTAATAAACTCCTGAATCACCCACTTTGTAGGGGATAAGAAGTTGGGAATTGGTGTGCTTTTACAATGATTCAATAACTCATCAGTCTTTGGCAAGGTATCTGAAATTAAGACGCCTATCCCACCCGCCATTTTTCTGGGCTTAATTATAAAACTATCTACTAAATCTGAAAACTTATATAAATCACTATAATCAAAATCGTTTATGTCAAAATTAATTGTTAAAGGTGAGTGCTCTGGAACAAGCTGCATTACGTTAGACTTATCTTTTAATTGGAATATATTTTTCTCATGTCCTGGCACATTTAATTTGAGGGCTAAATCTGAAGCTACCTCCAAACGACTATCCAGAAAAGTAATAACACCGGCAAGGCTTTTTGCTTCGATATTATTATCCTCTAAAATCTTCAAAAGTTCATCTGCACAGTTGGTAGGAGTGTTTATATAGCTTGTCTGATTTATTTGTTTAAGTGTATCTCCTTGATAATTTTTTAAGTCACAAAGAAATAACTCCTCAAATCCCATTTGATTTATAGCTTGTTTCGTGTAGGCACAACCAATATCAGATGTCTCGATGACAATTATTTTTTTCATAATGACTCCCAATGATTCATTTCTACTAAAGGTGTAAAGTGAGGAATCTCTTCAACAGGCAAACACTTTGAATATATTTGTCTCAAGTCGTTAGGTAGAACAAAGCCATGTTCATTATTCCATTCCACTTCATTCTTCATCCATTCCAGAGCTAATTGATTTTGATGCTCTGCTGTTTCTATTTTTAAAACTTTTTGTCCGATTTCTTCTATGTCTTGAGTTAAGTCTAAGTAAACCTGTTTCGCTTTTTCAATATCTAAGTGCCACTTATGCTCATTTTTTAAAACTGCCCCTCCTTGTGTAAGTCGGTTTAATAACAAACATGAGAGCCAGGAATCATTGTCTTGATTAATTTTTGCGGATATGGGGTTATCTCTAAACCCTCTACGTCCAAACCAAAAAAGTCTTTGCAGGGTAACAAAAATTAAAACCTCTGGAAACTCTTGTAAGTTTCTAACTAATAAAGAGTCAGTGGCCATTTCCCCAAAAACATCTAATACAAAATTAGATACTTGCAAATTCTCATGAGAGGTAGGTGAAACCTTCCAAGCCCCAACACGATGTCCAACTTCATGATAAATAGATGCTAAATATATTGTCTTATCTAAATTACCTGCCAATATGGAAAGCATTCTTGCTTGTGTTTCATAGTCGAAGATATGACGTGAACAAGGAAAAACAGATTTGTAAAATATATTACTCCATATATCTATAAGTTCAATTCCGTAATAATCTTCAAGATTCGATCCATCAATACCCAAGCAAAAAGGAAAAAACAGAAATATATTCTGTCCAGAGCAAATAGGGCCTACCCCTGACAAGATACGAGCAGGGAAATGCTTGGGTATTTCTTTGTCTCTTAGGTTAGAATCAAATTTTAAATATCTCGACATTATGTTCTTATGGCTCGACCTCATATCAATCCAATTAAAGACATCTTCCTGTAAACTTATGTCATTAAGTAATTGAACGTTACAAAAAGCTTTTTCTGTTTTTGTAAGTTTAAACATACTATTTATTGATATAACCTTGGTTCCAGATTCAAAGGACCTTCTAATTTGATTCAATAAAACATGAGGGCTAGGCTCGCCAATTGTTAATGGTAAATTTTTTTCTTTCAACAGTAATGATTCCATATCTCCATCCACGAAAAAACATTTCAATGGAGCATTATTGCAATGTGTGTGCCCATTCAAATACAGTTAATTTGTAGGAGAATACTTTTTATTATTTAATTTCTAAAAATTTAGAGAGTAATTATTAATTTTTAGAATTCTAGTTATCTATAATATATTGTAAAACTCGTACCTTGTTTTTCCTGGCTCTCCACAGTTATGTAACCCAGGTTTTTTTCTACGAGCTCCTTTGCTATTGCTAAACCTTCACCTAAATTGTTTTTAGTTTGTTTCTTTGTACTATACCCCCGCTCAAATATTTTATTTAAGTTTTCTTGGGCAATACCACAACCGTTGTCTGTAATTTCTATTTTAATTGTTCCAGTTTTTAGTTTTTCTATTGATAGAATTAATACACCCTTTTGATGAGAAGCATCTATAGCGTTGCTCATGAGATTCATAATGACTCTGAAGAACTCAGTCTTCTTATGCTTTAACCATAATTTATTTTTAGATTTGAGAAAAATAATTTTTAGCTGTTTTTTATTAATTTTTGCTTCAAGTAATTTTAGAATATCCTCAACCTCTTCAAGAGGGCTGATAACTTCCTCAATAGGTTTTAAATCAGTTCTTTGTTTGATTTTTACTGACTGAACCAATTCATTTAACTTTTTGTTGGCTACGTTGGCTAATTCAATTTGTCGAGACAACTGCGCAAAGTCTTGAGTTTCTAAACAGTTCATAGAGTATAAAGAAATATTTAAGCAGGATAGAGGAATACTTAAATCATGTAACAATTGAGATAAATCTTTGTTTGAAACAACAACTTCAGAATTTATTATTTTATAGGCCACTTGAAACTCTCCTTTTAAGCTTTCAAAGTTAGCCCACACGCCCATCATAGCTGTCTGCCACAAAGATAAGTTAAACGATTTTAAACCCCGAAAATAGATTTGCTTTGTTAGACTTTAGTCGCAAAATTTACATTTTTGTAAGGTTTTTAACTGCTTGAAATTACTAATTTATTCAGTGTCTTTGAGTTTAGACCGATTTACATTTAGTTATAAAATGGACTCCTCTGCAAAGATTACTTTAGTGTAAACTATTATGGTGAACCTATTCAAATACGATGATTACAAAAATTACGTCAAAGAACGCTTAAAAACATATCCGAGGAATGGCCATGGACAGTTGAGAAAAATTTCTGAATACTTAGGTGTTAATTCTGTACAAATGAGTCATGTGTTTAATGGTGATCGCGACTTAAACACCGAACAAGCTCTGGAGCTCACTACATATTTTAAATTAAGTCCGCTCGAAACAGAGTATTTTGTATTGCTTGTGCAAATTGAAAGAGCGGGAACTCACAAATTAAAAACTCACTACAAAAAACAACTATTAGAAAAAAGAAAAGAAGGTCTATCTTCTCGTCAACGCATTCAAGGTGCAAAGGAAATAACCGAAGCTGTAAAAGCAGAATATTACTCAAGCTGGATTAACAGTGCTACGCGATTATGCCTACTACTCAATCATATACAAGAAGCAAAAAGTGTTGCGAAACATTTAAATGTTCCCTTATCGCTCATTGAGAAAACTATTGAGTTTTTAATTGAATATGGTTTTTGCAAAGTAGAAGATGGTGAAATTAAAGTGGTTGATCAAATACTCTATTTAGCTCCAAACTCACCATTAGTAGCACAACAACACATCAACTGGCGACTTAAAGGAATTGAAAAGGTAAGATCATTAAGAGAGGACGAATTGTTTTTTTCTGGACAAATGACATTAGCAACATCAGATATTTTAATGATACAAGAAGAGCTGAGAGCACTGATTGCAAATGTAACAACTAAAATTAAAAACTCACAAGATGAAGAGCTTGCCTGTTTAAATATCGATTGGTTTCGTATTTAATATTGTATAATTGATGAAAAAGGATACTTTAAATTGATGTTTATTTTGCGAAATAGTTATATTCTTCTTTTTTTATTTATCAGTATAAAAACAAGTGCAAATATTAAGAATCACTCTAGAAGGTTTCACCTCGGCTTAACTACTGCCTCACCTTCTTATCAACTCAGCTTTACACCAGAAGAAGTAAGTACCGAACAAAAGGTCAATTTCCGTCCCAATATACTAGGTTTAGGTGGTTATCGTCTCACACTTTTTGGCTTCACGCTTACATACTTAGAGGATGCGATAAGAAACGAAAAAGATGATATTAAATTTGGTAAAACTTCTTACGAAGACATACGTTTGTCTACCTATTGGGGAAACAAGGAACAGTGGTATATCAACGGTTATTACACTCGATACAAGGGTCTATATATTGATAACTCTGAGGAAATTGATAGTAATTTATCTAGTATCGATCCTAAAATATATAATGAAGATTTAGAAGTTTTTAATGCTGGGGGGGCAATTCTTTATACATTTAAACCTAGTGAGTATTCCCTGGCAGCTGCCTACTCACAAACCTCTCAACAAAAAAAATCTGGAGGCTCGTGGCTTATCCGGCTATCTTCAGATTCAACTCTTATAAAAGACAGCACGGCCATTATACCAACACAAGTTCGCACTCTATATGGAACAGATCAAAACCTTATAAAGACACAATTTGTATCAACAACATTTCAAGGAGGTTATGGCTATACGGTTGTGCTTAGTAATTTCTTTCTTAATTTACAAGGACTGTATGGCGTTGGCATTCAAAATAGAAAATGGACAAATGAAGGCGAAAAAAATCAAAGTTCAAA
Organism: Bdellovibrionales bacterium; assembly: GCA_020435005.1. GTDB lineage: Bacteria > Bdellovibrionota > Bdellovibrionia > Bdellovibrionales > UBA1609 > JACKAN01. The sequence goes on from JAGRAE010000039.1 coordinate 19,832, forward strand.
TACCAATATAAGCAAATTAAGTTTATGGGCAGCTTTAGGTTACAATGGTGATGATTTCTTTCTAACCATAAAACATTTAAATGATGAAACTAAATATGAAACTAAATCTATTAATATTTTTTCAAATCTTAGTTGGCTACAATTAGATCTAGGTGTCCGTTTTTAATTACAGATACCTTTTAAATAAGTGCTACACATTGAAACAACATCAGCCTCATTACCAGCTTCAATTTCTCCATAATTATTAGGCTGTTTAGTTATTGGCGCATAGTTTTGCGAAAAGTAATAAACCAGTGTCTCTCTACAATTTTCAGAAAACTCAAGCTCGCTTGCTGCTTGTATTCTCACATATTCAATACTCATATCCGTTAAACTAACAAGATTATAGCCAATCTCACATTTTTCTGGATGTTCTGAAGGACGATTTGGGTCTTGCTCCCTCGCCCAAGCTCCACTTGAAAAGAAAACTATAATAAAAATTATGTTTAAAACTTTTAACCTCATGCTCACCCCCCTTCTTAATGAAGCAATTTAAGATTAAATTTTATTAATTTCAAATTTATATTAAAAATGAGCAAATACCGTAAAAATTATCAATTTTTCTTTGAATTGAAATTGAGAATAAAGAAAAAATTTTAGAGACAACTATCCTAAACTTAAAAGGTAATTCAAGCTAGCTCCATGGGAATCCCTCTAGAGCGTCAAAACTTTCAAGTCATCAGAGTTTAACTTTTTGGCTGAACCCAATGTCCTCAGCTTCTTACCAATAAATATTTGGTAGCTTCTGTGGACAACCATTCTGTATCCACTTCAAAGTCTAAAATTAATTTTCTAACTTGATCTCTTACCACACTTAAAAAGGTGGTGGGTTTTTTATGGGAGCCTTTGTACTCCCCGATCCCATTTCAAACTGATTGCTCCTTAAGTATCTTCCTGAAATAAGTTTCACCGAGTACCCCACTCTTCCCCCTGCAATACATGATCCCGGGTTGGGAGGAGCTTCGCTGTTGGGATTAGTGCTAAAGTCCGCTTGAGAACAAACACCAAATGGAATCGTCGGATCTAAAGGCCCCGGATATGTACTGCTACCTTTACCTGGCACCCATGCTGTTAGTAAATGCTGAAAGTCTTGGATAAAATAAAAGGCTTTGGGAATCACCATTCCAGAGCCTTTGGCAAACTCAATTTGTCTACGAATATTATAACCCTGTAAATCAGGTATACCTTCGCGAAATCCAAGATCGGGACGAACTACTGTTCCATCAGGAATTCCAAGTGCCGCTTTATTGGTTTGAATTCTTGCTCCGTAATTTCCCCTATAATTGGCGTCAATGCTATAGTAAGTTACATCGAACAAATCTGGAACAATGGCCGCAATTTCAAACTCACGGGCTTTGGGAGCTTTGTTGGTAAATATATCCCATGCTAAAGGATCATTGACATTTCCCTCTTGAATGGGCTCATAAATTGTATAGTAATTAACTGTAGTGGTACCAATACCA
>JAGRAE010000003.1 GCA_020435005.1 Bdellovibrionales bacterium
ACCAATTGGGCTTTTAAATTTAAAATATATGCTCTCTATCCTTAGATGCAAGAGAGTTAATTATCAAACTTATTGTGACTTTTCTATAAGTTTTTTATATTCGGGAGCTTTCATTAGATTTGCTAACTCTTTTTCAGAGTCCATCTCTATACGAATTAGCCAGCCATTATTCATTGGGTCATCATTCACCACACCTGGCTCATCTAAGACCCCTACGTTGACTTCAATAACAGTTCCCGAAACAGGAGCCACTAAATCACTTACCGCTTTAACGCTTTCAACAACACCAAATGGCTCATTTTGTGTGACTTTCTGCCCTTCTTCGGGAAGCTCTACATATACGACTTCACCTAGGTTTCCTTGAGCATATTCGGTAATTCCTACTGTCACTACATTTTCATCAACCTGTGCCCACTCATGGTCTTTGGTATAATAATTTTCTTCAGGTACATGCATTTTTATGCTCCTCCACTACTAACAAAAGGGGTTTTTATAATTTGTGCACGAAGCTTTCGCTGGCGAATTTGTATTTGAATCTCCGTTCCTTCTTCTGCGAAATCTTTTAACACATATGCGATACCGATGCCCTCATTTAAACAGGGCGACATAGTTCCGCTTGTCACGCGCCCAATCAATTGTTCATCCATTGAAAAGACACTATATTCCTGACGTGGGATGCCTTTGTCCAGCATTTTAAAGCCAATCAATTTATTTTTTAGCCCGTTTTCTTTCACTTTTAAAATCTGGTTTTTACCGATGAAGTCTTTGACTTGTGGTTTTACTACCCAACCGAGGCCTGCTTCATAGGGATTTGTTGTGTCATCAATCTCATGACCATATAAGCTATATTTCATTTCTGTGCGCAAAGTATCTCGTGCACCTAAGCCGACAGGTTGAATATTGTATTTAGCGCCATCTTTGAGAAGCTGTTGCCACAGCATTAAAGCTTTTTCAGAACTTATAAATATTTCACAGCCATCCTCTCCGGTATAACCCGTGCGGGCTATGATACATTCCGCTCCTTCCCACTTTATTTGTTCAAAACAAAAACTCGGAATATTTTTTACTGATACATCGAAAAATTCATCAAGAAAAGTTAAAGCTTTGGGACCCTGAACTGCTATCTGACCCCAAAATGGACTTTCATTTATTATTTTTGCGCCTTTATTATGCTCTTGCATCCAGGCAAAATCTTTGTCGGTATTGGCGGCATTAACACAAAGAAGATACTCTCGTCCCTTTTCTATGCAATACACAATGAGGTCATCAACTATTCCCCCTTGCTCATTAGTTAACAAAGAGTATTGAGCTTGCCCTTTTTCTAGACGACCCACATTATTAGAAGTTAACCAATCTACAGTCTCTTCTGCTCGCTCTCCAGAAATTCTAATTTCACCCATATGGGAAACGTCAAAGAGACCGATATTTTCTCTTGTATTTAAATGCTCTTCGCGTAATCCCTTGTACTGTATGGGCATAGACCATCCAGCAAAATCTACCATTTTAGCACCTAAATCAACATGGCTTTGGTAAATGGGTGTTTTTTGAATCACTCAATTTCCCCCTAAAAATAAACCAATTAGTAGCCCATTCGCTTTATCTTTGTCCACTAGAAGGTTCCTGGTTCTTACTGGTAGCAATATTGCGTCACAAAGTGACAATATAAGGCACTGTCCAAAATATATCTCTCTTAGAACCCAATAAAAAGACATTCGGAGTTAATAAATTAGAGCCTCAGTGGCGTAGCATTTGCTTAATTAAGGCATGGATGAGGCTGGGAGTTGAGAGAATTTTGGAGGACGTAAATTGAAAAAATCATATCGACTAGTAATATTAGCTACCCTAGTTCCTAGCGTATGGGCTTGTGCACCTTTTGAGACACCTAAGTATGAACCCCCAAAACAAAGTCACAAACAAAATGATGATAGTATTAAAAAGCCGCCTCAACCACAAACTACGGGTCTCACAGAAGTAGTTCCCTACCGAAATAGCCCAAGTGAAAAACAAGAGCTTATTTATACTCCCTCTGGAGATGTGGACAAATTTGAAGAGCTATACAAAACAGAAACTTCACAAACTGGTTACTCAAAAGAATTTTCGAAAAAAATTCGTGCAGCTTCTATTATTCAAAAAATTGAAAATGACTTGAGAAAATTTACTATCAAGCTTGAACTTGAAGATTTAAATGAACTTATTGAGTTTTCTTATGAAACTACATTGAATGATGTATTTACAGAAAAAACATTAGAAACAAGTTCTCCGTCTAAAGATGGTTTTGAGTACTCTTTAGATGTAACCTGTGAAGTCAGCGATTGCAGCTCTCTAAGAATGACCTTAAAAAAGTTAAAAGAACAAAAAGTCATCGCTAGAACAAGTATGTTGTATTCTGTAAAAGTTAAAGATTATAGAATAGAACAACAGTCTGATAAGCAACAAAATTCTACTCCCCCTTTAGCTGAACAACTAAAAAAAGAATCAAAAGTAAGAGAAATTAATTTATCAGTTGTAGATGGTGTTTCTAGGTCAGAATTAACTATAAATGACGAAAACTCACAAGCACCGATTTTAAAAATAGAGACTCCCATTGCTGATACTCATTCAGATGCTGTGCCTGCAGAAAATTTTCAAGCACAAGGTGTTTCTGAAGTTTTGTTACAAGGGAACAATCCAGAAAGTGGAGAAAGAGTTATTGATATTAAAGACAACCAAGGGAATGTAACTCGTATTCATATTGGAAAAAAAGATGAGATAAATCAAAATATCACAGATGTTCCTTCTGATTTTATAAATAACTACAAAAGTGCAATAATCCCATTAATATCTAATGGAATTTCAATTGAATCTTTAGAACAAAGCTTAGAAGTGACTTCTCGTTTGGAACTCTATAGGAATTCAGATAAAACTTTAAAATACATTCAATATTTTCAATCAAATCAACCTACACCAAATAAAATTGGTTCATGTGAGATGAATGTAAAATATAATAAATATCTTGCACAAAGTTTTTTGACACAAATGAAAACTAAAATACCACAAATTAATCTCACTCTTGGCGAACTCACTTCTCGCATACTTAATAAAGCTGATTCGCCTATTCAAACTGCCTATTTGGTTGCTTTAGAAAGCCCCTACATGAACAATGGATTCAATGCCGACATTATTGCCTCTTATCAAAAAGCAGCTGGTTATGCTGATAACCAGCTCAAAGAGATCGGTAAAAGACGATGGGAATTTTGGTCAGATGCCGCTGGCCCCTATCAATGCCTAACAGATACTTGTCGATACATTATTCGCAAAAACAAAAGCTTGTTAGAGCGTGCGGGCTTAAGTCCACAAGTTTTTTATGTCACACCAATGGAAAGAGAATATTTTAACCAAGCTGTTAGTTCCGGCAAAACAGAAGAAGATATTAAACGAGGAGAAATCCGCCGAACTATTTTTAATTCCGGTCGAGAAGCTGAATACGCTGAGCAGAGAAAAAATGCCAGTTTACACCCTGATGATTCTAGAAAATACTTTGCAACTGCTACATTACTTGCTGGTTTAGTAATTAATGAAGATCTCATTGAGAAAAAAGTTTTCAATTCTGGTGAAAACCCAGCTATTCCTGATAAGCTTGAGTTCAAACGAAAACTACGCAAAGATCCCTCACTCGCTTATTATGCCTATCGTGCTGGTGCTAACGAGATGATCAAGTCTGCCATTTGTTCACAAATGAGTGATTTGCAAGATAGAGAAGCCTGTCTTGATAAGTTATCTCGGGAACAAGCTCGCAGCAAAAGGCATGAAGGTTTTGATGCTACCCTAGAACAAATCACAGAAATGGGTATGGCCGATTGTAAATATTTGAATTATACTTGGGCATGGTTGGCTCTTCAATTTATAGGTTCTGACCCTGACTCATATGGAATACATTTAGGAACTCCAGATGCAAGAGGTATAAACTTAGAAGATGTCATTTCACAAGACATGCTGGCTTTTATTGAAAGCGAAAACACAGAAAAAGAACAAACTCTATAAACTAGCTAATTTTAAAGTGTTTTCCAGAAGCATTGTGATGGTCATTGGACCAACCCCTCCTGGTACAGGAGTTGCTGCATTGACCCAACCATCAAGCTCATCAAAGCGAACGTCACCACACAATTTTGATTGACCATTGACTTCTATTCTATGAATTCCAACATCCACTACAACAGCTCCTGATTTAAAATCTTCTCTTCCTAACATTAATGGTTTCCCTGCTGCCACCACTACTATATCAGCTCGTTGGGTATATTCTTGTAAATTGTTAGTGCGTGAGTGACAAATTGTAACCGTTGCATTGGCTTCTTGCAGTAGATGAGCCATAGGTTTACCTACTATGTTACTACGACCAATAACAACAGCGTATTTCCCTTCTACTGAAATTTTATAATGTTCTAAAATTTTCATGACTCCAGATGGTGTGCAAGGAGTTACACGGGCGATTCCTTTCCAGCAAAGCCCCATATTTTCAACAGTTAGAGCATCGGGGTCTTTACGAGGATTTATCCAACTCAGCACCTCATCACTATTTAAATGCTTTGGTAGAGGTAGTTGTACTAAAATACCATGGACCCGATCGTCATTATTTAGCTTCTCAATGAGTAATTTTAAATCATTAGCAGAAGTGTCTGCAGACATTTTATATTCATAAGACTGAATACCTACTTGTTCACAAGCTTTACCCTTATTTCTAACATAAACTTGTGACGCTGGATCCTCTCCTACAAGTACAACAGCTAATCCAGGGTGGACACCTTTTTTACTCTTAAGTTGTTGAACTTCTTCGCTTATTTTTTGCCTTCGTACTTTAGAAACTTCATTACCACTTAAGATTTTCATAGGTTAAATATAAAGACCCCTGCACGCTTGGTCACGCTCTTTGCCAATTGACTACTTGCATGACTTGGATTAGTAATAATACCAATTCCAGAGATTAGTTGTCTAAGACGGTTTCTTAGGGAATGGGTATAAGTAAACAAAGTGAGGATGGTCTAATGGCAGGCAAAGTTAAACTTTCAAAAGATGGAACTAATATTGACTTTTCAACGTCTGACACAATCCCCGCTTCTATTAAAAAGTTTCGCAAAAGCCCGGAGATTGAAGGTTTTTACCGCTTTGTTTATGAAAATGATTTACAAAAAGAAGCCTTTCAAATTTTAGCTAAAATTGTTGCTCGCAGAAAAACAGAAAGAATTTCAAAAAAGAAATAATCTAATTTTCATTTTTTAATTTAGTAATCAACTACATATAAACATTCAAATTACAGGAAAATAAAACTGCTTGTGTATTTTACTATTTGTCCGGCACCTGTCCGAATATCAGACAAACAGAATTGTATATCTATTAATTTCTAACTGAGCATCGTGTTCCTTTTTGCACAATAAAAAACTGTAAAAAGGAGTTTTTATGAAATTAATTAAAAACAAAAGAGGACAAGGTTTAATAGAGTATTTGATCTTAGTGGCATTTATGGCCATTGCTTGCATTGGCGTTGTTAGAGCCATTAACCATACTGTTAATTCAAAGTTCCAAGAAGTCGACTATGCATTGAGAGGCACCAGAAAAACCGTAGAAAAAGAAGAAATTGATTCAAATCTAAGTCGCAAAAGAGATCTCAGTAATTTTATGAATGGTGTAGGTAAAACAAATGGCCAAACAAACAATTAATAATCGCGGACATGCCACAATTGAAGTTCTGATTAGCTTTATTGGAGCCTTCAAAATTATGACATTTACTATGTTCTTTATTATGATGATTTTTCTTAAAATTTGGGTAGACCACAACACTTACGAGGCGGCTATTTGCATGAATAGCTATCCCTACCCAATCAATTCCTGCCAAGAGGATTTGAATCATCAATTAACAGCTGTTTGGCCGCTTGGAAAGTTAACGCTATTTTATGAAAAAAAAAGCAATTACAAGTTTATGGAAATTTTGAGTTTATAAAACCATGGCATATCGAATTTCATCACTCCCTTCCTTACCACTCAACAAAGCCGGGCAAAGCATGGTTTTATTAGTAATTATTTTGCCCGGCTTTTTCTTACTTTGGACCTTAAGTTTAGAAGTTTACAAATTTTTAAGTTTTAAAGAGAGATCCGTGCACGTTTGTCGACAAGAATTGTTAAAATATCAGGAAATAAATTTAAAAGGGCTACAAAGACTCGTTTCAATCAATCCACAAGCCCAACAATTACGAATAAAAAGAAAAATTGCTGAAGCAGCTTATTCTCTAGCAAAGAAATCAAAACAACCTTATGCGATTGCCGCGGCCTGGGGAAATTTAAAACTTGTTATCGCTGAACAAAAAACTTTTTCTCTTATACAAAAATCAATAATTTCATCCACAGAAGCTTTAGCATGGAAACAGTTACATCAGGCCAGACAAAATATATTCCAGCTTCACTTCATTCACAACTACCCTTTAAGCCACCAACAAAATTTTCTTGCCATTAAAAAAATGCCTAGAAATTCACTTACACCTGATTACATACTTAGAAGTAATTTTGAAAAAAAACAAAATGTAACTTTGTTGTGGCCTTTAACTTTCCTAAGAAAAATAGATATGAAAAAAACAAATGATATTCAATTACAATGTAGTGCTACTATTGATGCAAAGGAGCAACCATGGCAAGTCGTTCTCAGCCACGCGGACAAGCTATAATAGAACTTTTATTTTTAATATTATTTACCATCGCTTTTTATTTAAAAGCAATAAATATGGCAGACAATTGGATCAATAAAAACTCAAAAAAACATCGATTTACAAGTGAGAGCAATAATTATGACTCTAAAAGAAATACTAAATAAAAATAAGTTTTGGTTAGCCGGTGGTTGCTTTATAGTTCTTTTAGCAATTTTAAATTTTTATCTAAACAAACCACAAACCACTGCACAACAACCTGTACAAAAAGAAGAAATCGACATTACAACTTTTATTCCTAAAGGCTTTACTCTTGTTCCAATAATTGTGGAAAATTATAAGAATTTAGACCAAATTCTTGGAAAATATGGAGTTGTTGATCTCTATTCAAAAAAATACAATGGAAAAAATGTTCAATTAACTCTTGTTGGCAGAGGAATCCGAGCTTTACGCCCCAAAAAGTCTAGTGAAAGCGTTAGTTTACTCATTCCCTCAAACGAAGTAAAAAACGTACTCAAATCGGATGGACTTTTTTACTTAACCATTAATAACAAGAACACTGTCGGCACAGTTTTTGAAAAACCAAGCATGAAAAAGAGAATTATTTACACTCAATAGGAGAGGAAATGTTTATTATTTTATTTTTTTTATTTTCAGAAAATTTATTTGCTGATGATTTTTTGATTCGTAGCCCTCAAGTTTACAAAGAAGAATTTACTAACTTTTTAAACATCAATCCTCAATACAAATCAATTGAGCAAAATTGGCGCGAACAACTAGATAAAAATTCAAAACAGCTCGAAAAAAAATATATAAAAGCAAAATTTGAATTATTAAATGGTTCGGCTAAAACTGCAGAGCAATTTTTTAAACAAATTGTCGAACAAGCCTATAATCAGGACTGGAAAGAAAGTGACAGAAAAATTATTGTATTAAGCCATTTAAGATTAGCGCAAATCGATAATATCAATTGGGAAACATGGTTGCAAAAAGCCTTTGAGTTTGAAGCAAATTTCACTCTAGATAACAATATTTTCCCTCCACCTTTTCAGCAAAAATGGCTAAAACTTAGAGATACAAAGACCACCACAAAATGGCAGCCACAATTACCTATAAATTTGATAGATAAAGTAGTAATTAATAGCAAAGTGTTCAATTATCAGCTTTATTCTTCATATTCTCTTAATGACTCTAATAACCGTGTCACCATAATTTCTAATTGCGGTTTTATAGAAAGTCTTACTGGTTCAGCCTTACAAATAAGAAATCATCAGTGGACTCTTCCACGGTATGCCCAGGGCAGCTGTTCAGATCATCAAATTTTACCAATTCCCAATATCTCCACATTTAAAGTACTTTACCCTCAACAGTGCGTTATTGTTGCCCCATCACCGATCAGAAACTTACCATTAAAGCTTTCACCAGATATCACAGAAAATAATAAAGAAAGAAACTCAGAGCTACAAGAACCCTTTAAAAAAGTAGTTGTAAAGGATCTGCCTCAAACTGAAAGTTCAAGTTTGATAAAAAATAAATGGTTATGGATGGGAGTTTCTCTATTGGCAGGTTACTACATTTATAATCACAATAATAAACAACGAGAGACACAAGTCGATGTGCAAGTAAAACCTACACATCGAAAGGATGATTAACGTTGATTTCTAATGATTGAGCCACCGCTATTAGGTGTAGTGGCTACTCCCCCATTATTGTAACCAGGCATTCCCAAATTTGGACTAACGCTAAAGTTCATTTGACCACCGTAGTACGAACCTGAAGATATTTGCTGAATTTGTAATTGAATTTTATATAGTTCTTGAGTCAAACGACCAATAACTTGTTGCTTTTGCATTTGCTCTTGTTGATAAGACATTTGCTGCTGCAACATTTGCATGTATTGCTGCATATATTGCTGTTGCATACCTATACCACCCATGGCTCCACCCATAGCTAATCCACCGCCCATGGCTCCACCCATAGCTATTCCACCCATTGGCAGTCCCATGGCATAGCCACCCATCATATTGCTAAATGGAGGCATTCCCATAGCTCCACCATAGGGATAACCACCCATGGCTAAACCACCACCTATTGCACCACCAAAAGCTCCACCATACGGATAACCACCCATGGCTAATCCACCACCGATAGCGCCACCAACAGCAGCCCCACCATAAGGATAGCCAGCTATAGGATAACCTCCAGCATATGGGAACCCACCAGTTGCTAAACCAAAGGCACCACCGATAGCACCACCCATAGCAAAACCACCGGGAAAGCCACCATTAATAAATGGTCCACCCATGCCCCAAGGTCCCATGCCAGGCATATAAGGTCCAGCTCCCCAGGGGCCAGCGCCATACATTCCGCCGGGATAACCAAACGCTCCACCAATTCCACCATATAAACCTGTACCAAATAGTCCACCCGCACCGTGCATCCCATATGGACCCATAGCACCACCATAGTATCCACCAGAGCAACCATAACCACCAGCGGCCATACCCCCCATGATTCCACCGTAGAGACCTTGCATTATAAATGGATATGAAAATCCCGCCGCTATATAAGGAGATGTAGGCCAACCCAAACGCGCATTTTGTTCTGATATATTTTGAGCACCCTTATAACCTAAGTAAGCGCCAAGAATAGGCATACCAATGCCCGCAACTAAGCGAATGGTATCTGAGTGTTTGGATATCCAACAAGACACACAATTTTTGGCTTCTGTCTCTTCATCATCATCTTCGTCTACATCTGGCTCCCACTCGCCTTTCTTGACTTGTTTTTTAATCCTCTTTTTTTCATCTGACTTTTGTTTTTCTAAGATTTCAAGCTCTCTCTTTAACTTGAGAATGTCATAATCAAGTCCACGATATTCACTAGCATCGTTCATGAAACCCAGTAGCCACTCCTTACAAGCTTCAGAATCTGCACGGTCTATCTTTGCTGTATTCGAACATATATCAGTTGATAAATGCCCATCTATGTAATTATCCTGAAGCATACCATTGGTCCACCCATCACTTACGCCTTTGGAGCAAAACTCTTTCGGAATATTTCCTGGGTTATTATCACTGCAAGCTGGAGTAGCTGGGGATTCAGGATTGTCGTCAAGCCCCGCCACATAGTTTTCACGATTTTTACCTTCAACCACATGTTTAACAACAAACTCTCTTACCCATTCTTTCAAAAAAACTTCAGCACTTTTTTTATGGAAATCACCATTGATATCCTCATCTAATGCATCTTTTCGCTCTTCTTTGTTTTTGAGTTCTTCTTTAATTTTATCAATTTTCTCTTGAATTCTTAAATATTTCGAATCTTTCATGTAGTGAACTTTTGAGGCCTGTGTTCCGTATCCACAGTTTTGAGCTCCCCCCCAAATTCCATGACCATAAAGATCACCAGCATAGGCAAAAGCCAGCTCTCCCGAAAAAAATAACGTAGTTAAAACTACCAACAATAATGATCGCATGAAAGTTACTCCTAATTATAATAGCTCTTCGCTCATACTTATTTTCGTCAATAAACTGCATATTCTTGACTTTTTTGAAACATTCTTGTCTATGGTCGAGTTTGAGGCTAGATGTTTGTCCAAAGAGAATAGAAAGCGAAGGAGTTTGAGAATCAAAAATTCTGTAGTATTCTAATTTCGTGAAACACAAAATTCTGCTCGTAGACGATGAAAAAGACAATGTTGAAGCCTTAGAACGACTTTTTCGCAAAAGTTATCAGGTTTTCAAAGCTACTTCAGGCCAAGAAGCCTTGAATCTTCTTAAAGATCATTCAGATATAGCTCTTATACTCACTGACCAAAGAATGCCTGAGATGACAGGTGTACAGTTGTTAAAAAGATCTATAAAAACTCACCCCGAGACAATTCGAATACTATTAACAGGTTACACAGATGTTGAATCAATTGTAGACTCCATAAACTCAGGCGAAGTTTACCGATATTTAAACAAACCATGGGACCCCATTGACTTAAAAAATACTATCGACAAAGCTCTTGAAAAATACAGTTTGCGACAAGAACTTGTAGTTAAAAACATTCAACTTGAAAAAGCTTTAGAAGAATTAAAAACACTCGATCAAGCAAAAACAAATTTTATGATTTTAATTAATCACGAATTAAAAACTCCCCTCACAGTAATGAGTAGCTTTTTGGAGCTTTTAAAAGAATCAAATTTAAATGAAGAACAGTTTATGTATGTTGACCGCATATTAAAAAGTCAAAGCCGATTGCAAACAATGATTGATTCCTCCCTTCGTTTAGTGGCGGCCGAAACTGGGCAAATCAAAATTAACAAAAAAAGTGTTTCCACAAAAAAATTAAGCGAAGATCTAGCTGAAAAATATAAAATGTTAAATAATTCTGACAAAAGAAAACTGAATATTGTTGCCGAAGATTTAAAAGTCAAAGTAGATGTTGAATTAATTAATGAAGTCTCGCAGAAGCTTTTGGACAATGCGATTAAGTTCTCACCAGAAAATTCAGAAATCAAATTAGAGCTTAAAGAGTTAGACGGACGTGCGTATTTTCAAGTTAAAAATAAAGGTCCAAAAATGGATCAAAAAACAATAGACAAAATTTTAAAGCCTTTTTCACTGGATGAAGACATTATGAATCACACACAAGGTTTAGGCTTAGGACTCAGCACTTGCTATGCCCTTGTCAAAGCTCATGGTTCGGAATTGAATATTATTTCGCAAAAAGATGAATTTACTGTAGAATTCCCCCTCTAAAAAGTATTTGCTAATTTTTTATGGAAACACCGCTAACACCAATTGTATTCTACGAATAAACCGCCGGTTCTCGGACAATTCAATTCCAAAATAGATTAAATAACATCTGAGATTGTTTTTTAAATTGCAAAAAATAAATTTATGAATTTGAAACTACTTTTTATAATATTACTTTTCACAAAAACAAGTTTGGCTGAAACCATTACTCTTGTTGTAGGCGAGAGTTTTCAACTGAGGGCACATAAAAATCAAACCATTGAAATTAACCGAAACGATATTCTTCAAATAAATGATAAAAATACTTATTTTGATATTATAGCTAAAAAATTAGGCACTACATTTGTGAAAATCAATTCAAATGAGGTAGGATTTGAAAAAGCTATACAATTTGATGTTGTACACAAAAATATTTATTCACTTTACAAAAAATTAAATGAAAAAATTAATTCTTCTTTGGGCTTAAATCTCTCTCACAAAAATCAAAACTGTACTATTGAAGGAGAATTACTAAGTTTAAAAGATTGGCTAGATATTTATGAGATTCAAGATCAACAAAATACAGCCTGTCAATTTAGAGCTTACATACATCCACTAATTAAAGATGAGATCACAAGGTTTTGGCAGGATAAAATTAGTCACTCAGATTTTAAAGACATAAAATTTTCTTTAAATGAAAGAGTTCAACTCTCAACAAACAAGAAAACCAAAGAAGAGTTGGATCAATTAAAAAAATGGATTTTTCCATGGGGGCTAACAATAAATGAAATGAAAAATTTGAAACCACATCCGCCACTCGTACGAGTGAGATTACTTTTAGCTGAAGTTAGCAAATCACAATCTCAAAATTTTGGTTTTGATTGGAGTCAAAATTATCAAGCCAAACTTTTGCCAGGTAAAGATATTTTAGGTTCCTGGTTAGTAGAACTAAATGCTTTAGAAACTCAAGGAAAAGGTAACATATTAGCGGCACCAACTCTTGTTGCTGAAAGTGGCGGACAAGCTGAATTTTTAGCCGGTGGAGAATTTCCAATTCGCGTGAAAGGTTATCGCAGCAGTCAATTATATTGGAAAAAACATGGTTTAGTACTCAAAATTCAACCAGAAGTTGATGCCAGCCAGAGAATCTTCTTAAAAATAGAAAGTGAAGTGTCTATGCTAGATAGCTCCAGTGCAGTTGAAGGAATACCTGGTTTAAAAGTCAGTCGTTTAAATTCTCAATTTAATTTAAAAAATCAGGAAACTGTAGCCCTTTCGGGCTTAATTCAAGAAAGATATGGCTTAAATGACAATGGTATAAGTTTTGTTAAAAACATACCTATCTTAGGTGAATTGTTTAAAAGTAAAATGTATCAGAATAATAAATCTGAACTAATAATTTTTGTCCAACCCATTATTGTCAATTACCGACAAGATACACAATTTCCTGAAAATGAGTTATTAGATGAAAAATATAGAAGCTATTGACCCACTATTGCCTCTCATAAATGATGAAGAAATCACTGAAATACTAATAAATAGCGAAACAGATATTTTTTATGAAAAAAATGGGAAGTTTAAAAAACATGATTTATGTTTTACTAATCTTCAAAATTATAGATTGTTTTTACAAAAATTTTGTCAAAAAGCTCAAATACAATATGACTTAAATCAACCTTGTGTAGATGGTTACTTAAATCCATTTCGTATACATCTTATTGCTCCCCCATTAAGCAAAAATGTGCAACTCACATTGCGTAGGCATAAAGATGTACCCTGGACTTTAAACCTCCTCAAACAACGCCATTGGGCTTCCGAGGAACAATTAATAGAAATTAGAAAAATTATTGCCACAAAACAAAACTGTTTAATCATAGGATCAACTGGAACTGGCAAGACTTCGTGTTTGAATGCACTTATTAATGAAATACCGGAATTTGAAAGAGTGATTATTATTGAAGATACACATGAGTTAAAAGTTCCCAATCAAATTAGCACTCGTCTTCTAACTCGATTTGATCTCCATGGACATTTAAAATCATTTAATCAAGAAGAATTGATACGGCAAGCTTTGAGAATGAGACCCAACCGTTTAGTTATTGGTGAAATTCGCGGTCGAGAAGCTAAAGACCTTATGCTCGCACTATCTACTGGTCATGCTGGAAGTTTTGGCAGTCTACATGCTGAGGATGCCAAACAAGCTTTGATTCGATTGGAGATGTTAATCAAAATGGGAGCTCCTGAGTGGGAAACCTTAACCATTCGTAAATTAATTTTTCTAACATTGAACTATATTATTTGTTTGGGAGTAGACGATGAGGGAAACAAGAAGTTAAAACATTTGTTTAAAGTTGCTGGTTTAGAAACCCATGGAGTAACTTTAAGCAAAATTTTTTAAAGTATTTAAATAGCACCGCGACGACGAAGCAACGATGAAACTTATAACTTAAAATTCTCTTTAAAACTTATGATTTCAAGGCGCAAGGAGGAAGCTGTGCACTTAGCACCGCGACGACGAAGCAACGATGAAAGCATAAGTTTTAAAGAGAATTTTAGGCTATGACATCTAAGTACCGGCCAGTCTCTGGCGCATTCAATTCTTCTTCAGACATTTCCAAAGATGATTTTTGCTTCATAACACTTGGTTCATCTAATGATATCTTTGGAATACTCACCGTGGGAGGTAAATCTTTAGGTTGTCTTGACGTCATAAAATCGCTCACTAACTGCTTTTCATGAGCCATTTGATTTTTTGATTTAAAAAATGAATCCGCCATATCTTGAATAACTTGTGCTTTATCGTGTTGCTCTGATCTTTCACTCCAAAGTTCGTTATGTTTTTGAATAGCTTGATGGGCTGATCTCACTACGGAATTTTTAAATAGATTTGATTCCCCTACTGGACGACCAAATGTAGGAGCTCCGGGTCTAACAGCTCCAGCGTCCTTGACATCTACAGATGTTAGCCGTGAAGAACTTGGCAGTATTCCACTGATCTTTTGCACTATACACCTCCATGTGTATAAATAGCTTCTTAAAATACTTTTCGGAAACTTGTCTCAGAACTGTACACGACCAAAGTTGAATTTATTGAATTATTCTTTAGCTGAATTTGTTAAGCGTATACCAAGTTCTAATAACTGTTCTCGGTCCACGATTCCCGGTGATTCAGCCATTAAATCATAGGCTTTAGTTGTCTTAGGGAAGGCTATGACATCGCGAATGGCATCAGTCCCACAAAGGATCATAACTAAACGATCTACACCCCAAGCAATTCCACCATGGGGAGGAGTGCCATAAGAAAGTGCTTCATTAAAGAAACCAAACTTGCGTTGAACTTCCTCTTCATTAAAACCTAAGGCCTGGAATATCGTTTGTTGTACACTTTGTCGGTGGATACGTATACTTCCACCAGCAATTTCATTGCCATTACAAACTAAATCATAAGCTTTTGCTTTAATTGTTGAATAATTGCTCTCCTCTTTTTTATCGAGAATATGTAAATATTCATCTTGCGGAGCTGTAAAAGGATGGTGAACAGCCACCCATCTACCCTCTTCTGGTGAAAAATCTAGTAAAGGAAAATCAGTTACCCACAAAAATTTATCGCAACTTGTATCGATAGTATTTAACTCTTGTGCCAACTGACTGCGTAGATGTCCCAAGGCAGAACATGTCACTTGAAATGTATCAGCGACAATTAGTACCGCCCCGCCATCTGATCCACCACTAAATTCAAAAAGTCTTTGCAATTTATCTTCAGTAAAAAACTTTGAAACAGGAGACTGAAGAGAACCGTCCTGACCCTTTTTAATCCATACTAAACCCTTCGCTCCCATTTGTTTCGCCACAGCTGTTAGCTTATCAAATTGAGATCGTGAGTAGTCTCCGATTCCAGGAACTGCTAAACTTTTAATGCAATCTCCACGGGCTATAACATCATCAAAAACCTTAAATCCGCAATTATTTAGTTCTAGATTTAAATCCTTTAACTCCCAAGGAATTCGCAAATCTGGACGATCACTGCCAAAGCGATTCATAGCTTCATCATAGGCCATAACTGGAATTTGACCTATATCTACACCTTTAAATTCCTTCCAAATAGTACGACATAACTTTTCGTTAAGTGCCATAACGTCATCTTGATCAACAAAACTCATTTCTAGGTCTATTTGAGTGAATTCAGGCTGCCTATCGGCTCTTAAATCTTCATCACGAAAACATCTTGCAATTTGAAAGTATTTATCAAATCCACTTATCATTAGAAGCTGCTTGAGAGTCTGAGGGCTTTGCGGAAGAGCATAAAAATTTCCTGGATGAACTCTTGATGGTACTAAATAATCTCTAGCTCCCTCAGGTGTGCTTTTATAGAGAATAGGTGTTTCTACTTCCCAAAAACCACTATCTGATAGCGTTTTACGCACTAATTGCATACATTCATGACGCAGTTTTAAATATTTTTGTTGGCGCAATGACCGAAGATCTAAATAACGATATTTTAATCTTAAATTTTCTTGAACCTTGGCATCATCTACCTGAAAGGGAGGGGTCTCAGCTTCTGAGAGAATCTCAAAATGAGTAGCTTCAACTTCAATTTCACCGGTTTTTAAATTTTTATTATGCATGCCTTCTGGACGAGTTCGAACAATTCCTTTTAAAGCAATTACATATTCATTTCTCACATTTTTTGCAGTTTTACAGGTCTCTAAGTTGGGATCAATTACCACTTGGACTAGACCTTCGCGATCTCTTAAATCAATAAAGACCAATCCTCCATGATCTCTTCTCCCATCTGCCCAACCCATTAAAATGACTTCTTGGCCACTTTGAGCATTTGTTAATTCTCCACAATAATGTGACCTTTTTACATTTTTTACAAACTGCATAATATTCACTCCCACAGTTCTGTTTTGGAACTTACAAATGTCCAAACAACACTAGAATGGGTATAACTCATAGACAATTTAACTGTAAAGGTCTATGTTTATTACATGCCTAAAGTAATAGTTAAAAAAGAAACATCATTGAATACCAAAGACACCTTTGCCAAAGTCTCAAAAATGTTATCTGAAGATAAAGAGCTTCACAAACTGGACCCAAAATACAAATGTGAGTTTGATGAATCTAAGTTGACTGGAAAAGCCAAGGGCAGCCAGTTTAAAGCAGAACTTCAGGTAAAAAACTGTGGAAACGGATCCGAAGTAGAAATTATTGTAGACCTTCCTTTTCATCTTGCTCTTGTAAAAGGTGTTGTTGAAAAAACTTTAAGCAAAAAAATGGATGAAGCTTTAAGTTAATTTCATTTTTTTTAATTACAAAAAATAAAAGTTAAAAAATGCCTAAAGTAAAAAAGAAAGTAGTCACCAAAAAAACAAAAAAAGCCAAGGCAAAGAAGTCTAAAAAAGTTACCAAAAAAATTGTTTCTATAAAAAAAGATAAAACAATAAAAAATGCTGAGACTGAAGAAGTTTTTAATGAGACTGAAGATGTAAAAGCGCTAGCCCCTTCAGATCCAGTAACAAGATATATCGCTGAAATCCGCAAGTATCCTCTCCTCTCAAAAGAGGATGAGCATAATTGGGCTGTTAAATATTTTGAAAATAAAGACCCTAAAGCCGCTGAAGTCTTAGTGACTTCAAATTTACGTTTTGTAGTAAAAGTGGCTGCAGAATATTCAAAGTTTGGTGCAAAAATGATCGATCTTGTCCAGGAAGGAAATGTCGGTCTTATGCATGCTGTTCGCGAATTTAACCCCTATAAAGGAGTTCGTTTAATAACTTATGCCGTTTGGTGGATCAGGGGTTATATACAAGACTTCTTAATGAAACAGTATTCATTGGTAAGAATTGGTACTACTCAAAATCAAAGAAAACTATTTTACCAATTACAAAAACAAAAAAGAGAACTTCAGAATTTAGGTTTTGATACAGGAATAAAACAACTGAGTGGCAAACTTGGCATTCCAGAAGAAGAAGTAAAAACCATGAGTCAAAGAATGAGTGGCCGAGACGTTAGTCTAGATCAACCCATTGGCGACAACAATTCCTCCACATTAATTGATTTGCAGAAGGATGATTATGAAGTAGCCATTGATGACGAGCTAGGATTACAAGAAGAAATTCAATTACTTACAGAAAATATTGAAAAAGTAAGGCCTCAACTTAACGACCGTGAGCTTTATCTACTCGAAAACAGATTATTATCTGATTCCCCTTTAACTTTGCAAGATATAGGTGACAAATATGGTATTACACGCGAAGCTGTAAGGCAGATGGAGAATCGTTTGATTAGCAAAATCAAAAAAGAAATGTTCCCTGAATCTTAGGAGTCTACATGAAAAAATTAAGGAAATTGGCCCAAAAAATAACCGTTGCACATATAGCTACTTATTTAACAATTTTTGGTGTGCTCATTGGTGGGGTGACTTTCTACAGTTTTTTAAATTTAAAAAATCTAGTAGTACAAAATTTAAGTGAAAATACATTAATTCAAGCGGGAGTCATTGAATCTTTAAATATATATGGATTACAGTTTTTATTTTCTTTTTTTGCAGTTATTTTGTTTATTCCTATAAGCTTATTTATGACAGCAAATCATTTTAAATCACAAATAATACCTTTAAATCAGCAACTTGATGCAATGTTAGAGGGCAATTACGAGACTCAAAGAAGAATGAGAAAGACTGATGAGTTTCTTCCTGTTATTGAGAAAATGCATCAACTAAATAATAAAGTAAAAGAAACTTTGCATTAGTTAAAGTGTTGAGTTAATTTTGCTCTCAGCCTTGATATAGCTTGAGCGTGTAGTTGGGAAACTCGACTTTCAGTAACTCTTAAAATTTTACCTATCTCTTTTAAATTTAAATCTTCGTAATAATATAACGAAAGGACCAACCTTTGCCTTTCAGGCAAATCTTCAATCGAAGTCGTTACAACTTCTTTTACAGATTTAAGGTTCAATTGATTAAAGGGATTATTAATTTTACAGCCCTCTAATAAATTTAAAATAGATTGTTTATCAACAGTACTAAAAGTTGCTTGTTCATCAATTGACAAAACACTTACTGGTTTAACTTGATTTACCAAATCATAAAACTCTTCTAATGACATCTCAAGCTTTTCAGCAATCTCTTCATCGGTAGCAGAACGTCCCAATTCAGCCTCTAATTGAATTAATGTTCTATCTAACATTTTTGCTTTATCTCTAACTGACCTTGGGACCCAATCTTGAGCTCTTAATTCATCAAGAATTGAACCGCGAATTCTGAATTCCGCGTATGTCTTGAACTTATTATCGCGAGTAGGATCATATTTTTCTATAGCATCCATTAAACCAATGACACCACTTGAAATCAAATCATCCAGTTCTATATTCGAAGGGAGTCGAATTGCAATTTTCTGTGCGATAAATTTAATCAATGGCGCGTACTCCATGATTAATTTATCTTTTTGCTCAGGAGTGAGTTTGTTAGGCTCCTCCTTGTACTTTCTTAACAGATTGCTTCCATTATCTGCCATAATTCCTTCCACCTATTTTTTCATTGTATCAAATCGTTATTTTTCCTTAAAGTCCTATTCTTTAGCATGCCGTTTTAATCATCTGTTCAAAGAAGAATTGCATCCCTCCCTTTGGCTGTGCTAAGTGTCCGTGATTATTAATTTTTCCTACAATATTTCGGAATGCAATACTGGACGGAGAGCGAGGATTTATATCTACTATTAACTGTTGCTGCTTTGTTGCCTCACGCAGTTTCTGGTCTAAAGGTATATAACCTTGGTAGTCTAAACTTACACAAAGAAATTTTGAACATACATCACTAAGTCTCTTATATATTTTCAATGCTTCATACTCATCGTGTACTAAATTGCAAACAATTGAAAACTTATTTTCTTTATGTCTTTCGTGTAAGACCTTAATAAGCGCATATGCATCTGTTAAACTCGAAGGATCAGGTGTTAAAATAACCATAATTTCTTGGACAGCAGTATTTAAATATAAAACATTATCGGCAATTCCCGGTGCTGTATCTATTAGCATGTAATCATATTTATTCTCTAACTGGCTCACTTGATCTAAAAGTAATTTTTTTTGAAAGTAATTTATATTTTGCAACTCATAAATTCCACTTCCACCAGGAATCAAATCAATATTTGGTTCAATACTAAAAACAGCTTCTTCCAATAATTTTTCTCCACGCAGAACTTGATCTATATAAACATGAGGTCTTACGCCAAAAAATACGTCTACATTGGCCATACCTAAATCTCCATCTAATATTAAAACGTGATGACCTTGACCAGCTAAATAGGCGGCAACATTGCAAACGAAGCTTGTTTTTCCCACTCCACCTTTTCCAGAAGTTACGCTAATCGTTTTAGTGAACTTATTGCTATAATTCATTTAAGACCTCTTTCCTTGAAGCTTTGTTAGTTTAAAAATTAAGTCTACAACACGTTCCTTGGTCGCCGCCTCAAAATCCTCTGGTACTTTAGGGCCAATTCCAAATGAGTGCAGTGGTAATTTAAATTTTTGTTGTAGGCTGAAAATAAGCCCATGTTGGGTAGACTCATCCACACTGGTAAAAATTAAATCTGTTAAACCAATATCCAAATATCTATTCAACATCTCAGTGGCATCAGTAAAGGTTGTCAGTGCTGAGCAAACGTAATGAACTTGTCTACCTTTTTCACTATTTGGTGAAAGCATTGATAATAAATAATTTCTTTCAATATCTGTTCTAAGGCCCATGCCAGGATAATCGACTAATATATGATCTACACCGCTGAGAGCTTTATCGACATGCACCCAATCTTCAGGTTTTCTAACAACGACAAAAGGTACATTTAAAATTCTTGCATATATTTTCAATTGTTCAGAAGCCCCTACTTTATATGTATCACAGGTCACTATGGCTATACTCTTATTTTCACAGATAACTAAATGGCTTGCTAACTTAACAAGCGTTGATGTCTTTCCATGACCTGATGGCCCCACAAAAGCGTTATACTTTTTAATTTCCTTAGGCAAACAAACTTTTACTTCATCTAAAATATGCTTTGCTATCCACGCATCAACATATGCAGGTTTTTTAAGTTGTTCTTTATTCAAAGATCTTTGTGCTAATTTTAAAATTTTAATTACATCATCTTCAGTAACACCAGTTTTTCGTAATTTTTCATATGAAGAACTTAATTCATAGGATATACCTTCACTGGCTCCTGGATGCATTGATATAAAGCTTTGAGGAACTTTTTGAAATTGACTTAGCAATGCTTTCAATTTGTTTATTTCTGCCTGCATAGAAAGAATTTTTTGTTGATCCTGTGGATTATGTTTTATCACTTTAGTTGTATTTACTTTTGGCTTTGGCTTTTCATCTATAAAATCTGCCAATCTTGATGCCTCTAATACAGCAGACTTTATTCTTTTAGCTGCAGTATTTTCCTCTTGCTTTGCTTCGTCTTCAACATCAGGAATTTCTATATAAGGAACAGTTGTAATTTTAGTTGGCGGCAAATGCTTTGCTTGATTTTTTTCAAACACCTTTTCAATAAATTGTTTTTGTTGACTCGCAGGTATTTGTGAATATTTAACTTTGTATGATTCATTAAGTGTTCTTTCTGCCAGTTGTTTTTTTCTCAATGTCATCTCTGAAACTGCCGCAGTAACCTCAACACTTTTTTGCCCAGCCAAGCCAAACCCTTTGTTAATATCTTTAGCTGATAATATTATCGCTTCAGGTCCCAACTGGTTTTTGATCATCTTTATCGCTTCCTTCATCGTAGGGGCTTCAAATTTTTTAACTTGCATGTGCTAACTCCACAATACCTACTGAAGATACATTTGTTGATGGTGTTAATTCATTATGAGATAGCACAATTAACTGAGGTATAAAACGCGATACTAATTTATAAACATGTCTGCGTATGGTCGGACTTGTTAATAAAATCGGTTGTCCTGCAATTTCTGGATGACTTTCAATTGTGTTTGCAATTTGCCCTATTAAATCTTGAGCTTGATGAGGATCCATAACTAATTGAACACCTTGTTCTGTTTGTAATAGAGAATTGGAAACAAGTTCTTCCAAGTGAGAACTTAAAGTCATTACTTGTAGAGTGCCTTCATCATCCAAATACTTTACAGTTATACTTCTTCTTAAAGACTTTCGAACTGACTCCGTGAGTACCTCTGTATCCTTAGTTTTAGTTGACTCATCAGCTAAAGTCTCAAAAATTGTAAGTAAATCTCTGATGGAGACCTGTTCTTTTAATAAATTTTGTAAAACACTTACTACTTGACCTAAATTCAGTTGATCTGGAATAAGTTCCTCTATAACTTTGGGATACTGTTTTTTGAAGTTTGAAATTAAATTATCTACTTCTTGACGTCCCAATAGCTCATAAGAATGAGTACGAATAATTTCTGTTAAATGAGTTGCCATAACTGTAGGTAAATCAACTACAGTATAACCAGCCATTTCCGCTTCTTCTCTTTGTGCTTTAGATATCCAAACTGCATCTAAGCCAAAAGCTGGCTCTTTTGTAGCTATTCCATCAATTACATGAAGGACATTGCCTGGGTCCATAGCTAATAAACTTTCAGGCTTTAAAACTCCTCCAGCTACCTTGTTACCTTTTATTAAAAGTCGATATTCACCTGGCTCTAATTGTAAATTGTCTCTAATGTGTATGCTTGGAACAATGATTCCCAAGTCTACCGCAAATTGCTTGCGTATACTCACTATTCTTTCAAGCAAGTCACCTGACTGATCTGATTCAACTATATTAATAAGACCATAGCCAACTTCTAATTCGATTAAATCAAGTGGAAGTAAACTCTCAACATTATCAACTTTGGGTTTTCTTGCTTCTTCTTCAGCTCTCATCACTTCTTGTTCTTCTTTTTCAAGATTTAAACGGTGAACAAACCATGAAATTCCTGCAGTTACTAAACCAATTGTAAAAAAAGGAGTTGTAGGAAGGCCGGGTATTAAACCCAATATAAATAAAATACC
Organism: Bdellovibrionales bacterium; assembly: GCA_020435005.1. Lineage (GTDB taxonomy): Bacteria > Bdellovibrionota > Bdellovibrionia > Bdellovibrionales > UBA1609 > JACKAN01. The sequence continues at coordinate 22,408 of JAGRAE010000003.1, forward strand.
AGCTACAATAGCGACGGCTCTCGGTTTAAGAAACAATTGAAAAGTAATGTCATTACTGATATTGGCTTCCGAACTGTTTTTTGTAACTACAATACCAGCAGCTGTTGAAATTATAAGGGCAGGAATTTGCGAAACCAAACCATCACCTATTGTTAACATAGTATAGTTTTGTGCTGCCTGAGCCACATCCAAGTTCATTTGAAAAACACCAACAACTAACCCACCAACAATGTTTACAAGAGTAATTATAATACCCGCAATTGCATCACCACGAACGAACTTACTAGCACCGTCCATTGCTCCATAAAAATCAGCTTCACGTTCTATATCTTTTCTTCGTTGTCTAGCTTCTTGCTCTGTAAGTAGACCTGCGTTTAGATCAGCATCGATTGACATCTGTTTTCCAGGCATAGCATCTAATGTGAAACGTGCTGCCACTTCAGCCACACGCCCAGAACCTTTTGTGATTACGACGAAGTTTATAACAACCAAAATTACGAAAACTATAAGACCAATTACATAATTATTACCAACAACAAAATTTCCGAAAGCGGCTATTACCTCACCTACAGCATCTTGACCTTGGTGGCCTTTTGTTAATATTAAACGTGTAGATGCTACGTTTAATGAAAGGCGAAAAAGAGTAGTCATTAATAATAAACTCGGAAACACACTAAAATCTAAAGACTTTTGTGTGTATAAGGCCACTAATAATATTAGAAGAGAAAATGTTAATGATAACGTTAATGAGATATCTAATACAAATGAAGGCAGTGGGATCATCATCACAGCCAAAACCATGATAAGTCCAATAGCCATTACCAAATCCGTATTCTTTGAATACTTTTCGAATCGTTTTAAAAATTGAAAAAGTCCATCCATAGTTTAGCTCTTTCTTTTCTTCCTTAATCTGTAAATATAAGACAATACTTCCGCCACAGCTGTGTACAATTCTTTCGGTATAATCTGTCCTATATCTAGTGTTTTAAACATAGTTCTTGCTAATGGTTTATTCTCAATAATTGGAATTCTGTTATTTCTAGCTATCTCTTTAATCTTTTCAGCAATCCTATCCGCACCCTTCGCAATAACAGTAGGAGCGATCATTTGATCAGAATACTGTAAGGCCACAGCAATATGAGTAGGGTTTGTAATTATCACATCAGCTTTAGGCACATTGTCCATCATTCGTCTCTGCGCTAATTCTCTTTGGGTCCTTCGTATTCTCGCTTTTATTAAGGGATCCCCTTCTCGTGATTTTAATTCTTCTTTAAGTTCCTGCTTGGTCATTTTCATTTGTTGTTCCAGATCCCACTTTTGAAACAAGTAATCAATGCCAGCTAAAACAGCCATAAAAAAACCAACACCGCCAAATAATTTGAGTGTTACCTCGCCGAGATAAATAAATAATTGTCCAACTGAATAACTAACAAGTTTAGGAATCGTAAATATTTCCGCTTCAAGTACTGCATATGAAATGGCTCCAACAATAATTAATTTGAATACTGCTTTTATTCCTTCCACAAGAGACTTCATACTAAATATTCTTTTTAGTCCATTTATGGGATTTATTTTATTAATCTCAAACTTCAAGGCTTCTTCATTAGTTAAAAAGCCTACTTGTAATACTGAAGATGCAAAAGAAACCACCCATACTATCATTGCCACAGGTGCAACTATTAAAAATGTCTTCTTTAGAGCAAAGCTAAAAGAAGCAGCAATGCTTTCATCTTTTAAAGCTACAAAGTTGCCGAAACTCATAGCAAATACTTCATTTACATTTTTTAGAAAAAACTGGCCTAAAAACCAAATGGTAAAAAGGGCCGTAAAAATCATTAAAACAGAAGCTAGCTCCTTAGTTTGAGCTACTTGACCACGTTTGCGAAAATCTTCTCTTCGCTGTTGTGTTGGTTCTTCGGTTTTTTCACCTTGATCACTTTCTGCCATTTATCACCTTAAAACGTTTTTAAAATTTTAAATAAGTTTACCGCAGTAACTTCCAATAAGTCGTTCATCTGAGCTAAAATCAGAGGAAGCGCTACAATCATTACAATAAATCCAACTAAAATATTTACTGGCAAACTTGTTATTAACACGTTTATTTGAGGAACAGCTCGTCCAATTACAGCCATCACTAAATTCATAAATAATATTGCTACAAGTACAGGTGCAGACATTTTTAAACCAATGACCATAACCTGTTGCACGATTACACCAAAATGTTCAAACTCACTGAATGAGATTAAATGATTCGAAACAGGAACTATCTGAAAGCTTTGATTTAATGCCATTAAAAATAAATGATGCCCCTGAATAGCTAAGAAAAATAAAGTAGCAACACCTATTAGAAACTGATTCGTTACACTTGATTGACCTTCAATACTAGGGTTAAATAGTTGAGCGCTTGAAATCCCCATAGAAACACTTATAATTTCACCAGCAATACTTAATGCATAAAAAAAGAGTCTGCCTAGGTAGCCAAGACTTAGACCTACGAAAACTTCTTTTACAAACAATAAGACAATTGTCATCGACTGCAAATCAGCACCGATATACTCAGCATTAATGTTCAAAGTCGGAAAAACTAATAGAGATAAAATTAATCCAAATAATATTTTTAAAGGTGAAGGGACCAATGGCACTCCAAACACTGGCCAAGAAACAACAAATGCAGTCATTCTTACCATTACTAAAAAGAAGGCTAAGAATTCAGTTTCAGAAAATTGATAAATCTGCGGCACTTTATTCCCTCACATACAAAGCAATATTTTCAAACAAACTATGTGTAAAATGACTTATGACATCCATCATCCATGGTGCTGCAATAATAAACACAATAGCCACAATTGCCATTTTAGGAATAAAGGTTAATGTGGCTTCATTAATTTGTGTAATGGCTTGAAAAATACTAACAATTAAACCCACCACAAGTGCTCCTATTAACATCGGGGAAGCAATCAGCGCTGTTGTTTTCAATGTCTCTTGTCCTAACTTTAAAATAAGTTCCTCGCCCATTATTCACTCCTATCCAAAACTTTTTACAAGGGAGCCAACCAATAAATTCCAACCATCTACAAATACAAAAAGCATAATTTTAAATGGCAATGAAATAACAACTGGTGGTAACATCATCATACCCATAGCCATTAGTACACTTGCTGCAACCATATCTATTACTAAAAATGGCAAATAAATAATAAACCCAATTTGAAATGCAGTTTTAAGTTCTGAAACAATAAAAGCAGGTATCAACACTGAAGTTGGAACATCACCTCTAGTTTTTGGTTTTTCTACTTTTGACATTTTTAAAAAAAGAGCTAAATCGTCGTCGCGAGTCTGGTTAAACATAAATTTTCTCAATGGTACCAAAGCCCGGTCCAGAGCTACTTCTTGTTTTATTTTTCCATCTAAATATGGCTGAACAGCTTCTGTATTAATAGTTTGCAATGCTGGAGACATAATAAACAATGTAATAAAAAGAGCTAACCCAATTAGTAATTGATTGGGTGGCATTTGCTGTGTACCTAAAGCCTGCCTAACAAATGATAAAACAATGATAATTCGAGTAAAGCTTGTCATCATTATTAAAATCGCTGGCGCTAATGTTAATACTGTAAGGATAACTAAAATTTTTATTGCACTTACCACTTCTTGAGGATCATCTGTAGATTTAAAACCTAAATTTACATTTGGCAAAGTCAGCCCTTGTGCTTTCGCAAAAACCAAGCCACCTAAGCTAAAAACAAGAAATATAATGCTAAGTTTTAATGCTTTAGTAAATTTCACTATCAAATATCCCTCAGTTGTTTTAATCTTCCAGAAACTTGCTTGTGTAAATCTTCTACAAGATCCTCTTCTGGATCAAAAGTAACCTTTTGCTCAACAATCTCATCATCAGGCTTATCACTCTCAGCGGTCATTACTCCATTAAAACTATCCGGCACATCTTCCATGACTTCGTCGTCTATAAAAGATAAAGTTTTAATCATATTTATATTTTGTTCTGTAACGCCAATAAGAATTGATTCACCAGCAACACGAATTATAAATAAGCTTTTCTTAGTCCCTAAATGATGTTGAGTTAAAACTTGAATTTTTGTGTTTTTATCATTCAATTTATGGTTTTTTTGCCACCATTTAGCAAATACAACTAAACCGGCACCAAATATTACAACAATTAACAAACTATATATAAGTCTCGAATAATTAGATTCTTCAATTTTTGTTGAAGTCTCTCGTTTTTGAAACAATGGAATCGTTTTCTCTTCTGACTCTGCACCTTTGGCAATATTTTTTTTTGCATTTACTTCTTTACTATTTTCTTTAATGTCTTTTATCACCTCATTTGTTTTCTCGGGAAGAACAGATGGTAATGACAATTCTTGTGCAACAATTTCCTCTGCTTTTGTTTTTAAAATAACTGGTTGAGTTAATTTTTTGTTAATTTCAGATTCAATATCTGTTGGCGGCACTATTTCAAACTCTGCTGATTCTAAATCAGTTTTTTTAGCCATGACCGGATCATATATATTAATGAAAATAGAATTATCTTTTCTTTCCAGCTTTACAAAACCTTCATAGTCTTGAGCAACAATTGGCTTCTCAAATATAATTCTTGTGCGCATTAAATTTTTATCAAACTGATAACTATAAATACTTTTTACACTTTCTTGTTCAATTCGCTTTAGAAACTTACCAGTCTTCACAGTTGAATTTGGTAAATTAATCTGTATTGTTTGGTTAATATATTCTATTAAAATATCATTAGTCTTAGGGGCTTGATCAAACTTCAGCTCAGTAACAAATGTAGAACCCTCAAATTTTGCATCTATCTGATTCAAAATAGATACGGCTTGAGCAGAAGTAAAAATAAACATTACACTAAAAAAAGAAACCATCCATAGTTTCATCAATTCCCCCGGGTGTTAAACTAGCTTTTCAACCCTTTCAGATTGAGACAAAATATCTGTTAAACGAATTCCAAATTTTTCATTGACAACAACAGCTTCTCCTCGTGCAACTAACTTCTCATTAACAAGTAATTCCATCGGTTCACCTGCTAATTTATTTAACTCAACAACACTTCCTTGACCTAAATTAAGAAGTTCACTAACAACCATTTTTGTTCTTCCTAGTTCAACTGTAACTCTTAAAGGCACATCTAATATAAGCTCTAAATTCCTATCATGCTCGTCATTTTTAGGTCTGGAGTGCATACCACTATTATCATCTCCTGAATCATCATTGTTATCACCACCCGAATCATCATCTTTAAGAGCTGTTGCTAAACCTTCAACAGCATCTAAATCTAGGTTTTCTGCAGCATTTCCATCTTCAGACATTCTGCCCTCCTTACCTTTTTTCGATTTTGCTATTTACTTGAATAGCAACTGTTCCGTGATAAATTCCATAAAATGCTTTAAATTTTTTAACCCCTTGTACAAATACATCAAACTCACCATTGGAATCTTGGTCTAAAGGCACCACATCACCAACTTTTAATTTCATCAAATTTTGCAGAGATATTTCTGTATTTCCCAAGTTAACTTTTAAATCGACAGTTGTATCTAGTAGTTGTTCTTGAATAATTGACGTCCACAACTTTTTATCTGTTTGATCAGATTCAACTTGAAATCCACTTGATAGTTTTTGTTTTATTGGCTCTATTGTTGAATAGGGGATCACCATTGTAATAGTGCCATTTGCATTTTCAAGTTCTACATCAAAGGTAGAAGCAATAACTATATCTGTGGGTGGCACTATACCAACAAACTGTGGATTAATTTCTGTTCTAACAAAGCTACAGTCAATAACCTCTACCGCGGCCCATGCTTCTTCTAGATCATTAATGGCTAAATCAACCACTTTGCGTACAATCTGTAATTCAATAGGCGTAAAGTCTTTGCCTTCAATTTTAGTATAAGGTCGATCTGCTCCACCAAAGAAACTATCAACTAAAGCATAGGCCAATTTACTTTCTATGACAAATAATGCTGATCCTCGAAGAGCATTGAATCTTAGTACGCTCATACATGTTGGCATTGGCAAAGTATTTATAAACTCACCAAACTTTAAAAAGTCAGTACTTGCATGGTTTATACTCGCAATTTTTCGGAGTGTAGATGATAAAGATACACGAAAAGCTCGCATAAATTTTTCATATATAACATCTAACTGAGGAAGGCGTCCTCTTATAATTCTATCTTGTGAAGTTAAGTCATATACAACTACAACTTGTTCATCACCACTACCATCAAATGATGAATCCGAAGAAGAGTCCGAATCTCCTAATTCTCCTTCAGAAACCGCTGCTAGTAGCGCATCAACTTCACTTTGTGATAAAACCTGACTCATGTCTATGCCTCTTAATTATAAATTAACTCTGTGAAATAAACTCTCTTAATTTGTCCTTTTGTTAAAAACAAATTTACTTGATCTCTTATCTCTCCACGCAACACATCTTTTCCATCTTTAGTTGAAACTTGTGAATATGTCTTACCAGAAAGAATAACTATAATAATGTCTCTAATTTTTGGTTTTAACTCTTCAATTTCAGCTTGAACTTCTTCGCCATCAACTTCTAGCTCCATATTTATCTTGAGGAGCTTTCTTCCACGACTGCCGGATAAGTTTACTAAAAATGTTTCTAGTGGAATCAATTCACCAATAAAGTCTTTACTTTGAGCTTCTTTCTCTTGCGTCTCTTTTTCACCTTTAATGATGTCATCAATACCTGGTTCTGCATCTTGTTTCTTTTTACCCATCCACAACATACCACCAACACCAATCACAAAAAGCATATTCACAATGGCTAAAATAATAAATAGAGTTGGCTTTTGCCCTTTACCACCAGATGCATTACTACCTGTGTTTTGTGGGGCTGCATTTTCTTCTGCCACATCCTCCTCCTTAAGGCTGGGTTTTTAAACTCACTAGTTCTTCACTTTTTAAATAAAGCAATCTAAATGCCATATCGACTTAGGTCGATATGACTACAAGGCTTCGCTAGGTTAGAAGTTTTTTCCTAAAGAAAAGTCCCGACAAAACTTTAACTCTTGCCAATGACCAGAGTGCGATTTTGACAGGCCAAAGTACTAGACAATCAAATGATTTGTTTAATTTTTTCGTGAATAAATGGATTTGCAGCCAGGATAGAGTTTTGCAAAGGATGATATTTTTCTCCTTTAAAATCTGTGACAATCCCACCGGCCTCTCTAACTATCAAACTTCCAGCAGCGGTATCCCATGGCATGAGGTTTTGCTCCCAAAATCCTTCAAATACTCCAGATGCAACCATACATAAATCATAGGCCGCAGCTCCTGCTCTACGCACACCACGTGTATGATTTATTAATCGACTAAATATGTCCAATTGCTCTGTAAGTAAAGATTTGTTTTGTGAGAAAAAACCCGTGGCTAAAAGTGAATCTTTTAATTCACTTCTTTTAGAAACATTAATTGGTTTGTCATTTAAGTAAGAGCCTTGATTTTTAATTGCACAAAACACTTGTTGCATTATAGGTGCATCGACTACTGCCACTACAATTTCATCATCGACCATTAATCCCAAGCTAATACAAAAAACAGGAAATTGATGAACATAATTTGTGGTGCCATCCAAAGGATCGAGTATCCAACATGGTTGTTGAGTTATTTTGTCTGGTCTCTTGTTATCTAAATTTTTCTTAGCAAATGATTCTTCGCCCAAAATATCTATATTGGGATATTCCTTTAGTAAAAACTCTGTTATTACTTTTTCACTCTCAATATCAGCTTCTGTTACTAAACCAGCTTGGTCTTTTTCTTGAACCCGAGATAAACGTCCGTAATAGTCTAGCAATACATCTCGACCTTGTCGGCAGGCTTTACGCGCTGAAGTCAAAATTTCTGTATAATCTAGCTGGTCCAAAGTCATTAAAGAACTAAAACCCCTGTTTCAAAGGTTTGTCAAGGCTTTCAAGATTTGACCCTAACCGACTTGAAGGATAAAATAGTATTAATAAATATATCTTCAGAATTTATTTTTGGGGGAGGAATTAATATGTTTAACAATTCGGGAAGTTCTAGGATGGATACCCTATTAAAAATCGTCCTTATATTTGTGATGTCTGTACTTTCTTTTTCTATTGGCGCATTTGTTGGCAAACAAGTTAGCGATACTGAGTATAGACAAGCTATGTTGGAAAGTGAAGACTCTCCTACCAGAGCAACTGCATCTGTAGATCCTCATTCAACTGATCATACCCCTGACAAAGCACTTAGTGAAGAAGACATCGCTAGTCTTACCGAGGAGTTTGTAAAGGTTGAAAAAAAGGCTCTCGAGGATAAACATAAAGACATGCCCCACGCAAAAGGTGAAGAACATGCTGCCGACGCGAATAAAGACATTCACAAGGTTGCAAAAAATGAAGATGGTTACAAAAAGTTAAACAAGGACAAAGTAGACACACATGCAGGTGTAGATACACATACAGATACACCCTCTTCAGCTTCACATAAAGAAGAACATGAGAAAGTAGACACTCATAAAAAAGAACACAAAGCTTCTCATCAGACCTCTGAGGCCGCTGATAGAGTTTCACAAAACTTAGCACCCACAAAAGATCTTGCTAAAAAAAGAAAACCAACAAGCGTTTTACCAACAACTCCAGCCTCTTCAGTAGGTAAATACACAGTACAAATTGCTTCTTATGCAACAGAAAATGAAGCTAAAAATCATGCTTTAAAATTAAAAGCAAAAGGTTATAGTGCATTTTATATCCCTGCAGAAATTAGAGGACAGACTTGGTATCGCGTCAGTGTTGGTTTGTTTACTAACTACAAAAGCGCAATGGCTTTTCGTAAAGAGTTGCAAACTGAAGCAGATGTGAAATCTTCTATAATACAAAAAATCGTAAAGTAATTAAAACAGATAACCAACTCTCAAGGTTAATGCTGTTTCATTATCTCTTTCTTCCCTAGCAATGGGAAGAAAGTACTGAAAGGCCAGCTGTGTAAACATCTTTTGAAAAAAAACACGATGCACCCCACCCTGAACTATACCGCTATATGTGAGATCTGCTGTTTGTTTGTCAGAGCCCACTCCTCTAATGTTTGATCGGACAGTTTCTTGGCTTAACCCAATTCCTCCCCCTAAAAACCAATGCCAATTTCGATTAGGAGTAAAGTCCCAAAGAACTGAAGGATTAAGTTCGTATCGAGTATAATCAACACTCAATGATCCTTCACTAGTAACTTTGCTTAAAAAATGAAGTTCTAATTGATAATCTAAGTTAGAAATATGCCCTTCTATTTGCCCAAATATTGAGCGATCTTTGTAGGAAATTTTCCCAACGTCACCAACTTCGTCTTCAGTACGAGAAGACACTCCAACACCAATAACTTTATTGTATTCAGCAAAAGCATTAGAAACAAATAAGAGACTTATTAGAAATACAATTTTAAGCTTCATTTTTATCTCCTGTTAATTCAGTAGCTTCTACTTTTTTTGTATCAGCAGAACACATGGGATTTTCTCCATAAAACTCTTCTAGCAAATCACAAACTTCTGGTTCATTTTGAATTCCTAATTTATTTACTAAAAGTTCTATTGGTTTGAGAGGCGATAAAAATTCTTTTAAATAAGTATTAGCCATATACGAATTAATTTCTGGTAAAATATTTGCCAATGATTTAACTAAATTTTCTTGAGCCTTATCTCCATATTTTTTACTAAGCACCTCAGATTCACTTAGTTTTTTCAAAAACTTGGCATAATCTGATGCCATTAAATAACTATAAGCATTCTCAGTGGGGATACCTAAATTCTTTAAGGCTTCAACATTTTTGCGACTACCAGGGTTGCAGCGAAAGTCATTTAATACTTTCACATCCATGACAATATTAGACGCACTTTTATACGTACCCTTATAACTGCCGTCTATTTTACGGTAGTGAGCTGATTTTATGGAATCTGTAAGGAAATTTGGGTTTTTGTCATAAAGGTAAGCATAGGTATCTGCATTTCCTTCATCCCAAGCACGACCAATTATGTAATTTACTTGGTGAGTTAATTTTGATAAGTTTTCTTGATCTAAATAAGGGTAAGATTTTAATTTTTCTTCTTCAACACCAAAAGATACAAGCTTATCAAATACTTCTTGCGAAAAACTCAATGAGTTTTCTGACTTTTTTAACGAGACAGTTGCTTCTGTTTCTGGAAAACTGGGACTGCCAACACTTTTTGCAATCAAATTATAAAATTTATCGCCCTCACAAATTTCTATGTAATCACCCTCTAATTGACCGCTTAATTTTCCATTCATTTTTGAACGTTGAATTAAAACAGTCCATTTAACAAGCGTATTGTAATGAGCATGAAAGTGTTCATGAGCAAGTACTGCTCCATTAATATATAGAGGCTTTAATTCTTCAGTGTATGGAACAATATTGATTGTGTCGTTAAATGGTTGATAAAAAGCATTGTCAGTCATGAATAGAGGATTTGTTAAAATCCCCACTTTTCTGGGCCATGTTAGTCTGTCTTTTATACCAAGTAGCTCATCTAATTTTTTAATTCTATTGAAATGGTAATAAGAGGCCACGGCAGCAATACTTTTTGTATCTGTTGGCACTAATACACTGCCCGCTCTTATAAAATTAGGTTTTGCTGGAGATCCGACTGGACCTTCACTATAGCTATAATCTTCAGAAACAATAACATTTGCCGAAGCTCCGGACATAATAAAAGGATCCTGGAGATCATCAATTATGACGGTTTCAAACGACATACCCCCATGATTACTTGGTACAGGTAGTCTGTATTTATTTAGTTTTCCCTCATCCTTACTGACATCGCTACAAGAGGTAAGCAAGGTAACACCTAAAGCTATTAATAATACATTCCATTTTGTCATAGACGTCCTAATAGCAAATGATGGGCCGACCAGCTAGATAATATTTGAATTCTAGGATAAAGTTTAATGTCAAACTTACAAAAAGTGACAAAAACCGTCGAATTTCAAACCTTTGTTAGAAACGCAAAGCATTGGAAATATTACCTATCACTTTTTACTTGTCACTCACCGCGTTTCAATTTCAAAATTATAGATCCATACAACAAATTTACAGGAGTCATACATGGCTAAGAAAAAAACAAATACAGAAGAAATGTTACTTGTTGGTACAAAAGTTAAAGCAGCACTTAAGGATTCAGGTTGCAATGTTGCAAGTGATGCCCTTGAAGGTTTAAATGCTTACGTACATTGGTTAGTAACACAAGCCGCACAAAGAGCCTCTGAAAATGGCCGCAAGACAGTTCGCAGTCACGACTTCTTAATTATGCAGTAAATTTTATTTATAATTAGGCTATCTAACATAGATGGCCTAATTTTTAATGAATAAAACCAATCGGCTTTTTAATTAATGGATCTAAAACTTCCTTCAATGGAAGGAAACTGTAATTAAGCTTTTCATTCTTTACTTCATGAAGTTTAACCGCCACATAATTATTGATCTCCATAAAATCATGTTTAAATTTATACAGCTCTTCATGTGTCATGCCCTGCTGCCTCATTGCATTCAACATACCATCAAACTCTTGATCTAAATCAGATAATATTTTTTTGAGAATTATCGGAAAGTATTCTTGATTTTGTAGTAAAATCTGTCGGCTCATTTCCATAAGTTGATTCTGCATCTGGCTTTCATTGAATAAGTTTACTAATTCCTGATTTGATACTTGTAGTTGACTTGATATTGGTAAAGATGGAATTTTCATAATAACTCCAAAATGAATAAAATCACTCAAAGGATCTAAATTAGCTAATATTAACTGTTTAATTTGATCAATATTGGATTTATTTTGATTTATACCAAGTTGCGAAAGAAAGGATTCTACGATTGGCGTTTTTTCTAGAGCTGAAGATAATATTACTTTAGATGTAATTCGCATTGCGGTAATATTTTTTTCTGCTGTCACTGCTTCTTGCCACAATTGATTGGTTACATCTTTTACTAAAACAGATTCACAATCACTAGCAAAAGCTGGAAAACCAATAAATAATAATGTTAATGCTAAAAAAATTAATTTCATGAATACCCCTCACCCCAAGACTTGATTATTATTTATAAAAAATTAGAGGAGCTGAAGAACTTCATAAAAACGGAGTTATCATGGTAATATTTTTACTAGTCTTTGCGCATTATTTAGAATTATATTCATTTTTTTGCCTTCAAAGCTAAATATAGTTAATTTCAGACATAAGTCATTATTTGAGAATATTAAGAAAAAAAGATAAATAATTGTCATGATCCAAATTATTTCATCGACAAACAGACCCGGGGCTAGAAGTTTAGAAGTAGCAAATATTTTTCAAGGATATCTCAATAAATGTGGAGAGAATTCTGAAATAATTGATCTGCAAAAAATTAACTTTAGTATTTTAGATGGTAGTCAATACAGTGAAAATCAACCTGAGAGTATCACCAATATTAAGGCTAAACTCAATTCTGCAAGAGGATTTGTTTTTGTAGTTCCAGAGTATAATGGTTCTATGCCGGGAATTTTAAAATATTTTATTGATCATTGGTCTTATCCCGATACTTTTGAGTACCGACCCACCTGTTACATTGGCCTAGGTGGTAGATTTGGTGGTTTGCGTCCTATTGAACATTTACAAGGGGTCATGGGCTATCGTAATGCTTTTCAGTTTCCAGAACGTGTTTTCATTTCAAATGTCTGGACCACACTTAAAAATGGTACAATTGATGACGAAAATGTATGTAATTTAATGTTACGTCAGGCTGAAAATTTTATTAGATTTATCCATGCTCTTGAAAGCCAAGGATTGGATGCAAATAGTTTTATTAAAAGTAAAATTAAAGGCCACTAAGTTTGTTAAAAACCCACAAAGTTGTAGCTGCAATTATCAAAAATCAAAATCGAGAAATTTTGTTCGCACAAAGGAGGTCCACCGATAAATATTTGCCTTATTTTTGGGAGTTTCCCGGAGGAAAAATAAATAAAGAGGAGACTCCAATAGAAGCATTAACTCGTGAAATATATGAAGAGCTAGAGCTGAATATTAAAATTGAAAGTAAATTTATGGACAATGTCCATATTTATCCATTTGCAAGAATTGAACTAAAATCTTATCTAGCTACTTGTTCGCAAAATGAGTTTAAAAAAAACGAACACGAAAATGTACTCTGGTTAAAAAAAGAAAAGGCGCAAGATTTAAAACTTGCGCCAGCAGATATTCCGATATTTCAAAAGTTATTAATTACCAACTGGCCTTAGTCACACCAGGTAAACGGCCATGAAGAGCCATTTCTCTGAAAGCAATTCTTGATAGACCAAATTTTCGTAAAGTTCCACGAGGACGTCCCGTTACAAAACAACGGCTCACCACTCGACAGGGAGAAGAATCACGGGGCATTTTTTGCAATTTTAAATGAGCTTCATAACGCTCTTCTTCAGATAAGTTGGGATTAGACACTTTTTTTCTAAGTTCTGCACGAACAGGTCCCAATCTCTCAGCCATTTTCATTCTTCTGTTATTTTTCTCAATAGCACTCTTTTTTGCCATAACTTACACTATTCTCCTTAAAATTTGAGATCTCCTTAGATACCGCATAGCAAAAGCTTTATCAAGGGTTAATATTCCATGACTTAGAGCTTTAGTATGTTACAACTGATGACTATGGATTTGGAAAACTATATAGAAAAAAGGCTAAATCCCTCACAATTTCAAGCGGTTAAGTCACTTCAAGGTCCTTTGTTGATTCTCGCTGGGGCCGGGTCCGGAAAAACTCGTGTTCTGACCTATAGAATTGCCAACCTTATAGCCCAAGGCGAAGCCGCACCTGGAGAAATATTGGCCGTTACGTTTACTAATAAGGCCGCTCGTGAGATGGCTCAACGAACCTATTCTATTTTAGATGAACTAGGCATTCCCGTTTACCATGATTTGTGGATAAGCACCTTTCATTCTACTTGCGCCCGTATTTTAAGAGATAAAATCCACTTACTTGAGTACCAACCCTTCTTTGTTATATACGATGATGCCGATCAGTTGAGCATGATTAAAAAAGTGATGAATCAATTGGATATCAACGATAAAGTTCACCCTGCAAAGGCTTTTAAAAGTCGCATTAACGAAGCCAAGATGATGGGGCTCTCCCCTGATGATTTGCTTAAAAAGCGGCACTTTATCCTCGATGAAAGAAGCGTTGACGTCTACAGAGTTTATGAAGAAGAAATGAAACGCGCTAATGCCTTAGACTTTGGCGATTTACTATTAAAAACTCATGAATTATTTCAAATGTATCCCGATGTTCTTGAAGAATATCAAGATAAATTCCGCTACATTATGGTCGATGAGTATCAGGATACCAATCACATCCAGTACTTATTAGTTCAAATGTTAGCAAAAAAACATCGTAACCTCTGTGTTGTCGGTGATGAAGATCAGTCTATTTATAGCTGGCGTGGGGCTGACATTTCAAATATATTAGATTTTGAGAATGATTTCGAAGAATGTGCCGTTATAAAGCTTGAAGAAAACTATCGCTCTACAAAAACTATCGTTAAAGCGGCAAATGAACTCATAAAAAATAACACGCAAAGGAAATCAAAGGTTCTATTTACTAATAACCATGATGGGTCTTTAATTCATGTTAAAGAAGAGAAAACTGATTACGACGAAGCCAAATATGTTGTTCGCACTATTGAATCTTTAATGAATCAAAACATTAATTATCAATACTCTGACTTTGCCGTTTTTTACAGAACCAACGCCCAATCGAGAGTTTTAGAAGATCAACTGAGATCACAAAGCATACCCTACAAACTTGTAGGAGGTGTTAAGTTCTATGAGCGCATGGAAATAAAAGATATTTTAGCCTACATGAAGCTCCTAATTAACCCCAATGATGATGTCTCTTTAAAGCGAATTATAAATACACCAGCACGAGGCATTGGTAAAACTACTATCAGTAAATTAGAAGTTGTTGCCAGTGAACACAAGCAATCTATGTTAAATGCAATTAATTACTTGTGCGACCACCGTTTAATCCACGCCGGTGCAGTAAAAAAAGTGAGACAGTTTAAAATTCTCATGGAGAATTTAAGTCAAAATATTGAAAATTTAAAACCCACTGAAATTTACTTAGAAATTTTGCAGGCGACTGAATACGTTTTAAAACTTAAAGGCGAAAATACACCAGAAGCCCAAGCTCGTATCGAGAACTTAGAAGAATTTAACAATGCCATTGCCCAATTTGAAAAAGAACGAGGTGATGAAGCTACACTTCTAAGCTTTCTCGAGGAAATGGCTTTAGTTTCAGATGTAGATACAATGGAAGAATCTGACAACTCTGTGACATTAATGACTCTGCATATTTCTAAAGGTCTTGAGTTTCCAAATGTATTTATTGTCGGTTTAGAAGAAGGATTATTTCCTACGGGTCGAGCTCTTGATGAGACCGACCCTGATGCTATGGAAGAAGAAAGACGTCTGGCTTATGTGGGCATGACACGGGCTCGTGAAAATTTATATTTAACTTACGCCAGAACGCGCAGAGTTTGGGGTCAGGAACAACAACACCCACCTAGTCGTTTTATCAATGAGATACCAAAGGAATATGTTAAGTTTGAATCCAGCTTGGGACAGCCAAAATCACGTTTTATGAGCCGTTACAAAAGTGGTTCTTATCAAGACAGCAGAGCTTACGAGAGCAATGGATTTACCCATCAAGAATATTCAAGTAAAACTCAAAGTTTTGATGAGGTTCCCAGTTATGAAGATTTTAGTGACGTTCCTCTACAAAGTAGCTATAGGAAAGGCATGAAAGTTAGACATACAACATTTGGCGCTGGCACAATTTATGAGGTAGAAGGTAATGGAGATACACAAAAGGTCAGTGTCCTCTTTACAAACTCTACATTAAAAAAGTTTGTAATTAAATATGCACGTCTGGAGATAATTTAAAAACTTAGAATTCTTACAATTTAAGAATAAATTTCTAAGATAAATCCTATTACTTATTTCTCCTTGCTGACGTATAGCAACAATGATAGCTACCTCTTTGTCAAAAGATCAAAGAGGTTTCCCATGAGGTATTCAGTCTTCACTGTTTTCTTATTTTTACACACATTAAATGTTTTTGCGATGAAAGAATGGGATGGAGTCTATGACTCCTATGAATATATTAATAGTGTTGGCCAAAAAGAACTCCTCACATATAGAGGTGATAAACTCGTTGGGGGGCTTATTAAAGTATATAAGCAAACTTTTCCTAAAGCTATAGAGGTTGACTATACTTTAATTGAATTTAAAGATAATGGACCTGATACACTCCACTTATTTACCTTTAAAATAGGCTTAAAACCTGATCAGTTAGTTTATTATGGTTCTGCTTCAGACAATTTAGATTCTACTATTTTGAAAGCTGTAAGAAAATGGTCAAACTCAAAGTACATTAAAGAAGAAGTGAAATTTGCCTTTCCAAATCAAAAGCAATTTGTACACTCTGCTATTCTTCCAATAAGTTTTAACCAAAGAGGCATTAATACCTCTTCTTACTATCGTCATGAAGATAGTAAAGTCACTTACCCTAAGAGTAATACTTATTCTTATGAAACTTCTGATCGTAACGTATGGGTAACAGGATTAAGTGAAGAGGTGGGACCAGGAGCTTCAAGTGCTATTAATGAGTTATGGGCACAACCCGTTATTGAGTCCGATTTAATTCGAGATATTTTGGGCGCTGATTTGAAACTCAAAAAATTTGCCATACAAGTCAACAATATACAGTTAAAACCTGGAATGCACCAAACTCATCCACTTTATATTTCTGATAATATTTTGGCATTTATGAAAGACTACCTTAAAACAAGGTTAGAAATCTTTGCTCGTACCAATGGTGTACCTTATCAAACTCTTATAAAAACTATCAAAAAAGAAAGTTTAAAAGTTGATTTGATAAGTAATGCTACACCAGGTAAATATAACCCTGAAGAGTCGCAAAAGTTCATAGAAGCTATAGTTATTAAAGATGTACATTTTTTTAAGGCGAAGCCCTTTGCAGCTTCTAAAAAATGGTTACAACAAGTGAGTCAAAGGTGTCGAAAGTTATTATCTTCGAATAATTAACTTAATTTTTTTGTAAACTACAATTTAACTATCTCGATACTGATCTACATCTATAGGTATCAAAATATTATTTTCAGATGGACTAATGTACTCTCCTTCTATTCCATCCCATCCTCGATAATATCTAGTTCTACCCTCTTGGTGAGTTTCAAAATTTGGTACAAAACCTACTTTTCCTCCGCCGCCAGGAATATCTAATGATAAATTAGGCATGGCTAAGCCACTCAATTTCCCCCACAATGCCTTTTGAACTTCCAAAGAATTTTCCACTGAGGTTCGCAAGTGGTCCGTGCCCTCAGAAGGATCACACTGGAACATGTAATAAGGTTTTACACGTAGTTTTAACAATCTCCTTGAAAGGGCTTTCACAATAACTGGATGATTGTTGACTCCATTTAAAAACACCATTTGATTAAACATGGGAAATCCATTGTCAGCTAGTAGAGTTAAAGCTTCAGCTGACTGCTGAGTAACTTCACGAGGATGATTAAAATGAAGCATAAAATAAATAGGATGAAATTTTTTAAGTCCCTCAACAAGTTCACGTTCAATTCGCATAGGAGCTACCACGGGCATGCGAGTTCCTATGCGAATCAAATCCACGTGTTTAATTTTATAAATGTCCTCGATGACTTGAAACAACTTATTATTACTTAAAGTTAAAGGATCACCACCAGATAGAATAACTTCTCTAATATTTTTATTGTTCTCTATATATTCTAATGCCGTCTGGTACTCACTTTTTTTAATAAAAACTTGATCTTTAGCTGTGAAGTGTTTCCGTGTGCAATAGCGGCAATAAACTGAGCAGTAGTCCGTAACCAAAAACAATAGTCTATCCGGGTAACGATGGATAATACGGGGATGAGGACGATTTTGGTTTTCACCTAAAGGATCTAACATTTGTTGAAAGTCTGATTGATATTCTTTGATACTGGGCAAAAGAATTTTTCTGATGGGGTCTTGGGGATTTTTCTTATCTGCCAACTTGGCATAATAAGGAGTCACTTGAATTTTAAATTGAGGACTGCTAAAGGCACGGATCTCCTCATCACTCAACTCAAAGTATTTTGAGAAATCCTCGAGAGTCCGCAAAGAGTTTTTGCTCTGCCAAGCCCAGGAATTCCAATCCTGCAAACCAACATCAGGTGGAGGCTCTAAAAGGTACACGGTTCTTTTTCCAGTAAACACTGCATCTATATATATCACTTAATTTTGTAAACGGCTCTATTTTACTTTTGTCAAAGCATGAATGAATCAATTATTTCAACCGCCTCGATAAATTTAATAATTTTAAGAAGCTATACCACTCGTTAGTGAATTCATTTTACTGTACACACTAAAATGAAATGCCATAGGAGCTTTTTGAAGTGATTTAGATGCGGTGTTTACTGGAAAAAGAACCGTGTACCTTTTGTGTACCTTTTTTGTCAGTTGAAGTGTTAGATTTTACACAATTGTAACTCCTTAAAATTACACATGTTTTTAGCTGGCTTTGAAAGCCTGTTGAATTCACTGAGTTGTGTAAAAAAATGAGACACTCAGCTTTTTTTAAAGTTCTTTAATATTATTAATAACTTATCGAACCTGGCACATCTGGAGTGGCCTTTGAATTGTATTTCTAGTGAAAGAAGTATTTTGCGCTATGGGCGCACAAATAAGGAGAGATACAAATGAAAAACTTTAACCCAAGAAAGTTAGCCCTGATGGGACTCTTTACGGTGCTAGCTTTTAATATGTCTTACTGGTGGACCCCCACCGAAAGTGGAAGCAGTAGCTTTGCTTCCAATCGTGATAGAAGCGATTCAAGAAGAAGAGTCAGTGAGGGAATTGATCGAGCCAATAGAAACGCCTTTGACCGCTGTGTCCGCGACGCCATGGCGACAGCTCCTTCACTAAATAGCCAAATGTTTAATTGTGAAATTAAACACAATGGTAATTTAGTTGAATTTACCGGAGAATTAAAAAAGGTAAAAAAAGGCACATCAAAGTCTACATCTGGAAATGAAACCTATACAACTAAAGAAGGTCAACTCGTAAGAGAAGGTCAACTTAAAGCTGAAGACAAGGTAGAAGCTGAAGAATATGCCTTAGTTATCACAGCAGCTGTTAATAAAGACTGCTACAGTGGTGACTGTTTTCAAGACCGGATCGTAGAAAATATTTGTCCAAATAATGATAATAATTGTAACGAACTTAAAATTGAAATGGGCAAACACGGCAGCATGGCCGATAAAACACTAGGTAAAATTAAAGATATTCTTGATGTCGTTGATGCCGCTGAACAAGAACACCATGAAGATGAAGTTGCCAAAGAAGAAATCGATAGAAATTGGAGAAAGTGTAAAGAAACCAAAAGTGGTGATGACATCAAAACAGGTTCAGACGAATTCAAAAAGTGTCTTAAGGCCCAACTTCGTGATGATGATAATGACGAAGAAGATCTTGCAAAAATTATTAACAAAAGACTTTTCCCATGGTTAATGAACAAAGCCTTCAGCAAAAGCGAAGATGCACAAGAAGAAATAGATGATTTTCTCGATATTATTGCTGACGCGGCTGGCTGTGAAGAGTCTAGCAATGGTTACTTAAAAGGTTGTGATGATGATCGCAGTCGCTTTCTAGCTGGAACTTATAATAACTTTAAAGATTTCCAAAATGATATGAAAAAACGCAACTTAGTTCTTTCAGAATTTTATAGAAGACTTCGATTAAGCAACCCACAAATGTCTCATGAAACAATTGATGCTTATATGAGTCAGTTTGAACAGTCATATATCGATAGATATGTAACTCCGCGAATGAATAGTGAAATGTCTCGAACTCCAGAAATTCTTCATGAACAGTTTGCTATGATTGGCAGCACTCTAAAAACTGGCAAAGCTCCTATGAGCACTCGTTATGAAACATTTTCTGGTGGTTACCAATATGGTGATGGTTTCTCACGCGATCAAGCCTGGCGCGCCCTTGGACTTGATGATCGTGACCCTTCAGATATTTCAAGTATCATCAGCAATCTTTACCCCAACTATGACGTCAACCAAAGATCTGCAGGTAACACGAGAATCCGCAATGGTATTGATAATGTAAGTCGCAAGCTTAGTGAATTAGATGCAAAAATGAGAAATTCACGTAGTCGATAATTTAAAATTGTATTAAGCCCATCATTTGTACTCCCCGAAGAGCTGAAACTAAGGTTTCAGCTCTTCACTTTTGGAGTCCTGAGGACTGTCTTTTTCACCACTTGCCTTTTTAGAATCATCATTTAATAAATTTCCACCTTCATCGATAACATCTTTTGTGGTTTCCATGGTTTTTTGTATTACTTTACCCGTTGTTTCAACAGTGCCTTTAATTACTTTTCCCGTTAATTCAGCTGTACCTTTTACCAAACGCCCGGCCATACCCATTTTTTCTAATTTTTCCGCAAAGTAATCGACAAATTTATCAAACTTCAATGAAAAGCCTATAAAGCTTTGTGACCACCACTTATCCCCGTAACCGCCGCGAAACTCAAACTTTAAGTCCAACCTTTTATGAACAGATGTTGTTACACCATAACCCATACCATAAGCAAAAACAGTTCTATCTCTTTCTTCATCGCGGTGATTGATTGTACCTAAAATAACTCGCATATGAGGTACAAAACGTTGACTTAAATCTGTAAACTGCCAACGAACACTACTAAACAAAACACCATTAGTATAACCTGAACGTCCACCGGCTCCACCAATAAAGTCGGCATACTGTTGGCAACTTTGACTTTTTGAGAACATACATCTTCCGATATGAAAGCCCATGCTCCCACCTAACCAATATAAATTATTAGCCTCCCACATGGAGCCTAACTCAAAGTTGTATTCCATTTTTTCAGGTATATAAACATAGTAGTTGGACCAGGGTTGTGTTTTTAATTCTGCAATCTTTTTGACTTTCTCAATGGCCATTTGCGTATGTACTTGTTCACTTGCTCTATCTGCAAAAGCAGTTTGTAAAAAACTGAACCATAAAATTAAAGTATACAAAAGTAATTTCATGATAATAATTAAAACATAAACTAATAAATATAAAAAGTGAGTTTTCGGAATATAAAAAAACCCAGGGAGTTTACACCCCCTGGGCCCTGCCCGCTATTTCAAAGACGCAATCCAAGGTGCAATTCAAGATGCCATCTAGAAGCTAATAGCGGCTTTAGTTGCTAAACCATAAGCAAAATTAGTATCAAAATTGTTTACATCTCCAGCCTTAAATGCTGATCCTGGAGAAAATAATCCAATTTGATTAATCCAAGTTACACGATCATTGGGTTTAAAATTAAAACCAAGATCAAGTTCATAGCCAAGAGCTTTGTCAACATCGACACCAGCTAAGGGGTCGACCTGCAACCAACCTGTTACAAGAGTCGCTTCTAGGCTCCAGCGATCACTCCATTTGTAGTTTATGCTTGGAGCAAAATAAATGACATTTGAAATAGCCTCAATATCTGCATTATTATGTGTAATAGATCCTGCTCCTGGATCTTGAGTTCCAATGAGTTCTGTTCTAAAGAAGTTTTTTTGACCTAATGTATGATTAAAAAGTAATAATGCAACGTCGTAGTTGCGATCAAATATGAAGCCTTCAAACTTATCATCAGTTTCTGGGTTGTCACCCGTAGCATAGCCAGCTTTAAAGCCAAAAGACATTTTTGAGTTTTCAGGTCGATAGTCAATTTCTGTAGCTAGACCATAACCAGAAAATTCAACATCTTTACCTTGTGAAGTTACAATACCTAAATTACCTTCCTGCCACGAAGCTTCCACGCCAAAGCTAAAATTCTTGGTATTTTTCAAACCATACAAACTAAAATTTCGGGTGCTCATACGGCCAAGTTTAGCTCCTGTACCACCTATAAAATAATCAGCACCTTTTTGAGGAACATCATTTCCACTGTTGGCAGAGCGTCCTTGATAAAATAATCCCATTTCCATTCCAGACTCAGGATTTTCATATTGAAATTGAACCATTATGTCTGTGACGTCATCATTCTTCTGTAAATCAACTGGTGTCGCTCCAGCGGCTGTTCCCTCTGAGACTTTCCCGTACATGGGTAATATAAATAAATTACCCATGACGATTTTATAACCTACGAGATCACGGTTATCCATCCAGTGATCAAAGTCACCATTACCCGCATTGTGAACCATACCTAAACCAAATTGTATAGGTACTCGCCCAGCAACTAATGCGCCAAACTCTTGCACAAGTGTTAAATATAATTCTGAGACCTGTAATGTATTTGGCTGTTGAGCCTGTGAAACAACACTACTATCAGAAGTACTTGTTGGCGTACCGTCTCCAACACCTGAACCAAATATTGCTCCCAATTGATTGCTGGGGTAATTATTTACTCCATCATTAAAATTAAATATATCAAATCGCGAGCGAATAGTAATACCATCCGCAGCCTCAATCCTCGGCCTTAAAATTAAATGATGTAATCCATAGGCTTTTTCTTTTTTGCTATCATCGAGACTAGAGTTTTTAATGCTATTGCCTTCTATGCGATAAAGCCCCGACCATTGAAAATCTCCGGCTTGAGCTACCACACTAAAGGCTAGGAAGAAAAATAGTGTCGCATACTTTTTCATTTTTGCACCTTGTTTGAGCCTCCACAGTGAATCACTGTGCGCCCACAAGTCAATTAAAACAGACTGTTGCCATACATTACAATACAATTTATTTTTAATTGAAACCTTGTGTTATTTTTTTTAATTATTCCACAATACCTAATACATCCTGTTCTCTAAGAATAAGAACAGCTTCATCAAATAAGATCATTTGTGAACCAGCAAATTCACTGAATAATATTTCATCTCCAACTTTAACATCCATAGGCCTTAGATGACCTTTAGAACTTTTGTGTCCTTGCCCAACAGCAACAACAGTACCTTTATTAGGTGCGGCTTCCACCACTGAATCTGGTATATAAATTCCACCAGCTGTTTTATTTGTCTTTTCAACGACTTTAACCACTAAACGGTCATCTAAGGGAGTAAAAAACTCTGACCATACAACTTTTTTAAAAGATGTAACTGTTTTGACTTTTTTTGTTTGAGTATTCGATTTTTTATTTGAATATTTTTTTGCTAAAGCTTTTTTAATAACTTTTTTTGTTACTCTCTTTTTCTTTGGTGAAGTTTTTTTCGCTACTTTCTTTTTAGATTTTTTTAGAATTGTCTTCTTTTTTGATTTCTTTGTAGAACTATTTTTTTTTACAGGTTTTTTATTAACTGATTTTTTATTGGAAACTTTTTTAGTTGCTTTCTTTACAACCTTTTTTTTCTTAGCTTTCTTTTTAGTTGCCACGACGTTGCATCTCCTCTTCGTAGTATTTATGGTACATTACATCCCATTCAGGACTCCCTTCTACTACATTTCTTTTTAGTGAGGCAACCATAGAACGTGCTTTGCGGTCTACATCTTTCATTTCTTCACCAAATTTTGCGGCCGCTCGTTTTGCAATTCTAACTGCCATATCGTCATCTGTGAAATCAACCAGATCGTCTTTCCAAATACCATCTATAATAATTGAAGCTAAGTGACTTAATCTTTCATCTGAAATCATAAAACAATCCCTTTTTCTTGGGCCAGTTTCTTTTTTAACAATGGAAACATTTTGTAGCGTTGAAAACTGCCCGGATTTTGCCGTTCTAAATCGTCCATCATGCGATTCACCTCTTCATCTAATTTTTGCTCACGTGCAAAATCAGATTTAACAACGTCCATGCCTTTTTTAAAAACTTGGTCTTCCTTGACTTTAAATTGAATTATATTTTGCTCTTTCAATTCGTGTAAAATCGTATTAACTAATCTATGCATTGTTTTTTCTGAAATCTTCATACTTATGACTAAACGGAAGGGACTATCAAAAGTCAAGAGAACCTTATGTTAACACTACGAAATCTCAAAATCATTATTGGACTCATTTTAGGATTCGTGACGCTTGTTATCATAAGCTTATATATTTGGTCTCTACAGATTGAAAAAAGTATTTCTGAAAGATTAAAAAAGGGGTGGTTTAAAGCTCCTATAGAATTTTATTCTCAACAGGATGTTTTTAGTAAAAATAAAATCATTAAACCTTCCCAAGTTGAAAAATCTTTTTTGTTAAGAGGATACAAAAAGGCTAATAAGAATTACTTAAAATCCAGTGAATATTTGTGGTGGACTGCGCCAGATTGTCAAATGAGCTTATCTGAAAAGTTACCTGAAGAGACTCAGAAATGTTTTATCTTTCGCGACAAAACATCTCAAGAACTCAAACTCATGGCCTTTTCCAAAAGCAATAAAATTTTGTCCAATTATCAAGGTGAGCCACTTGAAGCTATAGATGAAACTTCACTTCCCCCACATTTATTCGCTCAGTATTATGGCGACCAACCCATTCTCCGTCAGGTGTTAAGCCTTCCAGATATACCTTTGTATTGTTCCCAAGCTGTCACCGCCATTGAAGATAAAAACTTCTTAATACATAAAGGTTTTAGTCCTTTGGGCTTTGTTAGAGCAGCCATTAAAAATTTAACTTCTGGTTATTATGCACAGGGTGGAAGTACCATCACGCAGCAACTTGTAAAAAATTACTTTTTATCATCAGAAAAAACCATAAAGAGAAAAATTTCCGAAATTGTAATGTCACTAGTTTTAGAAACTAAATTCAGCAAAGAACAAATTTTAGAGAATTATTTAAATGTTATCTACATGGGACAAAATGGACCCTTTCAAGTGCGTGGTTTCGGAGCCGCTTCCATTCATTATTTAAATAAAAATATTAATGATCTTAATTTGTCAGAATGTGCGCTGCTCGCTGCTGTTTTAAATAACCCTGGAAGATACAACCCCTTTAGAAATCCTGATAAAGCGAAAGAAAGGAGAGCAAAAGTTCTCAAGCATATGTTGGAACAAAACATGATCGATCAAAACCAATACGAAACAGCTCATGAATACTCACTGCCCAACGCTGAAAACCGTATGGTTATTGAGTCTGCACCCTATTATGTTGATGCTGTTTTTAAGAAATTAAAAGAAATGAACTTTCTGCCTCACTATTCAGAAGAAGGACTTAAAGTCTATACCTACTTACAGTTAGACATGCAAAAGAACGCCCGCTTAGCTATCAAAAATGGTATTGAAAATTTAGAACAGCATAATAAAAAAATTAATGCGTTAAAAAAGCAAGGCGAAGTTTTGCAAGGGTTGCTCATACATATTGATCTAGAAAGTGGTGGGATTGTTTCTCTCGTAGGTGGAAAGGATTTTCGCGTTAGTCAATTTAATAGAGCCGTCGACAGTCGACGACAAGTGGGTTCTATTTTTAAGCCATTAGTTTATCTCTCGGCACTAGAGAGTCAAACTCCTTCAGGAAAACCCTACTCTCCATTGACTATGATTTCAGATGAGCCATTTATTTATAAATATGAAGGTCAGACATGGCAGCCTCAAAACTATGAGAAAAAGTTTAATGGTATTATTCCAATGTATTACGCTCTTAAAAACAGCATAAATGTGGCCACCGCGCGATTAGGAGTTAACATTGGTTTAGAACATATAATAGATGTTGCTCGTCGGATGGGAATGCACTCTGAAATTCTACCTGTTCCCGCCTTAACTTTAGGAGCATTTGAGATGCAGCCTTTTGAAGTTGCAAAAATTTATTCGGGTATAGCGCGCATGGGTTCTGTGCCCGATTTAAATATTATTAATAAAATAAAAAGTCATAGCGGTGACCTACTTTACGAAAGTGAACTGAATGATAAACTACAAGTTTCTCCAGAAAAAGTAGCTCAACTCGTAGGAATGTTGAAGCAAACCTTAAATTCAGGAACTGCCCGTCTTGCAAAACGATTAGGTTTCAATAAAGTCGCCGCTGGAAAAACAGGAACAACATCAGACACAAAAGATGCATGGTTCGTTGGCTTTACACCCAAAGACCTAACAATTACTTGGGTGGGATACGATAACAACATTTCAAGTGAATTAACTGGAGCTAGTGGCGCCTTACCTATTTGGGTAGATTATATGAAAAAGTCCACCTCTTTTTACGAAGATCAAGATTTTAATTGGCCACCTGGTGTTCAAAAGAAGGTTATTACACTTGAGGAGAATCTGGATTGGTTAAAAGACCCCAATGCAGATGAAAAGTTGCCTTTTGAATTGATTGTTGAATAATTATCTTCGCCGTATAACAAATGTATCACCACCATTCAATCCCTGCACTTGAGCCAAAACTCTATTGCCGATTCTCAGCACGGCAGCTCTTTCAAACGAATGGCTAATTTCGTTATCATCAGACTGTTCCTCTTGCAAATAATAGGATGTTCCCAGAATGGGAGCACTATCATTGCTATCTATGTCAAATAATCTAATATCATAAGGAACACTTGTGCCATCGAGTTGTGTAATATTTGAAATAATCGAAGAGTTTGTTTCTGGGTAATGAATAGCTAAATAACTCACAACCTCTTGTGTATGACCATCAATATAATTTTCTTGCTCTCTTAAGCTAGCTTTAAAGCTCTTTGCACCAATATCTGATAGCCTTACAGTTACAGGAGTTTTACCATTTTCAGAGACGACGGAAGCAAATATGATGGGAGCTATACTACTGACTGTGTGTTGAAAATTAAATTCTTTAAAATCAAAATATTTAGGGTTATTGGTTTCAATATTTTCTGCTTTTAAATCAATATTTTTTGCTTCCCAAACGCTTCCATCTGTTTGTTGGTAGACACCTTCTTCAATTGCTAATATGTCAACTAACTCTTCTGAATGTTCTTTGTTGTTTATATAACCCCATTCTTGGAAGTAAATCTCAAATCCCTCTGGCGTTAAGTTTCTAATTCTAACTACTCCAGATTCAATATCTTTTGACGTAGTAGGACCTACTAAAACAACTGGATTGTTGAATTTATTTTTAAAACTTATCGCTTTTGCTTCATGAGTAATTTTCAGTTGTCTAAACTCATAATTAAAACTATGAGAACTCTTTGGTTCTTCAGTGGATCCAGGAATAAATTCATTTTGGTTAGTATTTTCCGGTTCAGTAGACTCCACTTGTTCTAGTTCAGAATTGCTAAATAAGCTTCCGTCTTTTTTTGCACAATTCTGAAAAGCAAAACCAATAGAAAATAAGAAAATAAAAACATATAAAAATTTTCTGATTTTTAGATAGAAATTCATTTCCCTTACCCCTTAAGTCTGTCTATTGCAGACATCATTCCATTTAAAACCCCAATATATTTCATCTGGAAAGAAAAAATATTTAAAATTCTGTGAGTTGTAAATAATGTTAGCATCTCAATTTGAGTCAATAAACCCAATTCTAACTGCTCCCGTTAATTGCGGATTTATCTTGTTATTACGCTCTCTAAATTCTTTTTTTATTTTATAATTTGATAAATCGAGCGTTACTTCTCGAGTCTTTGTTTTGAGAAGTCTACAACGAGCACAAAATCTACTTTGTATGACAGGTTTTAATGAGGCGTGAGAATTCCCAACTCACAAACCTTTAATTCACAAACCTTTAATTCACAAACCTTTAATTCACAAACCTTGAGTCTCTACCGCAAATTTATTACGGCCATATGTTTTGTAGTTCTTTGAATGATACTAGATGGCTCATCAAACAAATATTGCAATTTTTTAACCTACTGTTGCATTTGTAATTGAATCCATATGTTTATACATTGAATAAAGGGGCTTGACTTTTAAGCCTGTATTGTATACCTTCGCACTAATGAATAAATCGAAACAATTACAGTTTGATCAAGCTGGATTTAAGAAAGAAAAATCCGACCATGGGGGAAGTCATAAACATCCTCAAAAACGCAAAAGACCGCTTGGCTTTCGTTCAACTAATCACTTGGTTCTGCGTTCCACTAAAGCTGTAAAAAAATGGTCATTCAGAAATTTTGACCAAGAAATTCAAACCATTCTTAATGCTTTTAGCAAAAAGCATCACATTCAA